>CAZICN010000343.1:3074-4400 GCA_964537655.1 uncultured Aestuariivirga sp.
TCAATGAACGGCGCCACCAGATGCGCCTCCTCTGGGAACGGTTCTTCGAGGACTGGGATGTCATGATCTGCCCGGCCGCCGCCTCCGCCGCCTTCCCGCATGACCAGAAGGGCGAGCGCCATGAACGGACGATCGCGGTCAATGGGCGTCAGATGCCGACGACCGACCAGTTGTTCTGGGCGGGTTATTCCGGCGGCTTCTACCTGCCCTCGACCGTCGCGCCCATGGGGCTGACGCCGCAAGGGCTCCCGGCCGGCGTCCAGATCATCACGAGGCAGTACGGCGACCTGACCGCGCTGCGCTTCGCCGAGCTCCTGGAACAGGAATATTACGCTTTTGTGCCGCCGCCGGGCGTTCAGTAGACGGAAATGTGCAACCGGGTAGCGGGCCGGGGCGTAAATTCCATTCACCATTTGCGTATTCCCTTGACGGTGATAGGCTTCTCAAGGGCGCAAACGGCTCGCAAAATCGACGTCCGATCCAACAGGACGCCACGTTCATCTTTTGCAAAGAACCCCCGAATGGGAGGGAGGAAGAGGACAGATGTCAGACAAAGAACATATTTGGATTCCGAAGCTCAAGCAGCAGCTCGCGGACCAGAAGATCGACCGGCGCGAATTCGTCCGCTATGCGAGTTTGCTCGGCATGTCTTCGGGTGCCGCCTATATGTGGGCCGGCAAGATCACCGGCGAACCCCTGGCCCCTCCGGCCATGGCGCAGGAAATGCCGAAAGGCGGGGTGCTCAAGATCGCCCAGCGCATCCCCAAGGTCGAGAACCCGCACACCTTCTCGTGGGTCTATGACTCGAACGTGGTGCGCCAGGTCTGCGGCTATCTCACCCGCACCGGCGTCGACAATGTGACCCGCCCTCATCTGTGCGAAAAGTGGGAAGCGTCGGAAGATCTCAAGACCTGGACGCTGCACATCAAGAAGGATGCCAAGTGGCACAAGGGCGATGACTTCACCGCCGAGCACGTGGCGTGGAACATCAACAATTGCCTCGATCCGAAAGTCGGCTCCTCCGTCGTCGGCCTGATGAAGGGCTACATGCTCAACGACATCGACTCGGGCAAGAAGGACGACAAGGGCAATGCGGTGATGACCACCGAATTGTGGGACGCCAATGCGATTCAGGTCAAGGACGGCAAGACCCTGATCCTCAATCTCAAGGCGCCGCAGGTCGCGGTTCCCGAGCATCTGTTCCACTATCCTTTCCTGATGCTCGATCCGGCCGAGAAGGGCGCCTTCGCCGTCGGCTCGAACGGCACCGAATCCTTCGAGCTGGTGGAACTGGAAGTCGGCCGCAAGGCGGTGTTCAAGCGCCGC
>CAZICN010000344.1:0-4371 GCA_964537655.1 uncultured Aestuariivirga sp.
GCTTCCGCCGACCCGATATCGGGCATGGCCGATGCGCTCGCCACGATGCGGTTGAGGCCGGAAGGCACGGCTTTCGGGTCGTAGGGACCCGAGACGCACAGGCGCAACACCTGGGTCAGGCGCTGATAGAGAAGGCAGGCCTCCTTCAGCGTGTGGCCGTCTTCCTCCGCGACGAGGCCCGCCGCGATCGATCTTTCGAGCGCCCTGACCGTGGTCGCCTGCAGGATGTCCGGCATCCGGTGCGCATGGGCGATCTGCAGATACTGCGCGATGAACTCGACATCGACGAGCCCGCCCGGCGTCCGCTTGATGTCCCAGGTGCCGTAAGGCGCATTCTCCTTCAGCATCAGCCGGCGCATGTCGATGACATCGCCGGTGATCTTCGCCATGTCGCGGTGTCGGCACAGGGTCTCGCGAATGACATCGTCGATCTCCTGCGCCAGGGAAGGATCGCCGGCGACGACGCGCGCCCGGGTCAGCGCCAGGCCCTCCCAGGTCCAGGCCTGGTTGCGATGATAATCGGTGAAGCTCGCGAGGCTGGTGGCCACCGGTCCCTTGTTGCCCGAGGGACGCAGGCGCATGTCCACTTCATAGAGGACGCCCTCGGCGGTCGGCGCGGTCACCGCGGCAATCAGGCGCTGCGTCAGGCGGGTGAAATACTGGCCGGGCGAGATCGGCCGCTTGCCGTCCGAGGCCTCGGCCGTTTCATCATGATCGAAGATCAGGATCAGATCGAGATCGGATCCGGCCGTCATCTCGCGCCCGCCGAGCTTGCCCAGGGCCACGACGGCGCTGCGCCCGCCCGCCACGCGGCCGTGACGGCGCAGCATTTTCCGCGCCACCGCCTCATGCAGATGGGTGAGCACCATGTCGGCGAGATCGGAGAAGGCGCCGCCCGCATCGGCCGCACTCACGGTCTCCGACAGGATGCGCACGCCGATGCGGAAGGCCTGCTCCTTGGCGACGATGCGCACCCGGTCGATCGCCTCGTCGAGCTCGGTGTCCGGCGGTATCGCCGCCGCCAGCAGGCTCGCGATCTCCGGCGCTTTCGGCAGCGAGCTGAAGAAGCCGGGATCGAGCACGGCATCGAGGACTTTCGGGCGATGGCTCAATTCCTGGGCGAGGCGCGGGCCGGCGCCCAGGATGATGCCGATGAGATCGAGCAGCGCCGATCTGGTCTTGAGCAGCGAGAAGAGCTGGACGCCGGCGGGCAGCCCGGCAAGGAACCGGTCGAAGGCGATAAAGGCCTGATCGGCATCGCCGCTCCTGGCGAGCGAGGTCAGAAGGGCCGGCATCAGCTCGGTCAGAAGCTCGCGGGCACGGGCGCTGCGCGTCGCCGAATAGCGGCCGAAATGCCAGCTGCGGATCATCGCGGCGATCTCGCTCGCGCGCTTGAAGCCCATGCGGGTCAGGGTTTCGAGGGTTTCGGGATCGTCCTCGCCGCCGGTGAAGACGAGGCTTCCGGCCTCGGTGCCGAGATCCTCGGCATCCTTGAACAGGGCCGCATAGTGGCCCTGCACCAGCTCGAATGTCGCGCGCAGCCTCGCCTCGAAGGACGGCGCATCGGCGAAGCCCGAGAAGCGCGCCAGGCTTTCTAAGGCCGCCGCGTCCTCGGGAAGGGTCTGCGTCTGTTCGTCCGCCACCATCTGGATGCGGTGCTCGATCCCGCGCAGGAAACAGTAGGCTTCAGTCAGCTCGGCCGCGGCCTCCGGCGTTATCCACTTCGCCTCGGCGAGGGCCGCGAGCATGTCGATGGTGCGCCGCCCGCGCAGTTTCGGGTTGCGGCCGCCGGCAATGAGCTGCTGCGTCTGGACGAAGAATTCGATCTCGCGGATGCCGCCGCGCCCGAGCTTGATATTGTGGCCCTTGACCGCGATCGTCCCATGCCCCTTGACGGCATGGATCTGGCGCTTGAGCGACTGGACATCGGCGATGGCGGCGAAGTCGAGATATTTGCGCCAGATATAGGGGACGAGCCGGTCGAGGAATTCCGCGCCGAGCGCCATGTCGCCGGCGACGGGCCGCGCCTTGATCATCGCGGCGCGCTCCCAGTTCTGCCCCATATTCTCGTAATAGATCGCCGCCGCCTCGATCGATATGGCGATCTGGGTGGCGCGCGGGTCGGGCCTCAGGCGCAGATCGACGCGGAAGGCATAGCCATCCTCCGTCACATCCTGCATCAGCACGACGAGGCGCTTGGTGAGGCGCACGAAGAAGGTCGAAGGATCGACACCGTCGGCCAGTTTCGCGGCCTGCGGGTCATAGAGGACGATGAGATCGATATCGCTCGAATAATTGAGCTCATGGGCGCCGAACTTGCCCATGCCGAGAATGGTATAGGCCGAATCCCGGCCGGCATCGCCTTCATCGAGCGCAAGCAGCTTGCCAGTGCGCAGGGCGTCGCGGAACAGCCAGTCGAGCGCCGCCTTGAGGGCGGCCTCGGCAAAGCGCGTGAGCGCCCCGGTGACGGCATCGAGCGGCCAAACCCCGCCGATATCGGCCAGGGCGATGATCAGAGCGGCGCGGCCGCGGCTCAGGCGCAGGAGCCGGCGCATCGCCGGCTCATCATCGGCGGCGGTGAGGCCTTCGATGACGTCGTCCAGCATCTGTTGCGGATCGCCATCGAGCAGGCGCGCCGCGAAAGAGGGATCGCGCAGGATCAGGTCGCGCAGGAAGGGCGAGCCGCCGAACACCGCCTCGACCAGCGGGCGGCGTGCCTCGAAGGCCGTCATGGCGCCGCCGCCGGCGCTCAGATCCGCCCAGGCGCGGCGGGCGGCCTCAAGGTCGGCAGGGGGCGGAAGATGTGTGGGATCGCTCGTCATGCAGCAGCAATAATGCGCCGGAGCCGCCGATGGAACCGGAAATCCATAAGCCGGGTGGGCGGTTATGGCTTGCGGGCGCGGAAATGAAGGAATATCGGCGCGACACGCGTATCGGCCACCACGGGCTCCGCCGCCGCCAGTTTCGGATCGGCGCAAGGCTCGCCCAGCGCTTCGATCACCAGTCCCGCCTCGCAGATGAAGCCCACCCACTGGCTCAAGGTGCGATGGAAGCGGGGCACCTGGAAGGGAGCCACTGCGGCGCGCTCCGCCGCCGGGAGACTCGAGAACCACCAGCGCTCGACCTCGCCGTCGACGGCGTCGAAGTAACCCGCGACCTCGACCGCGCGCACGCGCCCATCCGCCTCGCGCAATGTCTTGCGGTAGGGCGGCACGAAGCACGGATGCAGAATGGAGAACTGCAGAAAGCCGCCGGGCCTCAGCACGCGCGCGATCTCGCCGATCACCTTGCCCTGGTCCGGCATGTCCATCAGCGCCATGAAGGAGGTCACGAAATCGAATGACGAAGCGGCGAAAGGAAGAGCCATGCCGTCGCCGACATCGAAGGCGATACCGAGGGGATCCGCTGTTTCTGTTTCGCGCGCATGCCGGATGAATGTCGGCGCGATGTCGATGCCGCGCATCTTCGCCCCGAGCCTGGCGAGTTCCCTGGTGTTCGAGCCCTCGCCGCAGGCAACGTCGAGACCGCTCAGACCCTGGATCGCAGGCAACATGGCGAGAAAGGCCGGCGTGTTCAGCGCGTCGCGATAGATGTCGTATCCGGCGCGGGCATGCTTCGTCCATGTCTCGGCATTGGCTTCCCAGTGTTTCGCCACATCGGCTCGCCGGCTCATCCGCAACCTCCATCAGCGTTTGGGGGCGCGCTTTGTACGCCGTTTCTCGCGGATGTAAAGTCGCGGCTGGATCGCAGCGATCCAACCTCATGGCGATCTAGGCAGGCGCCAGGCGCGGCAGGACGAGCTTGACGCGCAAGCCCGGCTCGTTGTCCTCGAGCGCCACGCGCCCGCCATGCAGCTTCATGACGCCGGCGACGAGGCTGAGGCCCAGGCCGTTGCCCGGCTTCGAGCGACTTTCATCGAGACGCACGAAACGCTCCAGCACATGCTCGCGGTCCTGGGGCGCGACGCCGCGGCCCCGGTCGCTCACCGTGATCGTCACCTCGTCACCCTCGATGCCGCCGGTCACGACGATCTCGGGCGCTCCGGTGGCGGGGGTCTCGCCATACTTGAGCGCATTGTCGACGAGATTGCTGATCGCCTGGGCCAGAAGCTGGCGATTGGCGCGGACATCGAGCTCGCCCACGATCTCGGTCTTGAGACTGCCGCCCTGGTCCTCCGCAAAGGGCGCGTAGAGCTCGGCCACTTCGTTGAGGATGACGGCCGCATCGACCGGCTGCAGGCCTTCGCGCGACTGGCCCGATTCCGCCTTGGCGATCGACAGCAGCGCATTGAAGGTCTGCAGCAGACGGTCGGATTCATCGATCGTGCGCTCGAGCGCCGCCTTGAAGTCGCCTTCGGCGCCCGAACGCAGA
>CAZICN010000345.1:0-4365 GCA_964537655.1 uncultured Aestuariivirga sp.
CGCTGACACCGCTCGGCGATCCGCCGCTGTTCCTGGGCTTCCTGCGCGGCGTCGACTTTTTCTGGACGACCGAGCATCTGCTGCCCGAAACGCTCTTTCTGTCGGCCGCGCTTCTCGCCCTGTTCTTCATCCTCGACACCGTTATCTATCGCCGCGACGGCCATTCGAAGCCCGACCCGACGCCCGATGATGAGCCGCTCAGATTGTCGGGCGGGCTCAACATCATTCTGCTCGGGGTGATCATTGCTGCCATCCTGCTCAGCGCCTCGATGGAACTCGGCACCGTCCGCATCATGGGTGTGGATGCCGAAATCGAGAACATCCTGCGCGACCTGATCATGATCGCGGTGACGCTGGTTTCCGTCGCGGTGACGCCCAAGGGCGACCGCCAGGCCAACACCTTCTCCTGGGACCCGATCAAGGAAGTAGCCAAGCTGTTCGCCGGCATCTTCATCACCATCATCCCGGTCCTGGCGATGCTCAAGGCGGGCACGGATGGCATTTTCGCGCCCCTCGTCGCCCTGGTGACCGATGCGAATGGCGATCCGAGCAACCCCGCCTATTTCTGGCTGACCGGCATGCTCTCGGCCTTCCTCGACAATGCGCCGACCTATCTCGTCTTCTTCGAGCTCGCCGGCGGCGATCCGCAGGAACTCATGAACGCGCAGGCGATGACGCTGACCGCGATCTCTGCCGGCGCCGTCTTCATGGGCGCCCTCACCTATATCGGCAATGCGCCCAATTTCATGGTCTATTCGATCGCGCGGCGCGCCAGGGTCAAGATGCCGGGTTTCTTCGGCTACATGCTGTGGTCGGGCACCATCCTGCTGCCGCTCTTCGTGGTCCTGACCTTCGTCTTCTATAGGTGACGCCTACTCGCCCGGCTTGTCCTTCTTCGTCTCGGACATCACCTTGTCGATGATGGCGAGGAAGATCGCCGAGGCGACGAAGGCCATGTGCATGATGGTCAGCCACATGATCTGCTCGGACGTATATTGGGCGGAGTTGAGGAAGACCTGCAGGAGGTGGATCGAGGAGATGGCGACGATGGTCGCGGCGACCTTCACCTTGAGCGACCCGGCGTCGATCTTGCCGAGCCAATGGACCTCGCCCTGGTCGAAGCGGCTGACGAAATTCTCGTAGCCCGAGATGATCACCATCACGACGAGGCTCGCGACCAGCGCCGCATCGATCAGCCCCAGCATTTTGAGGATCGTGTCGGTGTCTTCCAGCACCATGACCTGACCCGTGAACTCGATCAGCTTCTTGGCGAAGGAGAACGCATAGATCGCCAGCGCGACCGCGAGGCCGAGGTAGAACACGACCAGCAGCCAGCGGGACGCGAGGATGATCGATTCGATCAGACGTTCGACGGATTTCATGAGGTCCTTCCGTTGTCGTTGCCGATTTCATAACCTATCAATTCGGGCAAACAAGAGGCAGAAAACATGCGCAGCCGCAAGGCCATCCAGATCGTCGGCTGCCATGCCGAGGGCGAGGTCGGCGATGTCATCGTCGGCGGCGTCGCCCCGCCGCCGGGTGCCACGATCTGGGACCAGTCGCGCTTCATCGCCACGGACGGCACCTTGCGCCATTTCGTCCTGCACGAGCCGCGCGGCGGCGTCTTCCGTCATGTCAATCTGCTGGTTCCGCCCAGGGATCCGAAGGCCCAGATGGGCTTCATCATCATGGAGCCCGAAGACACCCCGCCCATGTCGGGCTCGAACTGCATCTGCGTGGCGACGGTGCTGCTCGACGCCGGCATCCTGCCGATGACCGAGCCCGAGACGGAGCTGATTCTCGAGGCCCCGGCCGGCCTCATCCATATCCGCGCTCAATGCCGTAACGGCAAGGCTGAGCGCATCACCTTGCGCAATGTGCCCTCCTTCGCCGACCGGCTCGACGCCAAACTGGAAGTGCCGGGGATCGGCGGCGTCACGGTCGACATCGCCTTTGGCGGCGACAGCTTCGTCATGGCGAATGCAAAGGATCTGGGCTTCGCCATGCTGCCCGACGAGGCGCGCGACATCGCCGTCATCGGCCGCAAAATCGTCACGGCGGCCAATGAGCAGTTGGGCTTCAGGCATCCCGTCCTTACCGGCTGGGATCACATTTCCTTCTGCTTCATGCGGGGCGGGCTCGAGCGCGTCGAGGGCAGCCTGTCCAGCCGCAATGCCTGCGTCGTCAATCCGGGCAAGCTCGACCGCTCGCCGACCGGCACCGGATGTTCGGCGCTGATGGCGGTCCTCCATGCGAGAGGCCTTCTCGGGTTGGGTGAGAGCTTCATCGGCCGCTCGATCATCGAATCGAGGTTCCACGGCCGGATCGAGGAGGTAACCGCCCTCGAAGGCCGGCCCGCGATCATTCCATCGATTTCGGGGCGCGCCTGGATCACCGGCACCTCGACCTTGCTGCTCGACCCTGACGATCCGTGGCCGGCAGGCTACAAGATCGCCGACACCTGGCCTGCCGGGTAAACGAAAATCCCGGCCCAGCGGCCGGGATTCGGCATGCCATGACGAGTGACGACGATTCAGCCTGAAGCCATCGCGCTTCAGGCGCGCCTGATCATCTTGATGATGACCAGGAGGATGATGGCGCCGATCGTCGATGCGATGATGGCACCGATCCAGCCGCCGCCGAGATTGACGCCCAAAGTGGGGAACAGAAAGCCCGCGATGAAGGCGCCGACAATGCCGACGATGATATCGCCGATGAGACCGAAGCCGCCACCCTTGACGATTTGCCCGGCAAGCCAGCCGGCAACGGCGCCGATGACGAGTGCTGCGATGATGCCAGTCGGATCCATGGTTTCATGTCCTCCAGATGCCCTCGAGAGACATCGAGATTATCAGAAACCCTCTGGCCTTCTAGTACCGGTAGCTGGATTTGAACCGGTAACTTAAGGCTGCAGTCCGTCACGGAAGCCACGGTGGCGCGCCGGCCGGCCTCTCACGCAAGACGTCCAACCCCGCTGTTGACGACATAGTGTCCGGGGACGCTTTCGTCACGATCCGAGGCACGTCACCCTTGCTTTAAGTAACCACTTGGTTACTCTGTATCTTCGGATTCGGTGGGGAGGCCATGAAGAGGGCGAAGGCCCGGAAGACCAGGGATGCGCAAGCGACCCGGCAGTCGATTCTGTCCGCCGCCACGGCCGAGTTCTCGCGCAAGGGGCTGGGCGGCGCCCGGGTCGATGCGATCGCCGCGAGAGCGCGCGCCAACAAGCGCATGATCTATCATTATTTCGGCAGCAAGGAAAAGCTGTTCACTGCCGTCCTCGAGGAGGCCTATGGCCACATCCGCAGCGCCGAGCTCGAACTGCCCCTGGCCGAGCTCGAGCCTGAAAAGGCGCTGGAGGAACTGCTGCGCTTCACCTGGAACTACTATCTGGCGCGGCCTGAATTCCTGAGCCTCGTCAACAGCGCCAATCTGCACAAGGCCCGTCATGTCCGGAACTCCGCCCACTTCAAGGCATCGGGCCCGCCCTTTGTCGGGCTGGTGAAGTCCATCCTCGACCGCGGCGTCGCCCGGGGCGTGTTCCGCGCCGGCATCGACCCGGTCCAGCTCAACATCACCATTGCCGCCATTGGCTATTACTACCTGACCAACCGGTTCACCGGCGAAATCCTGTTCGAACGCGATTTCATGTCGGAAACGAGCCTTGCCGAGCGTTTCGCCTTCAATCTGGAGACGGTCTTGCGTTTGGTAAAAAAATGACGGCAAAGTGGAACCGGCGGGATTGCCATTTCCGCAGGCTCCGGTTACCGAAGGGGTTGCCGGCCCACCGGGAAGGCACGGCCGGCCGGTCAATCAGAGCCAATGAGGGGATTTAAATGGACTTCATGTTTCTTTCGCGCTGGGCGCCGCAGCTCCTGAGCGTCCTGCGCATCATCACCGCCCTGCTTTTCTTCGCCCATGGATCGGCCAAGTATTTCGGCTTCCCGTCGGTAGAGATGCTCGCCAATGTCCCGCCCATGTCACCGGGCGGCATCGCCGGCATTCTGGAACTCGTGGGCGGCGCGCTGCTCGTCATCGGCCTCTTCAGCCGTCTCAGCGCCTTCATCCTGTCCGGCCTGATGGCGGTTGGCTACTTCATGGTGCATGCGCCGCAGAACTTCCATCCGATCCTCAATGGTGGCGAACCGGCGATCCTGTTCTGCTTCATCTTCCTCTACATCGCGGCCGCGGGCCCCGGCCCCTGGAGCGTTGACGCCAGTCGCGGCAAGGCCTGATCGACACCGCGCTCGAATGAAGCCCGCTCCCACCAGGGAGCGGGCTTTCGTCGTCCCGGAAAGCTAAATCTTCCACGCTGTGCCGAATTCCGCTGGCACCTGCAGCCATCCCACCTGGCGCGCATCCCGG
>CAZICN010000346.1:0-4349 GCA_964537655.1 uncultured Aestuariivirga sp.
CCGCTCCGGATGCAGGTGCTGGAGATGGTGCGATCGCTGGCTCTGCCGGATTGGGGAGCGGGCGCGGGCTTCATCAGGGCGGCGGTCTGGGACGATCTCTGCGGCTACGAGATCGCTTCACCGGTCGACGATATCGATGTTCTCTATTTTGACGCTGAGCGCTGCGACGCGCGCCACGATGAATCGCACGAAGGGCAGCTCCGGGCGCTGGCGCCGGCTCTGCCGTGGAGTGTCCGCAATCAGGCGCGCATGCATGTCCGCAATGGTGATCGCCCGTATGCCTCGACGGCAGACGCCTTGCGGTTCTGGCTGGAGACGCCAACCTGCGTGGCCATTCGCCTCAGCGAGGACGGTCACCTCGACGTCATCGCGCCCTATGGGCTTGCGGATCTCTTTGCCATGTCCATCCGCCCGACGCCGGCCGGGCGGCGGCGCAAGGCGGATTACACAGCACGCATCGCGCAAAAGCGATGGCATCAGCGATGGCCGGGTGTCACGGTGGAGTTTCCCTGATTTTATGACCTCACTCGCCATCTGGCGCATCGCCGGCCCCTGAAAGATCGAGGGTGATGTGTGTCCGGTCACGAACCCGCCGGTGCAGGGCGTCCCTGCGCTCGGGGTCGATCCGCAGCCGTCCCGCCGCCTGGAGAGTATCGAGCCGCGACCGCGACAGGCCGAGTTCCTTCGCGAGCAGGCGATCCAGCCTGAGGCTCGTCGGCAATGTCACCCGCAGCTCGATCTCGATGCCCGCGGCGCGATCCTCTCCCTCGTCGAGCTGTTCCCGGCTCATCTCGCTGTCGGCGAATTCCTCGATCCGCTGCGCCCTTCGGCGCAGATCGTCGATGTCGAATTCCCGCGCCCTGACCCAGGCGGGATCGCTGACATGCAGCGCGTCCAGCATGACGGGATCGATTTCGCCGACAGGGCGGCGTTCGATCAGCGGGCGGTTCCAGGTCCGCTCGCAATCGCGGCACCTGTAAATGAGCCAGGCGTCGAGCTTGCGGCCATTGGCATTGAGCCTGATCCTGCCGCTGGACCGGAAGGGTTTGGGCGTTCCGCAGCCGCTGCAGGCGATCCAGGGCTCGGGTGAAACAAGGGGCGTGAGGGTCCATCGGACCCGGGGAATACGGCACATGACGACTTGGACTTCCGTTCAGGAAGTTCACCAAGGCGGCGGCAGGAGAAGCCCGTCACGGGCACAGGTCAGGCGGTGTTTTGCGAGTGGTGGAAGAGCGTGAGACAGCGCGGATCGCGCAGGGCACATGTCGACAATGCCGGACCGGTCTCAGACCACCACCCGATGAACGAATGCACGGGGACGGACAGCATTCGGCTGTCCCGCGCCCCGGCGGGTGAATCAAGACGAGACCGGTCGTTACGTCGGCAAAACAGAACCTCGATGCGCACAACTCTTCGCGCGGCGGCGTAGCAGGAAAATTCCGGCAAGGGAAGCACCGGCTCAAGGGACGTCGAGCCGGCCAGCTATCTGCCCGGATTTGCCGGATCGACGATCTTGTAGACGATCTGGACAGGGTCTGGCGTGGCGACTTCCTCGCTCGCCTTGGCGAACATCTCCTCGATAGCGCCCTCTTCCCTCTCGCTCGCGCTCACGAGCTTCAGGAACATGGCCTGCGCCCGCGCCTCGCCTTTGGCCGCCGCGTCGGCCAGCGCCCTGAAGACGGCCTGCGCCACCGGCAAGGCGATCTCCTCGCCATCCTCGCCGACCTTGATCGGACGATAGGCCTCTTCGAGCATGAGCGATCGAAGACGCTCGCTTTTGGGCGGAACCGCGTTCTTCCCGCCCTTGGGCCTGCCCGCCGGATTGCCGGACCGGCCCTTCTGAAAGCGCGACCGGACCGGCGGGTGGCAATAGCCCACAGGCGCGGCGTTCGCTTGTGGCGTCTTCTGGTCGGCCATGTCGCCTCGCTTTAGTGCTTTCATCCGTGGATGAGAATGTTCTATATATGTTCAGGGAGTCAATGAGGCTCGCGAGACGCGGAGACGAGAATGTTTGAGACCGCAAACGGAAACAGGAACGGAAACAGGAGGGAAATTCCCTGTTCCGGGACCCGCCGGAAAATTAACTTGCTGATTTCTCAGGATTTTTCCGGCGAGAGGGTGCTTTTTTGCGAAAATTCCCTGTAGTTCCCTGTAAATCCCTGTTTTTGAGGCCATGCGATGGCGCAGGAACGACAGGCCCTCAGCCGCCGTCCGGCTCGTCATTCTGCCGCTTGTTGCGGCGCTGCTGCATGCGCTCGAGGCGCTCGCGCACCTGCTGGGCGAGCTGGAGCCGCTCCTCGGGCGTCAGCTTCTGCGCCACCTGCAAGGTGACCAGCGTTCCGCTGTCGACCATCTGGGTCGAGAGCCTGGCGAAGTCCTGGACCGCCGCCGTGACCTGTGCGGCGTCATAGGGATTGCGCTCGAGCGCCTCGGCGAAGCGCAGCGCCGCGGCGCGCATGTCGGCGCGCGATTCGCGAAAGACCTCGCGCCGGCTCTTCAGGAGATCGAGGAATTCGCGGCGGCGCTCGTCCGGCAGGTCGGAGAGGAAGCGGCGCGGCAGGAGCTGGGTGAAACTCGCGCCCGACCAGCGCTCCTGGCGCTCGGGGTAGAAATAACGCATGCCGGCGGCGCCGGCGATCAGGAGGTTGGCCGCCAGCGAGGCGACGAGAAGGAACATCGTCCAGTGCGGCCAGTTGGCGAACCGGCTTTGCGGTGTCGGGGGGGAAGCCTGGTCCGTCATCAGCTGCCGCCCTCGAGAAGATCGGTCGCGTCGTCGATGCCGGTCAGCACGATCGGATCGTCGATCTCGACCACGTCGCTGCCGCCATTGGGCAGGCTGGCGAAATTCGTGGTGCCGAGGAATATGCCGAAGGCGAAGGAGGCGGCCAGGGCGGCGGCGGCTCCCCACGACCAGATCGAGGGCGGACCGCCCCGAAGGGAGCGGCGGTCCAGGGGGATGACCTGGGGCGCGGGCTCGATCCGCCCGGCGCGTGCCAGAAGGCGGGCGGCGGCGCCCGCCGGGATCCGGGGGGCCGGGGCCTGGGCCAGGACCCGGTCGATCTCGAGCGCCTCGGCCAGAAGCTCGGGCTGGCTCTCGACCAGGGCCTGGAGCCGGTCGCGCTCGGCCGCGGGCCAGCGGGCCGGGTCCGCGCCATAAGCGGCCAGAACTTCTGCCAGTCTCGTCTTCAGCCCATCCATAAGCTCATCCTCATTGGCTCATCTCGCCGATATCGGCAAGCAGGTCGCGCCAGCGATCCTTGAGATTGGCCTTGAGCGCCCGGCGGCCCCTCGCCAGCAGCGATTCGATGGCCTCGACGCTGATTTCCATCGCCGCGGCGGCATCGATATTGCTCATATTCTCGAAATAGACGAGCGAGAGGGCCAAACGCTGTCGCTCCGGCAGACGCGCCAGAGCGGAATTAATGTCACGGGCCGACCGGTCGCCCAGGACCTGGTCGAGGGCATCCGGGCCCGAGGCCTCGATCTCGGGCTGATCGTCGATGTTGGAAGCCTGCTTGCGGCGCGCCCGGTCGATGGCGAGATTGGTCGCGACCCGCACCAGCCAGCCGCGCAGGGCCGCCCCGTGGCGGACCTGCGCGGGGTTGTTCCACAGCTTCAGAAAGGCTTCCTGCACGATGTCTTCAGTATCCGCGTGGCCCGACGTCACCCGCCAGACCACGCGATAGACTATGTCGAAGTGCCGTTCGACAAGGCTGGCGAACGCCTTCTGCTCGCCCTTCGCGGCAGCAGCGAGGAGTGCACTGTCCGGGTCGGCGGACAGGTCAGTCTCAGTGTTGCGTGCCGACACGTCTCCCGGTCGCTTCCTTTCGCCTGGCACGAAGCGTTCATGTCATGCCAGCGCACTCGTCAATTTTCCCTGGCGTCGCGCTGGCGCACGCGCTTCTGGGCGCTTTCGCGCACCTCCGCCAGCGTCAGGCCGCCATCCTTGTCGCCATCCGCCCCATTGAACAGAGCATCGATATAGGCGTCAACCTCGTCGCGCGTCACGCTGCCGTCCTTGTTGCCGTCGAGGCGCCCGAGCATGCGCTCCTTGCGCCTCTCGATGCCGCGCTTGAGCCAGCTGTCGATCTCGGGCGTGGTCACCGTGCCGTTCTGGTCGTCGTCGAGGCGCATGAACCGCTTGACCGCCTTGGGCTTCCACTCGTTCACCGCCACCTTGCCGTCGCTGTCGACATCGAGGCGCGCGAAGGCGCGTTCGGTGCGCGGCAGAAAAGGCTCGTTGGCGAAAGCGAGAGGAATGGTCCCAAGGACGGTCAAAGCGGCCGCCCCCGCAACACAGAGTGCGTTACGTTTCATCGCAGTCTCCCTAGTTTTCCGGGAATCAGCTC
>CAZICN010000347.1:0-4336 GCA_964537655.1 uncultured Aestuariivirga sp.
GCACCGCTCGCCTGTGGCGCGGCACTCGCCGCCAAGTTCCGCGGCGATGGCGGGGTCGGCATCTCCTTCGTCGGCGATGGCGCCTCGAACCAGGGCATGTTCCTCGAAAGCCTCAATCTCGCGGCGGTGTGGAATCTGCCGGCGATCTTCGTCGTCGAGAACAACGGCTATGCCGAATCCACCTCGCGCGACTATGCGGTCGCGGTCGATTCCTATGTCGATCGCGCCGCGGGCTTCGGGCTGCCCGGCGTCACCGTCGACGGCACCGACTTCTTCGCCGTCTATGAGGCGGCGGGCGAGATCATCAAGCGGGCGCGCGAAGGCGGCGGCCCGGCACTGCTCGAATGCAAGATGGTCCGCTTCTTCGGCCATTTCGAGGGCGACCAGCAGACCTATCGCGGCAAGGGCGAAGTCGAGCAGATCCGCGCTCAGCGCGATTGCATCAAGCTGTTCACCGACAAGGTGATCGAGGCGGGCGCGATCAAGAAGGCCGAGCTGGAGGCCATCGACAAGGACGTGCTCAAGCTCATCGAGGACGCGGTGGCGACGGCGAAGGCCGCACCGACGCCGGCGCCGTCCGAGCTTCTGACCGACGTCTATGTCGCCTACTGAGCAACAAGGAGATCTCGAAAATGGCACGCAAGATCAGCATGCGGCAGGCGATCAACGAAGCGCTTGACCAGGAAATGACCCGCGACCCCTCGGTGATCGTGATGGGCGAGGATATCGTCGGCGGCATGGGCGGGGACGGCGAGAAGGACGCCTGGGGCGGGGCGCTCGGCGTCACCAAGGGCCTCTATGCCAAGCATGGCGACCGCCTGATGGACACGCCCTTGTCCGAGTCCGCCTATATCGGTGCCGCGGTCGGTGCGGCCGCCTGCGGCATGCGCCCGGTGGCGGAACTGATGTTCATCGATTTCATGGGCGTCTGCTTCGACGAGATCTTCAATCAGGCGGCGAAGTTCAGATACATGTTCGGCGGCAAGGCGGAAACACCGGTCGTCATCCGCGCCATGGTCGGCGCCGGCTTCCGCGCCGCCGCCCAGCATTCGCAGATGCTGACGCCGCTGTTCACCCATATTCCCGGGCTCAAGGTCGTCTGCCCGTCCAATGCCTATGACGCCAAGGGACTGCTCATCCAGTCGATCCGCGACAACGATCCGGTGATCTTCTGCGAGCACAAAAATCTCTACGGCCATGAGAGCGACGTGCCGCAGGAATCCTATGCGATCCCGTTCGGAGAAGCGAATGTGGTGCGCGAAGGCAAACATGTGACCATCGTGACCTATGGCATGATGGTGCATCGCGCCATGGATGCCGCCGCGACGCTCGCCAAGGACAAGGTCGAATGCGAGGTGATCGATCTGAGGACGCTGTCGCCGATCGACTGGGACACGGTGCTGGAAAGTGTCGAGAACACCGGGCGGCTCGTCTGCGTCGATGAAGCGCATCCGCGCTGCTCGATCGCCTGCGATGTGTCGGCGAAAGTGTCGCAGGAAATCTTCAAGTCGCTCAAATCCGGCATCCAGATGGTGACGGCGCCGCACACGCCGGTGCCGTTCTCCTCGGCGCTCGAAGACCTCTATCTGCCGAGCGCCGAGAAGATCGCATCGGCGGTACGCAAGACCCTGGCGAATTGAGGAGCGAAGATGTCGGACAAGCGCATCATCCCCATCGTCATGCCGAAATGGGGGCTCTCGATGTCCGAGGGCAAGTTGGCATCCTGGCTGATGAAGGACGGCGACCAGGTCAAGGTCGGCGACCAGATCCTGGAAGTCGAAACCGACAAGATCGCCGGCGCGGTCGAGGCGAGCGAGGCCGGAACCTTGCGCCGGCGCATCGGCCAGGAGGACACCGTCTATCCGATCAAGACCTTGATCGGCGTCGTGGCGGATGCCGATGTCGCGGAGGCCGATATCGACGCCTTCGTCAGCTCCTATGTCGTCCCGGCGGCGGAAGAGGGTGAAGAGGAGGCGGGGCCACGCTATGAATTCGCCGACACGGCCATGGGCCGGCTGCGCTATACGAGGCGCGGCGCCGGCGACAATACCGTGCTGTTCCTGCACGGCTTCGGCGGCGACCTCGACAACTGGCTGTTCAACGCCGATGCGCTCGCCGAGGCCGCGACCGTCTATACGCTCGACCTGCCGGGCCACGGGCAATCGACGAAAACGATCGGCGATCCGACGGTCGCGGGCCTCGCCAAAGCGGTTGTGAGCTTCATGGATGCGGTGAAGATCGACAAGGCGCATCTCGTCGGCCATTCGCTGGGCGGCGCCGTGGCGATGGACGTCGCGCGCGCGTCGAAAAGCCGCGTGAGGTCCCTGGCATTGATCAGCCCCGCCGGTCTCGGCCCCGACATCAACATGGCCTATGTCGACGGCTTCATATCCGCGAGCTCGCGGCGCGATCTCAAGCCCGTGCTCGAGAACCTGTTCGCCGATGGCGCGCTGGTGAGCCGCCAGATGGTCGACGATCTCTTGAAGTACAAGAGGCTCGACGGTGTCGGCGAGGCGCTGAGCGCGCTCAGGAATGGCGTCTTCGCCGGCGGCAAGCAGACGGCCGACCTCCGCGGCGCGCTCAAGTCGTCGGGCGTGCCGGCGATCGTCATCTGGGGCGCCGAGGACAAGATCGTGCCGGCGTCACATGCCAAGGCCGCGGCGGGCGCCAAGGTCGAGATCATCGACGGTGTCGGCCACATGGCGCAGATGGAGCAGGCGGGCAAGGTCAACAGCCTGATCAAGGCCTTGATCGGCACATGACGAAGGAAAGTTCCCGCGCTTCGATGGAATCGAAGCCGGCACCCTGTCTTCGTGATTCTGCGCATCGGTTCGTCCGGAAACGCGCGCACTTTCCGGACCGATGCTTTAAAGTCTCGTGCAAGTCTGGTGCGTCACTCGGGAGCTCCCGTGGGGCTCCCTCCTTTTTACCCGAGGCCGTAGGGCTTGAGCCAGCCGAGGCCATCGCCGGTTGCGGCGCGCGGACGATACTCGCAACCGATCCAGCCGTCATAGCCAAGCTCGTCGATGAGATTGAAGAGATAGGGCACATTGAGCTCCTGACCTGAATCGGGCTCGTTGCGGCCCGGCACGCCGGCGACCT
Organism: uncultured Aestuariivirga sp.; assembly: GCA_964537655.1. Classification (GTDB taxonomy): domain Bacteria; phylum Pseudomonadota; class Alphaproteobacteria; order Rhizobiales; family Aestuariivirgaceae; genus Taklimakanibacter. The sequence continues at coordinate 3,103 of CAZICN010000347.1, forward strand.
GGATGTGGCCGATGATCGGTAGATGCTTGCGCAAGGTGTCCGCCACCGCGCCGCGGCTCATCTGCTGATGGTAGAGATCATATTGCAGCTTCACATTGGCGGCGCCGACATCGCCCAGTATGTGGGCGGCCTGATCTGCCGAGGTGAGGAAATATCCCGGCATGTCGACAGGGTTGAGGGGCTCGATGAGGAGGGTGATGTCATGCGGCTTCGCCAATTCTGACGCCCATCGCAGGTTCTCGACAAAGCAGGTTCGGCAAGCGGCAAGGCCGTCATCCCTGGTGGGAATGCCGGCCATCACATGAATGCGCGGGTTGTCGAGCGCGATCGAGTAGTCGAGGGCCTGCGCGAAGACCTGCCGGAAGGCATCCTTCCGACTGGGCAAGGCGGCGAAGCCTCGTTCGCCCGCGTCCCAGTTGCCAGGGGAGGTATTGAACAAAATTTGTGCAAGTCCTGCCTCCTTGCGGCGACGGGCGATCTCGGCCTTGTCGAAAGCATAGGGAAACAGGAATTCGACGCCCTTGAAGCCCGCTTTCGCTGCGGCGGCAAAGCGTTCCAGAAAGGGCGTTTCCTGGAACATCATGCTCAAATTTGCGGCCAATCTCACCATCTTAACCCCGTCAAATAGTCTTGCTGTTCGGGATATAATAATAGAGCATAAAACTCGATCGAGGGCCCATGGTTCAGACCGTCACGCAAATTCACCCCGATGCGCCGAAACCGGCGCCGCGGCGCACCGATGCCGCCACCTTGCGGGCCGAGATCCTCGAAAAGCTCGCTTATACCGTGGGCAAGGATCCGCTGGTGGCGAGGAATCACGACTGGCTCGCCGCCACCATCCATGCGGTGCGCGACCGGGTCATCGACCACTGGATGAATTCGACGCGCGACGCCTATGCCAAGAGCGCCAAGCGCGTCTATTACCTGTCGCTCGAATTCCTCATCGGCCGGCTGTTGCGCGACGCGATGAGCAATCTCGGGCTCGTCGAGCCCGTCACCCAGGCGCTCAAGAGCCTCAATGTCGATCTCGACCTGGTCGAGGCGCTCGAGCCCGATGCGGCGCTCGGCAATGGCGGCCTGGGCCGGCTCGCCGCCTGCTTCATGGAGAGCATGGCGAGCGTCGATATCCCGGCCTATGGCTATGGCATCCGATACCAGCACGGCCTGTTCAAGCAGAAGATCAAGGACGGCCAGCAGATCGAGCTGCCGGAAGACTGGCTCGCCCATGGCAACC
>CAZICN010000348.1:0-4254 GCA_964537655.1 uncultured Aestuariivirga sp.
ATCCCGGCTTTCGCCGGGATGACGGAATGGGGGGACACAAGCCTGCCGTATGATCGGGCTTGAAAGCAACGTCCGCGGACCATCTTTTCTCCGCCCCAATTGCCGTCTAGACATATCGCGATGGGCGAAAACTCTCCTGTTCCGACGGTTCTGATCACGGGCGCCTCGGGCGGCATCGGCGAAGCCTTCGCCCATGTCGCGGCGGGTGAAGGCCACCCCCTGATCCTGGTGGCGCGCACCGAGGCCGAACTGCACCGGGTGCGCGGCGTGGTGATCGCCCGCTATGCCGTCCCGGTCACCGTCATCGTCCTCGACCTCACGCGCCCGCAGGCCTGCGACGACCTCGTCAACGAACTCGAAGCCAGGAAGCTCAGCCCCGACATTCTCATCAACAATGCGGGCTTCGGCCTCATCGGCAAGGCGGCCGAGCTTTCGCGGCCCGACCAGCTGCAGATGATCGACCTCAATGTCCGGGCGCTGACCGATCTCACCTTGCGATTCCTTCCCGCCATGATCGCCGCGAAATCGGGCGGCATCATCAATGTCGCCTCGACCGCGGGTTTCATGCCCGGCCCCAATATGGCGGTCTATTTCGCCACCAAGGCCTTCGTGCTCTCCTTCACCGATGCGCTCTATGAAGAAGTGAAGGGCTCGGGCGTGACCCTCACCACCTTGAGCCCGGGGCCGGTCGAGACCGGCTTCCAACGCCGCGCCGGCATGAAGCAGGCCCGCGTCCTGAGCCGGGTGATCCCCAAGACCGCCATGGCGGTGGCCCAGGCCGGCTGGGCCGGCTTCAAGGCGGGCGAACGCGTCGTCGTGCCGGGCACCATGAACAAACTCGCCGCCTATGCGCTGCGGGGCGCGCCGCGCCGGGTCATCCTGCCGGTCATCAAGCGCGCCATGGGCACCGCCAAGGCGCGCTGACGCCCGACTTACGGTCTAGGAACAATTACCTGTCGCCTTTTTGGCCGCGCCGGCGCGATTACAGGCGGTTTACAGGGAACTACAGGGAAATACAGGGAATATTGAGTCCGCGAGTCGCGCCCCCAGCGATATCAACGGGTTGGCTTTCCGGCGGCGCCCGGAACAGGGAATTCCGCGCCCGCGGAACAGGTCCGAGGTCCGGCGAGAGTTTATTCTTAGCGCGCATCCCGGCTCTCCTTCCTGCCCCCAGTCTCACATCCGGAACGTCCACGAAGTCAATGCGGGCCGGCATGCCAGCCATGATCATCGCCTCTCGACCACGGGCCGTCCTTCATGCCACCCTCGCGAATCATGTCTTCCTGCAAGATCCTGATCATCCTCCATTCCGAAACTTCCTCGCCCGGGCGCGTCGGCCACATGCTGAAGGAGAAGGGCTACACGCTCGACATCCGCCGGCCCTGCCTCGGCGACCTGTTGCCGGAGACTCTCGCCGAGCATGCGGGAGCCGCGATCTTCGGCGGGCCGATGAGCGCCAATGACTGCGATGCCTATATCCGCGACGAGACCGACTGGATCGCCATACCGCTGAAGGAGAAGAAGCCCTTTCTCGGCATCTGCCTCGGCGCCCAGATGCTGTCGCGCCATCTCGGCGGCAAGGTCGGGCCGCATGACGAGGGTCTGGTCGAGATCGGCTACTATCCGCTCAGCCCCACCGAGGCCGGGCTGAGGCTCGGCGACTGGCCGGCCCAGGTCTATCACTGGCATCGCGAGGGCTTCACGCTCACCCAGGGCTGCGAGCTTCTGGCGACCGGCCAAACCTTCACCAATCAGGCCTTCCGTTATGACGGCGCGGCCTATGGCCTGCAATTCCATCCCGAGGTGACGCGCCTCATGATGCATCGCTGGTCGGTGACCGGCGCCCATCGCTTCGTGCTCAAGGGCGCGCAGCATGGCTTTGAGCATCTCTCCGGCCAGATCCTCCATGACGCGGGCGTCAAGGCCTGGCTGTCGGGCTTTCTCGACACATGGCTCAAGCCCGCGGAAATGGCGACCGGGCGCGCGGCCTGACTTTCCCCTAGGGCAATTGTCAACTCTTTGTTAACCGTTAACCGCCTGAAAAAGTTCAATTTTTATCTATTTGGAAACTTCGCTGAGCGATCATCGCTGGCAAGGCTCACGAGGGTGAAATGCGGGGGCCGCGGCTGGGATCGAGTACTGCGTACCCGGCGGAAATTCTGGAACGGGGAGCGCCTGTGGCCTCCCCGTTTTTTCCCTATTTGCGCGCCCGCAGCGTCTCGACATCGGTGTCGCCGACATACCAGTCGCGGGCCATGACCTCCTCGAACACGACCCACACGTCATTCTGGGTGAGCCCGGTTTCCTTGATGATCGCTTCCGTCACCGCCTTGCTGATGCGGGCCTTCTTGCCCTTGGGATCGGCGGCGATGACTTCCTTGACGATGCGGATATTGACGAAAGGCATGATCTTGCTCCTCAGCAGGTCTTGACGCCGTTGACCATCAGGCGGACCGCATAGAGCGAGCTCGTCCCACATATATAGAGGACATTGCGCTTGGGCCCGCCCCAGGCGCAGTTGGCCACCACTTCCGGCACCTTGACCTTGCCGATCAGCGTGCCGTCCGGCTCGTAGCAATGGATGCCGTCGGCAGCACTCGTCCAGATGCGCCCGTCGGTGTCGAGCCTAAAGCCGTCGAACAGCCCCGCGGTGCAGTCGGCGAACACCGCGCCGCCCGAGACCTTGTTCTTGTCGCTCACCTTGAACACCCGCATATGGGCCGGATTCTGCGGCCCGTGGGTGCGGCCGGTATCGACGACATAGAGCAGGCTCTCATCGGGCGAAAACGCGATGCCGTTGGGGCGCACCATGTCGGTGATCACCGCCTCGATCTCGCCGCTCTTCGCATCGATGCGATAGACATGGCAGGCGCCGATCTCGCTCTCGGCCTTGTTGCCTTCATAATCGGTGTCGATGCCATAGGCGGGATCGGTGAACCAGATCGAGCCGTCCGATTTCACCACCACGTCATTGGGCGAATTGAAACGTTTGCCCTTCCACTTGTCGGCAAGGGTCACGACCGTCCCGTCATGCTCGGTGCGGCTGACGCGCCGGCCGCCATGCTCGCAGGTGACGAGACGGCCCTCGCGGTCGGTGGTGTTGCCGTTGCTGTTGCCGGCCGGTTGCCGGAAGACGCTGATCGAACCGTCGGTCTCGTCATAACGCAGCATGCGGTCATTGGGGATGTCCGACCAGACGAGATAACGCCCGGCGGCGAAATAGGCCGGGCCCTCGGCCCAGCGGCAGCCGGTGAACAGCCTGTCGACATGCGCATTGCCGTTGAACAGCCGCCCGAAGCGCGCGTCGAATATCTCGTAATAGTCGGAAGTCGCCATGGCTCCACCCATCTCCCTTATTGTATGACATATCGAGCCCGACATTGCGGCCGATTGCAAGCGCGATAATGATCAGCGTGAAATGGCGTCACCCGCCGCCACTTTGCCCGCGAGCGACGGCCGGCCGAGCCGCAGCAAGGGATGCGCGGGCTTTCCCTCGACGACATCGGCGACGAGAGGGCCGAGCGCCGGGCCGAATTTGAAGGCATGGCCCGAGCAGCCGCAGGCGAGCACGACCGGACCCTTGCGGTCGACGATGAAATCGCCGTCGGGCGTCATGGTCCAGGGATGGCGCTGGGTCAGCTGCACCTTGCGCGGAAAATCCGGCATGCGGCGATCGAGCCAGTCGAAGAGCCGCGCCTCTTCGCCGCGATCGGCATCCCAGGCCTCGACATCCGGCCTCCAGCCTTCCTGCCCGGTGCTGAAAGCGAGCTTGTAGCCGATGCCGGGAACCGGATGGCCATAGACGCCGCCGAGCCCTTCGCCCTCCCCGCCCCATTCGCCGATGCCCGGCAGATCGACGAGCTCGGGCGCTGCGATGAAGGTCACCTGCGCGATCGACGGCGCCAGCGGCAGCGCGATGCCGGCGAGACTTGCAAGGGCGCCCGACCACGGCCCCGCGGCAATCACCACCGTTTCGGCGCTGAGCGCGCCCCGTTGCGTGCCGACGCGCACGGGGCTCGCGGTGTCGATGGCGATGACGCGTTCGGGCTCGATCAGGGTGACGCCCCGCGCCAGCGCCGCCGCCTTGAGCGCCGCCATGGCGGTGTCGGAGATCACCGTGCCCGCCTCGCCGTGGAACAGGCCGACATCACCTTTCTGGGTGACGAGATGCGGCAGCCTGCGGCGCAGGCCTTTCGCATCGAGCTCTTCGATGTAACCGCCCGCCTCGCGCACCGCCCCGGCGATGGCGGCGAG
>CAZICN010000349.1:0-4188 GCA_964537655.1 uncultured Aestuariivirga sp.
ATGGACGAGCCGACCGCGGTGCTCACGCCGCAAGAGGCCGACCAGCTTTTCCTGGTACTGGAGAGGCTGGCGGGCGAGGGCTGCTCGATCCTCTATATTTCACATCGGCTCGAGGAGGTGAAGCGCCTCTGCCAGTCGGCCACCATCCTGCGCCAGGGCAAGGTGGTCGCCTGTGTCGATCCGCGCCGCGAGACGGCGGCGAGTCTGGCCAGGCTCATGGTCGGCGGCGATATCCATGTCGTGCGGGCCAAGGCGAAGCCCGCTTCCGGCAAGCCGAGGCTCGTCCTCGACGGCCTGAGCCTGAAGCAGGACGGTCCGTTCGGCGTGAGCCTGAGCAACATCTCGCTTGCGGTTTCGGGCGGCGAGGTCGTCGCCATCGCCGGTGTCGCCGGCAACGGCCAGTCCGAATTGTTCGATGCGATCTCGGGCGAGAAGCCGCTGGCGCGCGACGAGGCCCTGCTCATCGACGGCACGCCGGGCGGGCGGCTGTCGATCACCGCGCGGCGCAGGCTCGGCGCCGCTTTCGTGCCGGAGGAGCGCCTGGGCCACGGCGCGGTGCCCGCCTTCAAGCTCTCGGAAAATGTCATCCTCACGCGCTATGCCTCCGACAAGGAACTGACCCGCTCCGGCACGCTGGGCCGTGGTGCGGCCCTCGACGTCGCCGAGCGCGTCATCAGGTCCTATGACGTGCGCAAGGGAAAGCCCGATCCCGAGGCCCGGGCGCTGTCGGGCGGCAACCTGCAGAAATTCGTCGTCGGGCGCGAGCTCGACCGCAACCCGGCGGTGCTCGTCGTCAACCAGCCGACCTGGGGCGTCGATGCGGGCGCCGCCGCGACCATTCGCCAGGCGCTCCTCGACCTGGCGCGCGCCGGCTCCGCCATCCTCGTCATCAGCCAGGATCTCGACGAGATCTTCGAGATCGCCGACCGCGTCGCGGTGATCTCGCGCGGCCAGCTGTCCGAGGCCTATCCGGCCTCCGAGCTGTCGCCCGAGAAGATCGGCCTGCTGATGGCGGGCGAGCATGAGGTGAGGGAGGAACGCCATGCGGCTCGTGCTTGAGAAGCGCGCCGAACGCTCCGCCCGGATGGCCCTCCTGTCGCCGGTGCTGGCGATCCTGCTCACGGTGATCGCCGGCGCCATCATCTTCGCGCTGCGCGGCATCGAGCCGCTGCACGGTCTTTATGTCTATTTCATCGAGCCGCTGTCACAGATATGGTCGCTCGAGCAACTGGTCGTGAAGGCGACGCCATTGGTGCTCATCGGCGTCGGCCTCGCCGTCTGCTACACCGCCAATGTGTGGAACATCGGTGCCGAGGGCCAGCTCACCTTCGGCGCGATACTGGGCGGCATGATCCCGGTCATGTTCCCGGCCTGGCAGTCGCCGCTGGCGCTCGTGTCCATGCTGCTCCTCGGCATCGCGGGCGGCATGGCCTATGGCGCCATTCCGGCGCTGCTCAAGATACGCTTCAACGCCAACGAGATATTGACCTCGCTGATGCTCGTCTATGTCGCGCAGTATCTGCTCGACTGGCTGGTGCGCGGTCCGTGGCGCGATCCGATGGGCTTCAATTTCCCCAAGACCGTCACCTTCGAGGGCTGGCAGCTTCTGCCGATGCTCACCGGATCGATCCATCTCGGCGCGCTCTTCGCCGTGCTCGCAGCCCTCATCCTCGCCTTCGTCATGGGGCGCATGCTCAAGGGCTTCGAGATCAGGGTGATCGGCAATGCGCCGCGCGCCGGCCGGTTCGCCGGCTTCTCGCGCCCGCGCACCATATTGTTCTGCTTCCTCCTGTCGGGCGGCCTCGCCGGGCTTGCCGGCATCACCGAAGTGGCGAGCGTCGTGGCGCAGCTGCAACCGCAGATCTCGCCGGGCTACGGCTTTGCCGCCATCATCGTCGCCTTCCTCGGCCGGCTCAATCCGATCGGCGCGCTCTTCGCCGGGCTGATGCTGGCGCTGAGCTATCTCGGCGGCGAGGCGGCGCAGGTGTCGCTCGGCCTCTCCGACCGCATCGCCAAGGTGTTCCAGGGCATCCTGCTGTTCTTCATCCTGGGCTGCGACACGCTGATCCTCTATCGCTTCCGCTGGCTGAGGACGCAAGTCTCGCCCGTGGCGCAGCCGGCGGAGTGAGCGGCATGGATCCCTGGCTCGCCGTCATCCTCACCATCGTCACCGCCGCGACGCCTTTGCTGCTGGCGGCGATCGGCGAACTGGTCGTCGAGCGCTCGGGCGTCCTCAATCTCGGCGTCGAGGGCATGATGGTGATGGGCGCGGTGGCGGGCTTCGGCGCGGCGTTCCTCTCCGGCAATCCCTATCTGGGCGTCCTCGCCTCGATCATCGCCGGCATGGCGATGGCGCTGCTGTTCGGCCTCCTCACCCTCACTCTGGTGTCGAACCAGGTGGCGACCGGCCTGTCGCTGACGCTGCTCGGCCTCGGCCTGTCGGGGCTGCTGGGCGAATCCTTCGTCGGGGAGCCGGGCGTGCGCCTGCCGAAATGGCTCGGCATCGACATGCTCATCCCCGTGTCCTTCATCCTCACCGCCGCCGTCGCCTATGTGCTGTTCCGCACCAAGGCCGGCCTCGTCATCCGCGCCGTCGGCGACAGCCACAGCTCGGCGCATGCGCTGGGCTATCGCGTCATCGCGGTGCGTTATGCCTGCGTGGTTTTCGGCGGCGCCTGCGCCGGCCTCGCCGGCGGCTATCTGTCGCTCGTCTATACGCCGCAATGGATCGAGAACATGACGGCGGGACGCGGCTGGATCGCGCTGGCGCTGGTCGTCTTCTCGTCCTGGCTGCCCTGGCGGGTGGTGGTCGGCGCCTATCTCTTCGGCGCCATATCCATCCTCTCCTACATGGTGCAGACCTTCGCCATGGGCATCCCCTCGCAACTCTTGTCGAGCCTGCCCTATCTTGTCACCATACTGGCTCTGGTGGTGATTTCGGCCAACCGCCGGCTGACGCGGACCAACACGCCGGCCTGCCTCGGCCAAGCTTTCGTGCCTGATCGATAATACAGGGAGTAAGGAGAATCATATGAGGAAACTACTGACATGCGCGGCCGCCTTGGCGCTCGCTCTGGGCATTTCCGCGGCCGCCGCCAACGCGCAGGAAAAGCTCAAGGCCTGCTGGATCTATGTCGGCGCGATCGGCGATTTCGGCTGGACCTACCAGCACAACGAGGGCCGGCTCGCGGTCGAGAAGGAACTGGGCGACAAGGTCCAGACCATCTTCGTCGAGAACGTCGCGGAAGCCGATTCGGAACGCGCCATCGAGCGGCTGGCGCGCGAAGGCTGCGCCATCATCTTCACGACCTCCTTCGGCTTCATGGAGCCGACGCTCAAGGTCGCCAAGAAATTCCCGAATGTGAAGTTCGAGCACGCGACCGGCTTCAAGACGGCCGAGAACGTCACGACCTACAATGCCAAGTTCCATGAAGGCCGCTATGTGATCGGCCAGATCGCCGCCAAGATGTCGAAGACGGGCACCGCCGGCTATATCGTGTCCTTCCCGATCCCCGAGGTGGTGTCCGGCATCAACGCCTTCATGCTCGGCGCCCAGACGGTCAATCCCGACTTCAAGGTGAAGATCATATGGGCCAACACCTGGTATGACCCGGGCAAGGAGGCCGATGCCGCCAAGGTCCTGTTCAGCCAGGGCGCCGACATCATCGTCCAGCACACCGACTCGACCGCGGCCCTCCAGGTCGCCGAGGAGCAGGGCAAGCACGGCTTCGGCCAGGCCTCCGACATGATCAAGTTCGCGCCCAAGGCGCAGTACACGGCGATCGTCGACAATTGGTCGCCTTACTATGTGCGCCGCATCAACGATGTCCTGAACGGCACGTGGAAGTCGCAATCCTCATGGGACGGCATGGCGGAAGGCACGGTCAACATCGCGCCCTTCACCAACCTGCCGGACGATGTCGTGAAGATGGCGACCGAAACCTCCGAGGCGATCAAGACCGGCAAGCTGCATCCCTTCACCGGGCCGATCACCAAGCAGGACGGAACGGTCGTCGGCGAAGCCGGCAAGCCGCTCGCCGACGGCGATATCCTCGGCATGAACTGGTATGTGAAGGGCATCGACGACCAGCTGCCGAAGTACCGGCCCAGACTCTTGGGGCGCGACGCCGGCCGCCGCCGCGCGACGCGCGGGGAGGGTGGACGCCCGCAGGGCGGACGGGTGGGGCG
>CAZICN010000350.1:0-4128 GCA_964537655.1 uncultured Aestuariivirga sp.
TCTTGGATTTTCTAGTGTCCTTTCGAATCCGAAGTTCGCTCGGAAGGCGCGGCGACATGATGCGAACTTCGGATTCGGGACACTAGCCCCCCATCCCGGCCGGAGGGATCAATCCGGCCGATCGGCTTTCCGAGGCCGCTGAGAAGTGCGGTATCCCCTGTGTCCTGCCGGGCAAGAGGGTGGTACCCTTTTCTGCGTTAGTGAAGGCACACCCAGAACAAGTGCCGCAGCGGAGGAAGCATCATGAAGTGGATCTCGAAGGCTTGCGTCGTCGGCCTTGGGCTGATGGCGTCATGGAGCACGGCGTTCGCCGACGGCGAGCTCAACATCTATAATTGGGGCGACTACACCAGTCCCGACCTGATCAAGAAGTTCGAGAAGACCTACAACGTCAAGGTGACGGTCACCGACTACGACTCGAACGATACCGCGCTCGCCAAGATCCGTGTCGGCGGTCATGGCTTCGATATCGTGGTGCCTTCGGCACAGTTCGTTCCGATCTGGATCAAGGAAGGTCTGCTGCTTGAAACGCGCCCCGACCAGATGGAGAATTTCAAGAACATGGATGCCAAATGGGTCGATGTCTATTTCGATCCTGGCCGCCGCTACACGGTTCCGTGGCAATGGGGGACGACCGGCGTCATCGTCAACACCAAGTACTACAAGGGAGATCCCAACACTTCGGCGATCTTCATGGACCCTCCCGAAGAGCTCAAGGGCAAGATCAATGTCGTGCCGGAGATGATGGACGTCATGCATCTGGCGGTGCGCTATGTCGGCGGCGAACCGTGCACCAATGACAAGGAGATCCTGAAAAAGGTTCGCGACAAGCTGGTCGCTGCCAAGTCGAGCTGGATCTCGATGGACTATGCCAATGCCGAGAAATACGCGAAAGAGGACATCGCGGCCGGCGTAAACTGGAACGGCTGGTCATTCCGTGCCCGTCTGCAGAATGACAAGCTGGTCTACGGTTATCCCAAGGAAGGCTACCCGATCTGGATGGACAATGTGTCCGTGCTCAAGGACGCCAGGAACCCCGAGAACGCCAAGCTCTTCCAGAACTTCATCATGGATCCCGAGAACGCCGCGATGATCTCGTCCTTTGCGCGTTACGGCAACGGCATCAAGGGGTCGGAGGCCTATATGCCGGCCGACATGAATGGCGCGCCGGAAGTCGATATCCCCACCAATTTTGCCGGCGGCGGCACGTTCATGCAGACGTGCCCGCCCGATATCCAGCAGCTCTACACGGCGATCTGGACCGATCTCACCAAGTGACGAAAAAAGGCCCGGGATGCCCCGGGCCTTTCACACATCGATCGTTGAATTCTATTCTGTCGGCGCCGGAGGCGCCTGCCGCCGTTCGCTCATGAAGCGGTCGAATTCCTCCTGGTCCTTGGCCTGCTTGAGGCGGTCGAGGAAATCGCCGAAGGCGCGCTGCTCTTCGGCAAGCTTGCGGCGCTCTTCCTCCAGCCGCGCGACTTCGCGCGCCTTGTAGGCGTCGAAGGCGCTGTTGCCGCTATTGCGCGCGAGATCGTCACGGAAGGCCCAGCGCTTCAGGTCCTGCCCCTTGAAACGGCTCCAGGGTGCCGCACTTTGCGATGAGCCCTGCCACAGTTCACCCTTCTTCAGTTTCCAGAACAGGGCGATGAGGCCGATGGGCCAGAAGACGACGAAGGCGGCAGCGATCAGGGCGATCTCCCAGAACGACCACGAGGCCTTGCCCCAGCCGCAACCGCGGCGCTGGTTATGGGTGTGATCGGCGGTATCGAGGCCGGGCTCATAGGTTCCGGATGTTGAGTGCGACATGGGTCCTCCTCGCAGAATGTGAGCCATGTTCACATAGGGAGGCCCGGTCGCTTTGCAAGGGCGAGGATTGCGAATTTCTGTTTCAGGATTTCTGGGGCACCGCGATGCCGCTGTCCCTGAGCAGCGCATCGACGGCATCGCCGGCGAGCCGCCCGGCTTCCATGGTCGAAACCGAGCCTGCCGCGATGAGGCCGGTCATGCCATGGGTGAAGGCCCAGATCTTGATCGACAGCGCCCGCACCTGGTGTTCCTGGGCGCCGAGCGCGCGAACCGCATTCTCGAGCACGGTGAAGGCCCGGTCACCGGCCTCGGTCACCGGCGCGCCGACGGCCGGCAGGCCGGAAGAGAACATCGCCTGATAGAAGCCCGGCTCATCGAGCGCGAAGGCGTAATAGGCCGCACCCATGCGATGCAGCGCCTCATAGGGTGTGGCGGTGCCCTCGGCGCTGGCGAGAAGCCGATCGCGGAACAAATTGAAGCCTTCCTCGGCCGTCGCTTCGATCAGCGCATTGCGGTCGCGGAAATGCCGGTAGGGAGCGCTCGGACTGACGCCCGCGGTGCGCGACGCCTCGTTGAGGGTGAAGCCCTGCGGTCCATGTTCGGCGATGAGCCGGCGCGCCGCGGCGATCAGCGCCTCTTTGAGGTTTCCGTGGTGATAGCCGTGACGGGCGAATTGGGCGTGCGGCGGCCTACAGCGCATGAACGGAGGCTACGCGCAACGACTGCGCTGATCAATCGTCACGGTAGACCCGCTCGCGCCGCTCATGCCGCTCCTGGGCTTCGATCGACAGCGTCGCGATCGGCCGCGCTTCGAGCCGGCGCAGGCTGATCGGCTCGCCGGTCTCCTCGCAATAGCCATAGGTCCCATCATCGATGCGCTTGAGCGCCGAGTCGATCTTGGAAATGAGCTTGCGCTGACGGTCGCGGGTGCGCAGTTCCAGCGAGCGATCGGTTTCCGTCGAGGCACGATCGGCGAGATCAGGGAGAATATTGTTGTCGTCCTGCAGATGCGCCAGCGTCTCGCGGCTTTCTTTCAGGATGTCGTCCTTCCAGTTCAGAAGCTTGACCCGGAAATATTCACGCTGCCGTTCATTCATGAACGGTTCGTCTTCTCTTGGTTTGTAGTCTTCTTCGACTTCCACCGCCATACCGACCTCACCCAGAGCACGACTACTTCAACCTTCGGTGCGGCGGGCTTATAGCGATCTGCACCTGCTTCGACAATAGCCAAAGCGGGTTCCATGCCAGCCTCATTTCGACCGTCCATCGTCCTGATTCGGAACGGTTTTCACCGACGCGCGGCCTTATGCCAGCACTCTGTGTCAGCTCTGCAAAGAAACGGCCAGCCGGCTCAGGGAGTTTCGGCGCATCTGGCACCCCAGGCCACCGGGCCTCCCTCGCAGCAATCCAGCGTGTAACTGCCGGCCGCTGCACATGGTTTCGTTGCCGATCCGGCGGGTTTCGCCGCCCGAGCAGAATGAGACATGGCAGGAACCTGCGTACAAACCCATTGCTTTGGACGTAACCATAAATTGTTGTTTTACAATAATTATTGATCATGATACATGGCGAGACCGCCCTATGTCCGCAGCAACTAGGCCGATCGCGCACGGCAAGGAGGCTCGTCGGTTCGCCATCCTCCTCACGATGGCGCTATGGATCGCCCCTGACGTCGCGCTTTCGCACCTCGAGCCGTCCGGGTCTCGACCGCACATCGGATGGCTGAAGAAAACCGTCAATTCGTCTGAGGTCTCACCCCATGATCATTGTCACTCTCGACGTCATGCTGGCGCGCCGCAAGATGCGCTCCAAGGAGCTGGCGGAGCGCCTCGGCATCACCGAGCAGAACGTCTCGCTGCTCAAGTCCGGCAAGGTGAAAGGCATTCGCTTCGACACGCTGGACAAAATCTGCGCCGTGCTCGACTGTCAGCCGGGCGACATACTCGAATACCGACCAGCCATGAAATGAATGAGCGAGCATTGAATGCGATTTGAAGGCACCAAGGACTATGTGGCGACCGATGACCTCACCATCGCGGTGAATGCCGCGGTCGTCCTCGAGCGTCCCCTGCTGGTCAAGGGCGAGCCCGGCACCGGCAAGACGGTGCTCGCGCGCGAAGTGGCGGCCGCGCTCGCGGTACCGCTCATCGAATGGCATGTGAAATCGACGACCAAGGCGCAGCAGGGTCTTTATGAGTATGATGCGGTGAGCCGCCTGCGCGACTCGCAGCTCGGCGACCGGCGCGTCCACGACATCCGCAACTACATCCGGAGAGGCAAGCTGTGGGACGCTTTCACCCATGACAGCCGCCCGGTTCT
>CAZICN010000351.1:0-2205 GCA_964537655.1 uncultured Aestuariivirga sp.
ATCGAAATCTTCCGCGAGGTCGCGGCGAGCTTCGAGCGACCGGTGATGCTGTACTCGATCGGCAAGGACTCGTCGGTCCTGCTGCATCTGGCGCGCAAGGCTTTCTACCCCAGCCGCATCCCGTTTCCGCTGCTCCATATCGATACCACGTGGAAGTTCAGGGAAATGATCGCCTTCCGCGACCGGATGGCGGCGGAGCACGGCTTCGAGCTGCTGGTCCACACCAACCCCGAGGGGCTGGCGGCCAACGTCAACCCGTTCGACCACGGCTCGTCGCGCTACACCGACATCATGAAGACCCAGGCGCTGCGGCAGGCGCTCAACGCCGGCGGCTATGATGCCGCCATCGGCGGGGCGCGCCGCGACGAGGAGAAATCGCGCGCCAAGGAGCGCATCTTCTCCTTCCGCGACGCGCGCCACCGCTGGGATCCCAAGAACCAGCGCCCGGAATTATGGAACCTCTACAATGCCCGCAAGAACAAGGGCGAATCGATCCGCGTCTTTCCACTCTCCAACTGGACCGAACTCGACATCTGGCAATATATCTTCCTCGAGAAGATTCCGATCGTGCCTCTCTATTTCGCTAAGCAGCGCCCGATCGTCATGCGCGACGGCCAGATGATCATGGTCGATGACGAGCGCATGCCGCTGCGCAAGGGCGAGACGCCCGATCTCAGAATGATCCGCTTCCGCACGCTCGGCTGCTATCCGCTGACCGGCGCCATCGAATCCAATGCGGCGTCGCTCCTCGACATCATCCAGGAGATGCTGGTGACGACCTCTTCGGAGCGCCAGGGCCGCGTCATCGACAAGGACCAGTCCGCTTCGATGGAGAAGAAGAAGCAGGAGGGTTACTTCTGATGCGGGATGAGGTTCGGTCGACCCACAACCCTCACCCTGATGTGCGATCGCAGCGTGCCTCGAAGGGTGTGTCGCAACATAATTGCTTGATCCTGATGGATGCTTCGAGGGCCGCTTCGCGGCCACCTCAGTATGAGGGTGCTGCGAGAGAGGCGGGCTGCTGATGTCGACGCGTTTCATCGAATTCCAGGGCGGCGATGTCGAGGCCTATCTGCGCTCGCAGGAGGACAAGGATCTCCTGCGCTTCATCACCTGCGGCAGCGTCGATGACGGCAAGTCGACGCTGATCGGTCGCCTCCTCTATGAGGCGAAGATGCTGTTCGAGGACCAGCTTTCGGCGCTGGAAGCGGATTCGAAGCGGGTCGGCACCCAGGGCGGCGCGCTCGATTTCGCGCTTCTCGTCGACGGGCTTTCGGCCGAGCGCGAGCAGGGCATCACCATCGACGTCGCCTACCGCGCCTTCACCACCGACAAGCGCAAGTTCATCGTCGCCGACACGCCCGGCCATGAGCAATATACCCGCAACATGGCGACCGGCGCCTCGACCGCCGATCTCGCCATCATCCTGATCGATGCGCGGAAAGGCGTGCTCACCCAGACGCGCCGCCATTCCTTCATCGCCACCTTGCTCGGCATCAGGAACATCGTCGTCGCCGTCAACAAGATGGACCTCATGGATTATCGCCGCGATATCTTCCAGGCGATCGAGGAGGATTACCGCGCTTTCGCCAGGAATCTGGGGCTTGTGGACTTCACCTGCATCCCCTTGTCGGCGCTCAAGGGCGACAATGTGATCGACCCCTCGCAGGCCATGTCCTGGTATCACGGGCCGACCCTGATGGCGCATCTCGAAAGCGTCGCGCTCGACGAGGCGCAGGCCGCAGGCGACTTCCGCCTGCCGGTGCAATGGGTCAATCGGCCCAACCAGGCCTTCCGCGGCTTTTCCGGCAGCATCGTCTCAGGCGCGGTGAAGCCGGGCGACGAGATCCGCGCCGTGCCGTCCGGCAAGACCTCGAGGATCGAGCGCATCGTGACCCAGGACGGCGATCTCGGCTTGGCCATGTCCGGCCAGTCGGTGACGGTCACACTCGAGGACGAGATCGACATCAGCCGCGGTGACGTGATCTGCGCCACGAATTCGCCGCTCGCCGTCGCCGACAAGTTCGAGACCCGCGTCCTGTGGATGGACGATGAGGCGATGCTTCCGGGCCGGCCCTATCTGATCAAGGTCGGGGCCCTCACCATTCCGGGTGCTTTCGAAGCGCCCAAATACAAGGTCAATGTCAACACGCTCGAGCATATGGCGGCCAAGACCCTGGGGCTGAACGAGATCGGCACCGTCAA
>CAZICN010000351.1:2215-4109 GCA_964537655.1 uncultured Aestuariivirga sp.
AGAACCGCCATCTCGGCAGCTTCATCGTCATCGACCGTTTTTCCAACAATACGGTCGGCATGGGGCTCATCAATTTCGCGCTGCGCCGCGCCTCCAACATCCACTGGCAGGCGCTCGACGTGAACAAGGCCTCCCGCGCCGCCAAGGCCGGGCAGAAGCCGACGATCCTGTGGTTCACCGGCCTGTCCGGCTCCGGCAAGTCGACCATTGCCAATCTGGTCGAGAAGCGCCTTCATGCCGCCGGCCACATGACCTATCTGCTCGACGGCGACAATGTCCGTCACGGCCTCAACAAGGACCTGGGCTTCACCGACGCCGACCGCGTGGAGAACATCCGCCGCGTCGCCGAGGTCGCGCGGCTCATGGTCGATTCTGGCCTCATCGTGATGGTGTCCTTCATCTCACCCTTCCGCTCGGAACGCCTGATGGCGCGCGAACTCGTCGCTGAGGGCGAATTCATCGAGATCTTCATCGACACGCCGCTCGCCGTCGCCGAGGCGCGCGACGTCAAAGGCCTCTATGCCAAGGCGCGGCGCGGCGAGATCAAGAACTTCACCGGCATCGATTCCGATTACGAGCCGCCGCAGGCGCCCGAGCTCAGCCTCGACACGACGAAACTCTCACCCGAGGAAGCGGCCCAGAGGATCATCGCCCATCTGACCCAGGCCGGGCGGCTGACGCCCGATGTTCCGGTCATCGACCCGCCGGGCTTTCAGTGAGCGAAACCGCCTCCATCCGTTTCACCTGGCTGAACGGACCCGACATCGCCCGCTTGCGCCTGACGGATGAGGAGATTCTGCGGGCGGTCGAGGGCGGTCTTCGCGCCCAGGGGCTCGGTCAGACGGTGATCGAGCCGCGCATGCATTTGACGCCCGATCCCGCCTTTCGCGGCCATTTCAACGTGCTGCGCGGCTATGTGGCGCCACTCGAGCTCGCCGGCGTCAAGATCGTCGGCGATTATGTCGACAACTGGCAGAAGGGCCTGCCTTCGGAGATGGCTCTCCTCAACCTGTTCGACCCGCGGACCGGCATGCCGGTCGCCATTCTCGATGCGACGGCGATCACCGAGATGCGCACGGGCGCCCTGACCGCGCTCGGCGCCCGCCATCTCGCCCGCAAGGATTCGAAGGTGCTCGGCCATGTCGGGGCCCGCGGCACGTCCTACTGGAACATCAGGCTGCTCGATCGCTTGTTCGACTTCGCCGAGATCCGCGTCCATTCGCGCCGCAAGGAGAGCCGCGAGGCTTTCGCCCGGACGCTCGAGAAGGATCTCGGCAAGAAAATCGCCGTTACCGAAGACTGGCAGAGCTGTCTCGAGGGCGCCGATATCATGGTCGAGGCCTCGCGTCTCGAGACGCGTGAGGAGATTTTCAAGACCGGCTGGATCAGGAAGGGCGCCTGCGTCATTCCCTATGGCACGGTGAGCGCGCTCGACCTGTCGATGACGAGCATCATGGACAAGATCGTCATCGACGACTTCAGCCAGTTCCGCGCCGGGAAGTTCGGGGCACTCCGGCCCCATATCGATGCCGGTCTCGTCAGCGAGGCGACCGTGCATGGCGAGCTGGCACAGATCGTCGCCGGCCTGAAGCCGGGCCGCGAAACCGACGAGGAGACAATCCTGTTCTGGCATCGCGGCCTGTCGCTGTCCGATATCGCGCTGGGCGCCGCGATGCTCGACAAGGCGAAGACGCTCGGCATCGGCCAGACGCTGGTCTATGCCTGACTTTTGCGTGGAGGGCCTTTAAGGCACTGTCGCCACGCCAGCCGCCTTTGCCGCGGCGACAAGCGCCGCATCGAGCGATGCAAGCGGGAGACGTCGCCGAAGCAAGGCATCCGTCGCCTCGGTTCCTTCGTCAGGGAAGTACCAGGCAAGCGTCAACGAACTGTCGAC
>CAZICN010000352.1:0-4061 GCA_964537655.1 uncultured Aestuariivirga sp.
GGACGCGCAGCACCTTGCCTTGCGTCTCCACCGGCATGTCGGCGATCTCGTCGATATAGAGCGTCCCGCTATGGGCCTCTTCGAGCGCGCCGACGCGGTGGGGCGAGCCCGAGCCGTCCTCGATGCCGAACAGCTCCTCTTCCATCCGCTCCGGCGCCATGGTGGCGGCGCTGAGGATGACGAAGGGTCCGTTGTTGCGCTGTGACATTTCATGCAGCGTGCGCGCCGCCAGCTCCTTGCCCGCCCCCATCGGCCCGGTGATCAGGATGCGGCTGTTGGATGGGGCGATCTTCTTCAGAGTCTGGCGCAGTTGCCTGATCGCCATGGACGAGCCCAGCAATTCGACATCGCCGCCGGCGCGCCCCTTGAGCGCCTCATTCTCGCGCCGCAAGCGCGATGCCTCGAGCGCCCTGCCGACGACGAGGAGAAGCCGGTCGGCGTTGAAGGGCTTCTCGATATAATCATAGGCGCCGCGCTTGATGGCCGAGACCGCGGTCTCGATATTGCCATGACCCGAAATGATGACGACCGGCAATTCGGGATGGCGCTCGCGGATGACGGTCAGCAGGTCGAGGCCGTCGAGCTTGGAATCCTGCAGCCAGATGTCGAGGACGATGAGCGAGGGACGGCGATCGGCCAGGGCGGCGAGTGCGGCATCGCTGTTGCGCGCCAGCCGCGTCTCATAGCCTTCATCCTGGAGAATGCCCGAAATGAGCTCCCGGATGTCGGCTTCGTCGTCGACGATGAGAATATCAGCTGCCATCACACTACCTCAATATCGGTCCGCTGCTTCATGCCGTCACCTGCTTCCTCAATCTCGGACTGCGGCATGAAAGCCAAAGTGACGCGGGCGCCATGCCCGCCATCGAAATCTGCCGGTGCGTCATCGAGCATGACGCGGCCCTGATGTTCCTCCATGATCCGCTTGACGATGGCGAGTCCAAGTCCGGTGCCCTTCGCCCTGGTCGTCATATAGGGTTCGGTCAACCGATGCCGGTTTTCCTTCGGCAAGCCAATGCCGTTGTCAGTCACGCTGATAAAAGGTGCGTGATTGTCGATGCCGGCCTCGACGACAATCCGGCCTTTAATGGACTGGTCATCATGCTGGCGCGCTTCGATCGCCTCGCGTGCGTTCTTGACCAGATTGGTGACGGCTTGGGTGATCAGGCGCCTGTCGAAGGCAAAGCCGATGCGCTCGCCGGCGACGCGCACATCGATATCGAGGTCGCCGGCGCTCACCCGCTGCAGGATGGTCGCCTCGCGCACCACGGCGGCAAGGTCCTGCATTTCCAGGCTGGCGCTCGGCATGCGCGCGAAGGCCGAGAACTCGTCGACCATGCGGCCGATGTCGCCGACCTGGCGGATGATCGTGTCGGTGCACTGCTCGAAGACCTGCTTGTCGGTCTGGATCTCGCGACCATATTTGCGCTTGAGTCGCTCGGCGGAGAGCTGGATCGGGGTCAGCGGATTCTTGATTTCATGAGCGATGCGGCGGGCGATATCGGCCCAGGCTGAATTGCGCTGCGCCGAGACCAGTTCTGAAATATCATCGAAGGTGACGACATAGCCGTGGTCGTCGCTTTCCGCGGCCTCGGTGGTGACGCGCACCACGAAATTGCGCTCCTGGGTGCCGACGCGCATGTTCACCTGCCCCTCGGCCCAGCCGGAGACGCGGCCTACCGCCTGCTCGAACACGAGAGAAAAGGCCGGCAGCACATCCGCCAGGCTGCGGCCGAGCAGATCGCTTTCCGACAGGCCGGTCAGGCTGAAGGCCGATGGATTGACGAGCGAGATCACGCCGTCCGGCTCGACGCCGATGACGCCGGCGGTGACGCCCGACAGCATCGCCTCAGTGAAGCGGCGACGCTCGTCGAGCTGGTGATTGGCGGTCATCAGCTCGTTGCGCTGCTCCTTCAGCTGATAGGTCATGCGGTTGAAGGCGCGCGCCAGGGTCTGGAGGTCGCCCGGCCCCTCGACTTCGGTGACCTTGGCATCGAGATCGCCGCCCGAGACGCGCCGCGCCGCGCTCAGAAGGCTGACGACCGGCGCCACGATGCGGTCGGCGAACCACAGGCCGAGCCAGATGGCGGCCAGGAGGAAGATCAGGGAGACGCCCGTATACATCAGCGCGAAGGTGATCTGCACGCCCGAGCGCTGCTCGAGCAGCTGGTCATACTCGGCCTTGGCGGCGCGCGTCTCGTCGAGCTGGTCGATCACCGACGGGTTGATGGCGCGATAGACATAGAGATATTCGGACGGGTAGTTGGTCAGCTTGATCAGGGCACGGATGATATTGCCGCCCTCGCCCGGCGGCATGACGACAAGCTCGCCCTTGTCGGCGCGCTCGATCGCCTCGGCGGGCGGCGCGCGGAAGGCGATCTTGTTGTTCAGGGTGACGTTGGCGTCGACCCGCTTGAGGCTGGTGTCGAAGACGAAGGCGCCGACCAGGCCGCGCAGGGCGGCGTGACGGGCGACGCGGCGCACGAAATCCGGGCGGTCGCTGTCGAAGAGAAGCTTCTGGTTGTTGAGATCGGCGGCGATCGTGGCGATGTCGCCGCGCGCCGTCTCGCCGTGATCGCGCATATAGGCCTCGGCCACCGTCACGGCGGAATCGACGATCGAGCGGGTGCGCTCCGAGAACCAGGCATCGAGGCCGCGATTAAGGGTAACGGCGGCGAAGGCGGCGACGATCAGGGCCGGCAGGGCGGCAATCAGGCTGAACAGCGAAACCAGCCTGATATGGAGGCCGGCGCCGGCGGTGCCGCGCCGCCTGGCGGCGATCAGCGCCCAGATCTGCCACAGGATCATGCCGATCATGATCAGCACCAGCGCCAGGTTGCCGCCGAGGAGCCAGGTGATGATGTCGGGCGTCGGCTTGATCGGCGACAGCCCGGTCAGGATCGTATAGGTGGCGAGGCCGCCCAGGATCGACAGGCAGACGACCACGATGCCGACAATCCCCGGCAGACGGGAAAGGCGCGAATGGTTCTCGGTGTGGATGTCCGTCAGGGCCATGATCTCCCGGGCGCCTTAAAGCACTGTGGCAAGGAATCAACAACTATCGTGGCAAATTTGCGACACTCCCCCGATGGCGGCGAAGCGACCCAGGGTCATTCTATTCATGGTTACAAGGAGTTACATAAGAATTGGGGATCGATCACATATCGACATGACGAAGCGTCATTTCTGACCTCTAAAGGCCCCGTACCACCTGGATGCCATAGGTGCGGATCTTGGTCCGCAACGTATTGCGGTTCAGGCCCAGAAGCTCGGCCGCCTTGATCTGGTTACCCTTGGTGGCGGCGAGCGCAGCGCGGATCAGCGGCGGCTCCACATTGGCAAGAACGCGGTGATAAAGGCCAGGCGGCGGCAGCCCGTCGCCGAAGCTCGCAAATTGCCGGGCCAAGTGGTTTTCGAGATAACCACTCAGGCTGCCGGTGTCGTCCGCCAGTTCCGGGTTCGCCGATGAAGCGACGGAAGCGAGCTCCCGGTCGATCGTCTCCGGCAGCACGGTCTCTTCCGGATGCAGGGCGGCGATCCGGCGGATCAGGTTCTCCAGCTCGCGCACATTGCCTGGCCAGCGATATGTCTGCAGGCGTTCGATCGATTGCGCCGGAACGATCTTGCGCGGCAGGCCCTCGCGTTCGGCCTGCGCCAGGAAATGGCGGACGAGATCGGGAATGTCGTCGATCCGCTCGCGCAAGGGCGGCAGGCGGATCGGCACGACATTGAGCCTGAAGAAAAGGTCTTCGCGGAACTGGCCCTGGTCGATCAGCCGGCGCAGGTTGCGGTGCGTCGCCGCGATGATGCGCACATTCGTCTTGATCGGCTGCGTGCCGCCGACCGTCGTGTACTCGCCCTGCTGCAGCACGCGCAGGAGCCGCGTCTGCGCCTCGAAGGGCATGTCGCCGATCTCGTCGAGGAACAATGTCCCGCTTTCCGCCTGCTCGAAGCGCCCGGCCATGCGGCTGGTGGCGCCGGTGAACGAGCCCTTCTCATGGCCGAACAATTCCGATTCGATGAGCTCGCGCGGGATGGCCGCCATGTTGATGGCGACGAAC
>CAZICN010000353.1:0-4023 GCA_964537655.1 uncultured Aestuariivirga sp.
GTCGGGGAGGACGCCGCCGGCATTGGCGACGCCGACGACCATGGTCCTGGCGCCTTTCGCCTTGCCCTCGGCGATCGTCATGTCCTTCAGGCCGCAATCGGCCTTGCAGCCTTCGAGGCGGACCTGGCCGACGCACCAGTCCGGGCGCCAGTCGACGACGCCCTGCGCCGTCTTGGCCGCAAGTTGATCCTTCACATCTCCCAGGAACAGGAGATAGGGCTTCACAATATCCATGTCACTCCCTGCTTATTGCGGGCTGATCCGCCCGGAGGCTTGTGCCAGCAGCAGGTAGAGCTTTCCTGATTCCGATGCAAGGGAGGCATCGACCAACTGGTCACCCTGCGGCGTTTCCGCAAAGGTATCGAGAAGGCGCTCGAACAGGCGCACATAGGCATCGACGCGACCGCGCACCAGCCTTTCGCTCTTGTAGCGGCGCTCGATGAGCTTGGGCAGGCGCCGGTTGCGGTCCTCGAGGAGGTTCAGCGTATAGACATTGCCTTCGCCGGCGATGAAGCGTTTTTCGAGGTCGCGCGGAAGGTCGCTGTCGATCGCCTCGACGAGGTCGCGCGAGGCGCCATTGAGCTTGCGGATCAGGGTTTCCGCCTCACGCGACAGGTTGCGTGAGAGCTGCGGCGGCTTGGGCTTGCGGTCGGAGCCGCTGGCGGGCTGCGCCAGGATCTCGGCGGTGCGGCGCGGCCGCTCCGGCGCCGGCTCGTCCTCGACTCTGCCCCGCAGCTGTGCCGGGGGCTCATTGTCGCTCCGCTCGATGTCTTTCTTCTGGGCGCCTGAGGTCCTGGGGGGCGGAGCGTTGGACCCGGCGCCTTCTATTTTCCCGCGCCGGATCCCCGTCCCGACGGCATGTAGATGCCTGGCCCCGACAGATCGAGCGCGCTCGACTGACGTTTGACCACATCGGCAAGGGCGTTGAGCGCCGAAATCTGATCGGCCACGACTTGCCGCATCGCGTCGGCATTGGCGCGGGTCTCGTCAGGCAGGTCGAAGATCGCCCGCTTCAACTCGTTGCGGGCGAACTCGATGTCCTTGACAACCTGCTGGGCGGTGACGCGCATGTCCTGCGCAGTCTGCTGGAAGCCCGAAGCGGTCTCGGCCATCATCTGGTTCATGGCGCCGATGGCGCGCTCATGCTGCTCGCGCATGACGCGGGCGGCGTTCGATATCTGCGAGTCGGAGGAGGCCTCGAGCTTGCGGATCTCCTTCTCGAGATTGGCCGCGACCTGGGTGGTGTTCTCGGAGATGAACTTGCCGACCTCCGCCGACCGGCGTTCGGCCGCTCCCAGCGACTCCTCGATGAGGCCCATGTAGTTGCGCATCATGGAATCGACATCCTGGGCGCGCTTGCCCAGGGTGTTGACGAGGCCGCCCAGGGTATCCTCGCGGCTGGTCAGCATGTGCTCCATGTCGACATTGAACTTGTCGAGCGATTTCTGGACGACGCCCGAGACATCTTCGAGGCGCTCGGAAATGCGGCTGCCGGCGGTTTCGAGCTTGCCGGTGAGCTGCATGCTGATGCCTTCGAGGCGATCGTCGATGGCCTCGGCCGTGGACGAGAGCTGGTTGGACAGGAAGGCATTGGCCGTCTCCAGGTGCTTGGCGAACTTGCCGCCGGCTTCCTCGAGCTTCTTGGTGCTGCCGCCGGCGGTGCGTTCGAGGTCGCGGGCCGCCCGGTCGATGTGATCGACGAGGAGGCCGGTCTGCTGCTCGAACTGGCCGGAAATCTGCAACGTCGTCTGGCCGAGGCCCTGGGAGAAGGCATCAGACGCCTTGCCGAGATTGGTGATGATGTTCGTGCTGGCGCTGTCGAGAGTCTGGGCGAAGGAGAGGCTGACGCCTTCCATGCGGCCGGACACGTCGGTGGTGATCTTGTCGAGAAGATCGGTTGCCACGTCGAAGCGCTCGCCGAGATCGCGCACGGTGTTGTCGATGCGCGTGAACATGCTGTTGCCGGCACGGTCGAGGCGGTCGGCCACGTCGGAGGCGGTGAGCTCCAGCCGTTCCGTCATCGACGACCGCGTCGTGTCGAGCTGTTCGAAGATGCGGGTAGATGTGTCCTCGAGCTGCGAGGTCATCTGGCCGGACGTCTCGGAGAGCTGGTTGCCCAGGCGGCTCGAGGTGGTGTCGAGCTGCGAGAACAGCTGCGCCGAGGTGCTTTCGAGCTGCGTGGTCAGGCGGTCGGATGTCTCGATGAGCTGCGAGCCCAAGTCATCCGACGTGCGGTTCAGCTGCGAGAACAGCTGGGCGGCGGTGCTTTCCAGCGTCGAGGTCAGACGGCCGGACGTCTCGTCGAGTTGCGAGGTCAGCAGGGTCGATGTGTCGTGCAGATCCTTGGCGAGGTCGCCGGCCACGCGGCCGACGCTCGAGGTGACCAGCGTCGCGGTGCCGCTGATATGGTCGGTGATGCGCGTCGTCGTCTCTTCGAGCTGCGCGGTGAGCTGGCCCGAGGTGTTCTCGAGACGCCCGAACAGCTGCTGGGTGGTCTGCTCGAGCTGGGCGGTGAGATCGCCTGACGAGCGCTCGAGCCGGCCGAACAGCTGGTGCGTCGTTTCCTCGAGCCGGCCGGTCATCTGCGACGAGGCGTTCTCGAGCAGGTTGAAGACATCGTCGCGGGCGCTGTTGACGTTCTGCACGAAGCCGTCCGAAACGCCGATGAGCTTCTCGGTGACGATGCCGCCGACGCCTTCGATGTTCTGCGACACGGCGATGCCGGAGTCCTGCATCTGGCGGGTGACGATCTCGGAGGTCTCGCGGATATGGGCGGTGATCGCCGAGCCGGTCGAGGAGACGAGTTCGGTGACCGCCGAACCGGTCGACTGCAGGTCCGTCGTGATGCCCGAGGCGGTGTCGCGCAGGCGCGCATAGACGCCGTTGGTGGTCTCGTCGATCTTGCCGGTGATCGCCGTCGCGGTATCGCCCATATGGCCGAAGAGGCGCTCGGCCGCTTCCTCGATGCGGGCTTCCATCTGCTGCGACGAGTCGCCGATGACGCCAGCCAGGCGAGTGGCCGATTCATCGAGCTTGGAAGTGACGAGAGAGGTCTGGTCGCCCAGGACGTTGAAGAACCGGGTGGTGGTGTCCTCGACCTTGGCCGTGATCTCGGTGCCCGCCACATTGAGCTGATTGAGGATGCCCGCGGCCGCATGGTCCATACTGGCGACGAGCTGCGAGCTCGATACATTGAGATGGCCGACGACGCGGCCCGAGGTCTCGTCGACCCGGCTGACCAGCTTGTCGCTGGCGGCGGCAATCGTGGTTGCGGCCATCTCGGTCGAGGCGTTGAGGCGTTCGAGCATCTGACCGCTGTTTTCCTCGATGCCGAGATGGATGGCCTGCGCGGTCTCGCCGAGCTTGGCGAAGATCCGGCTGGTCGAATCGTCCATGCGCCCGGCAATGTGGAGACCGGCGTCGTCGACATAAGTCTCGAGACCGGCGCGGGCGCGATCGACATGATCGATATAGGTCTTGATGATGGTTTCGAGCTTGGAGCCCGATGTTCCGATCGTGTTCGCGGCCAGATCGGTCGATGCCGCGAGGCGTTCGACCATCGCATTGCTGGTCTCTTCGATGCCGACTTGGATGGTGCGGGCCACGTCGTCGAGCTTGGTGTAGAGGCGGCCAGTCGAGTCGTCGACGCGCCCGGCGATCTCGTTGCCGGCCTGATCGACATAGACGGAGAGGTCGGTGCGGGCGCGCTCGACCTGATCGACATAGTTCTTGATGATGCTCTCGAGCCCGTCGGTCATGCCGGTGCGGCTGGTCTCGACCAGCTTGACGAGCTGGGCGCTCGACGAGCTGATGGCGGCAGCCGCAGCGCTGGTCGAGGCGGACAGGCGCTCGACCAGGACGTTGCTGTTCTCCTCGATGCCGACATGGATGGAGCGGGCGGCTTCGTCGAGCTTGGTGTAGAGGCGGCCGGTCGAGTCATCGACGCGGCTGGCGATCTCGCCGCCGGCGAGGTCGACATAGGCCGACAGATCGGTACGGGCGCGCTCGACCTGATCGACATAG
>CAZICN010000354.1:0-3991 GCA_964537655.1 uncultured Aestuariivirga sp.
CCGCAAGCGGGAGAAGGGGAAGTAACCATGGAGTCTCGCAATACTTCAAATGCGCTGGTGACGCTATCACCCCACCATCCTCGCGCGCAGCGCCTCGAACATCCGCACCTGTCCGGCGATCAGCTCGCGCCTCTCGTCGCGGCGCACGAAGACCTTGAACATCGCCTCGCCCTCGCCATTCATGAACTGGACGGAGCAGGAGCGCCGCCCGTGGAACAGGCGGTCGATGAAATAGATCGCCGCACAGCGCTCGGCCTTGATATGGCCGCCGATCGGGCTGTCGCCGTGGAAGTTGAAATACCCTTGCGCGCTGGTGCCCTTGGGCAGCGATCCCTTGCATTCGAGCACGATGTCGCGCGTATGGACGATGAACAGCACATCGCCCCACGCCGCGAGGTCCTGCCAGAGCTCCTCGAATCTCGCGCCGGCGATGCGCGCCGCCGCACCTTCGGGCAGTTCGTCGAACACCCGGGCGAGCGGCACGCCGCACTGGGCGGCGACCGCTTCGAGGACGCCGTCCGGCTTCGCCGCGAGTGCTTCCGTGACTGTCGGCGGCTTCTCCTTCAACGCCACGGTCATGCCGCGGCCCCGCGCGGCGAGGCGGTCAGCGTCTGCACCGCTTCGAAACCCTCGAACTGCGGATGGCCGAGAAACAGTTTCTTGTTTGAATTGTCGCCGGCGCGGGCATGCGCCTTGCGGAAGCCTTCCGAATGGGTCCAGGCCTCGAAGTCGGCCCTCGTCCGCCACACGGTGTGCGACGAATAGAGAATGTGATCCTCCTGCTCGGCTCCGCGCAGGAGATGGAATTCGACGAAACCCTGCATCTCGTTCAGATAGCTGTCACGCGTGAGCCAGACTTGCTCGAATTCGGCGCCCGACTCCTTCGGCACCTTGAAGCGGTTCATGGCAATGAATGTCATGGGTTTGTTTCCTTGAGGCTTGTCTTCGCGGGCCAGCGCGAAGTACGGTTCAGCAAAAATCGAGCGGGCGGAGACCTCGGAAAGTCTCCGCTCTTTTCCCTGTTCATCCCTGCTCTGGCTGGCTGGCTCGCCGTCCTGAGGTCAAGGGACGGGCTCGCTCGCATGCTGGCACGCATCGAGGGCCAGCGCTCTTCCCGGCCTGAAAGAAGCGGCTAACCCTAGATGATGCTTGACGATTAACAATATCTGACTTAATTAGTCAACTATTCAGCACGACGAACTGACCCGGAACCAGCTGATCGCCACGTTCCGCAATCCCCATGCGGAGTGGCGCTTCATGATCAACCCTGCCCCTGTCAACGAACTGGCCCCCCAGAAGGCGCCGGCCCCTTATGAGAGTGAGGCCGCGAGCGGCGAGACCACCTATTCGTCGCGCGATCTGTTCCGCGATCGGACCGAAATCCGCATCGAGCACCAGGGCGAAATGTACCGCCTGAGAATCACCCGCTCGGGCGGGCTGCTGCTCAACAAGTAATCCGGAGCGCCCCGATGCCCGACGTTTCCCGCCGTCACCTGCTGACGGCCGGCGCCGCGGCGATGCTCGTCGCGGTGGCCCCCGTCACGGCCGTCGCACGCACCGTCACGGACGCTTCCGGCGCCGGCGTGACGCTCGGCGGGCTCGACCGCATCCTCTCCATCGGCGGTGATGTCACCGAGATCGTCTTCGCGCTCGGCGAAGGCCGGCGGGTGATCGCCACCGACACGACCAGCACCTTCCCGCGGCAGGTGCTCGACCTGCCGAAGGTCGGCTATATGCGGGCGCTCTCCACCGAAGGCGTCCTCTCGACCTCGCCCGACCTCATCCTCGCCAGCGCCGGCGCAGGCCCGCCGGAAGTGATCGCGGCCCTGAAGCAGAGCCGCATTCCGCTCGCCCTTGTCGACTATCGCCCGGGCCGGCAGGCGATCGGCGGCAAGATCGCGCTCATCGCCGAGATTCTCGCCGTACCGGACAAAGGCAAGCAGCTTGCCGCGATGATCGAGGCCGAGCTCGCGGCACTCGAAGCGGCGCTGAGGGACGCGCCGCGGCCGCCTGCCCTGTTCGTGCTCAGCCTCGCCGGCGGACGCATCATCGCGGCGGGCGGCAAGTCATCGGCCGACGAGATCATCGCGCTCGCCGGCGGCGTCAATGCGGTCTCTGATTTCGAGGGGTTCAAGCAGACGAGCGCCGAGGCGATCCTCGCCGCCGGGCCCGAGGCCATCGTGATGATGGCGCGCGAGGGCGATGCCGGCGCCGACGAATTCTTCGCCATGGAGCCTTTCTCGAAGACGCCGGCGGCGAAGACGCGCCGGCTCATCCGCATGGATGGCTCATATCTCCTGGGATTCGGACCGCGCACGCCGGCCGCCGCGCGCGATCTCGCCAGGGCCCTGCATCCCGGTCTCTCCTTGTGACGGCGATCGAGGCGTCCGATCTGGATGCGATGGCGCCGGTTATGGCGGGTGACCGCAGCGCCCGTGCGCGACTGGCGCTGCTTCTGCTCACGGGCCTCCTCGCCGTGACCTGCCTCGTCTCGA
Source organism: uncultured Aestuariivirga sp. (assembly GCA_964537655.1). Taxonomy (GTDB): domain Bacteria; phylum Pseudomonadota; class Alphaproteobacteria; order Rhizobiales; family Aestuariivirgaceae; genus Taklimakanibacter. Next base: position 2,496 of record CAZICN010000354.1, read on the forward strand.
TCATGACCGGACCAGTGCCGCTTCCGGTCGCGACCGTCCTCGATGCGATCTTCACGCCGGAGACTGCCGATCATCGCGATCTCGCCATCGTCTGGAGCGTCAGGCTGCCGCGCACCATCCTCGCCGTCCTGGTCGGAGCTGCGCTCGCTTTCGCTGGCGCCCTGATGCAGGGCCTGTTCCGCAACCCGCTCGCCGATCCCGGCCTCGTCGGCGTCTCGGCCGGCGCCACCTTCGCCGCCATCACCGCCATCGTGCTCGGCGAAGTGCTCTTCGGCGCGGCGGCTCTCATCTATCTTCTTCCCGTCGGCGCCTTCTTCGGCGGACTCGTCGCCACCATCGCCCTCTATCTCATCGCCACGCGGCGCGGGCGGACATCGGTCGCCACCATGCTGCTCGGCGGCATCGCCATCGCCGCCCTGATGATGGCGGCGAGCGGCGTCCTCATTTTTCTGAGCAACGACCAGCAATTGCGCGAGCTCACTTTCTGGAGCCTGGGCAGCCTCGGCGGCGCCAGCTGGCCGAAGATCATCGCCATAACGCCCTTCATCCTCGTCGCCCTCCTGGCCGGTGCAGGCCTGGCCGGCGGCTTCAATGCGCTGGCGCTCGGCGAGGCGGAAGCGCGCCATCTCGGCATTCCGGTGCAGGCCCTGAAGCGCTTCGCGATCGTCTCGGTGGCGCTGCTCACCGGAATGGCGGTCGCGGTCTCGGGCTCGATCGGGTTCATCGGCATCGTCGTGCCGCATCTCCTGCGCCTCGCCATCGGGCCGGATCACCGCTATCTGCTGCCGGCCTCGATCCTGTTCGGCGCCGTGCTGCTCGTCGCCGCCGACATGGTGAGCCGGACCATCGTGGCGCCGGCCGAACTGCCGATCGGCATCGTCACCGCGATGCTGGGCGCCCCGTTCTTCCTGTGGATCCTGCTGCGCAATCGCAACCTGATCGATCTCTAGAAAAGTGGATACCGACTTTTTCGCGAGAATCCCGCGCCAACATAAAGGGAACCGATCACGTTTGTGAGTTTGGATCGGTCCGATTCTAACTCATCGTGATCTGGGACTGAAAGACGTCATGCGAAATTTTTGCCCTACCCATTTTCCGTCATCTCGGCGAAAGCCGCTGTTGGATTCACACATCTCCCTCCCCCTTGTGGGTAGGGCAATCGCATATGAAGTATTGCGAGGCTCAGTAGTTACTTCCCCTTCTCCCGCCTGCGGGAGAAGGTGGCGCGAAGCGCCGGATGAGGGTGTCCTTCGCGAAGAAAGCAAACGCTTTAAAGAGTATCCGATCTCTGCGCAAACACCCTCACCCGCCCTATCGGGCACCCTCTCCCGCAAGCGGGAGAGGGGGAAAATTGGAGACGGCTCGCCGAGTGGCGATTTCATATGCGATTGCCCTGCCCGGAACGGGGAGGGTCCACCCGAAGGGCGGGGGTGGGGGTCGGGCGCTTATCACAGCGCTCTCAGCGGATTTGCCTGCGGCAAACACCCCCATCCGGC
>CAZICN010000355.1:0-1340 GCA_964537655.1 uncultured Aestuariivirga sp.
GAGCGCGTCATAGGCCTGCTCGGCGGATGCGGAATCGGCCGTGCGCCCCTTGCGCAGGTCGTTGATTGCCTCATTGAGGCCCTGTGGCGTGACGCCGGCGGCCTTCAGCGCCTTCTGAGCGTCCGACTTCTCGATCGACAGCGCCTGCAACAGCCGCTCGGCGGTGACGAAACTGTCGCCGGCCTTCTGGGCAAGCTGGTTCGCGGCTTCGAAGACACGCGCCGTCTCGGGCGCGAGATAGACCTGGCCCGCACCGCCGCCCGACACTTTGGGCAGGCGCTTGAGCGCTGCTTCCGTCTCGGCAAGGGCTTGGCGGCTGTTGCCACCGGCAGCGCCGATGAGGCCGGAAGCGAGGCCTTCCTCGTCGTCGAGCAGAACTTTCAGGAGATGTTCGGGGCTGAAGCGCTGATGGCCCTCTCTGAGCGCCAGCGCCTGGGCCGACTGGATGAAACCGCGGGCCCGCTCGGTGTATTTCTCGAAATCCATGCTTGCTCTCCTCCTCGGCACGTCTTCAGGGCCCGAATGGCACCCTTCTTAACGCCGTCATGGGTTGGATGGAAACTTGCATCCCGGTCCGGAACCCGTGATGAGGCATTCCCTGCGTCCCGCATATGGGAATGATTTTCCTTTCCGGCAAGATCGGCGGCCCGCTAATATCGATGAAACAGATGAAATCATGCGCGAAAACCGCCGCAATCGGGAGACTGAAATATGCCGGAGCCGACGCGGCTGGAACGCTTGCTGTTCAGGCTGGAAGCCCAGCACCGAAGCCTGAACTGGGCCTTTGGTGAAATCAGGGATAGAGCTGGCGTCGTCTTCGAATTGGGCCTCGGCCATGGCCGGACCTTCGATCATCTGCGCCGGCATCTGCCGGATCGTGAGATCTTCGTCTTCGACCGCGAGATCGACTGCTTTCCCGACTGCACGCCCGATGCCGCCCATCTCATGCTCGGGAAATTCGCCGACACCTTGCCCGCGGCCCGGCGGCGTTTCGCCGGCAAAGTCGTCCTGGTGAATTCCGATATCGGAACCTATGACGAGGCCTACAATGTCGAGGTCGCTTCCCTGGTGGGCGGCAATCTGCCAGGCCTTCTGGCGCCAGGGGCGATCGTCCTTTCGGACCTGCCGCTGACACTGCCTGGAGCGCGGCTGTTGCCCTTGCCCGAAGGGGCGCGCAGCGAGCGGTTCTTCATCTACCGCTCGCCCTGATGCGGGCAAGGCAACTCCCCGCCGGCGAAAGCATCGGCCCGGAAAGTGCGAGCGGTTTCCGGACGAGCCGATGCGCAAGTCAAAAAGCATCGGCCCGGAAAGTGCGAGCGGTTTCCGGACGAGCCGATGCG
>CAZICN010000355.1:1440-3983 GCA_964537655.1 uncultured Aestuariivirga sp.
AGCGCCGAGCCGATTCGAATAGAATGTCCGGCGCTCTAATCCTGCGGGACTTCCTCGCTTGCGGCCGGCGCGGCGTTTTCCTCGGCCGCGGCCGCGGTTTCACGGCGCGGTCGCCTGCCGCGTCCGGTGGCCGGGCGCTTCAGGAAGGACGGCTGCGGGCCATCCCATTTCTCGTTGACGCCATTGACCTCGGCTGCGGCTGGCGCGGGCTCGGCGGCGGCAGGCTCGGGCTGCGGCCTCTCCACGGCCTCGACCGGCTGCGGTTGCGCCGGCTGTTCGTCGCGGCGCGGCTGATAGGGCTGCTGGTTCTGCTGGTTGTTGTAGCGGCCCTGCTCACCACCCTGATCGCGGTCGCGGCGATTTTCCCAGCGCGGTCGGAACCGGTCGCGATTGCGGTCATTGCGATCGCGGCCCTGCTGGTGGTCTTGCGAACGTCCCTGCTGGTAGTCGCGGTTGTTCTGCTGATAGTCGCGCCGTCCCGGCTCCTGGTCGAAGCCTTCCGGCTGCTCGCTTTGGTCGCCCGCGAAGGCCGGACGCTCGCCGACATCGGGCTGGCTGTCGTCGCCCTCGGCGCCCGCATCCATCTCTTCGTCATCGCCGAATTCGTCTTCCGGCCGGCGATATTGCTGCTGCATCTGCTGCTGGTAGGCCTGCGCCGCGGCCAGGATGCGCAGATAATGCTCCGCATGCTGATAATAGCTCTCGGCCATCACGATGTCGCCGGAGACCTGGGCGTCGCGCCCGAGCTGCAGATACTTGTCGGCGACGGTTTGCGCCGTGCCGCGCACCTTCACATCGGGTCCGTTGCTTTCATAGACGCGATTGAGCGGGTTGCCGCCGCCGCCACCGCCGCCACCGCCTCCGCCGCCATTGTGACGACGATTCCGGCCGCGGCCGCGCTTGTTGTGCTGACCTGGTCTCATTTTTTGCTCATGCCTTAGTTCAGATTCATACTGTCCGCGGTTTTCCCACACGCAGATTCACATCACGCCGCTCCGGCATGATTTCTGATCGACGATCGACTCTCAAACGAGCCCTGCCAAATCGGTCCCTGTGGTTTAGGTAAGGTCTTGTCCTGCCTGAGAACGTATCCTGGCCCGGACCCGCTACATTTCAACCGCGCTAATCTTCACGTGGATGGGACCGTTTTGCCCTGAGGACCGTCCCGTCACCTGCCGTCTAGCGCCAATCGCAACGGGCAGAACGAAATACCAAAACTAACGTAGCCCTTCCCCCGGTCATTTCCAACCCCTTTTTTGTCGCGCCCGCCCCTGTGCAAAACCGAGGCAGCGGACATGCTTGGCTAGGTCTTTCCACCGGCCCGCCGGGTCGAACCCCTGGTCCGCGAAAATATCTTCTATATCAGAGGCTTGCCCCTCGCCGATCTCGACGATCACATGCCCGCTGGCGGCCAGGAACTGGCCCGCTCCGGCGGCGATTTCCCGATAGGAATCGAGCCCGTCGGCCCCGCCATCGAGCGCAGTTCCAGGGTCGAAATCCTTAACCTCGGGCTCAAGCGTCGAAAGAATCGCCCGGGGGATATAGGGCGGGTTGGAAAGGATGAGCTCGAAGAGTTGGGACACCCCGGCAAACCAGCTGCCTTCGATGAAGGAACTGCGCTCGAGGACCCCGTGCAGCCCGGCATTTTCGCGCGCGACGGCGAGTGCTGCCGCTGAAATATCCGTCATGACGGCGGTGGCATGCGGGCGCTCGGAGAGAAGCGTCACGCCGATCGCCCCCGAGCCGGTGCCGAGATCGATGATACGGCAGGGCTCATCGCGCGGCATGCGGGCGAGAGCCGCCTCGATCAGGGTTTCAGTGTCCGGGCGCGGATCGAGCGTCGCCGCGGTGATCTTGAAGCGCCGGCCATAGAACTCCCGGTAGCCCAGGAGGCGCGAGACCGGTTCGCCGGCGAGGCGACGGTCGAGGAACGAGCGGAACCGCGCGGCGGCTTCCGGCGAAATCCTCCGATCGGGATCGGCGATCAGAGCTTCGCGGCTGATATCGGCGGCATTCTGCAGGAGAAGACGTGCATCGAGCAGCGGCGTCGGGTTGCCTCGGTCCTGAAGCGCCCGTCTGGCGCTGTTGAGAAGAGCTTGGGCCGTTTCGGTCACGCCGCATCGGCCTCGGCGGCGGCGAGGAGTTCGGCCTGGTGCTCGGTCATCAGCGCATTGACCAGCTCATCGAGTGCCGATCCCTCGATCACCTGATCGAGCTTGTAGAGGGTGAGGTTGATGCGATGGTCGGTGACGCGGCCTTGCGGGAAATTATAGGTGCGGATGCGCTCGGAGCGGTCGCCGCTGCCGACCTGGCTCTTGCGCGCCGCCGAGCGCTCGGCGTCCTTCTTCGCGCTCTCGGCGTCGTAGAGACGCGAGCGCAGCACCTTCATGGCCTTGGCCTTGTTCTTGTGCTGCGATTTCTCGTCCTGGCAGGTGACCACGGTGTTGGTGGGGATGTGGGTGATCCGCACCGCGCTGTCGGTGGTGTTGACCGATTGCCCGCCCGGGCCGCTGGAGCGATAGACGTCGATGCGCAGATCGGCC
>CAZICN010000356.1:0-3978 GCA_964537655.1 uncultured Aestuariivirga sp.
CGATGCGGTGCGCGACGAGAAGCTGAAGGTCCTGAAATCCCTGAAGCCGATCGTCGCCAACAACGGCGCCAACATGACGGTGCGCGGACAGTATCGCGCCGGTGCTTCGGCAGGGGGCGCGGTGCCGGGTTATCTCGACGAACTCGGCTCGCCGTCGAGCAAGACGGAAACCTTCGTGGCGCTCAAGGCCGAGATCGGCAACTGGCGCTGGAACAGTGTGCCTTTCTATCTGCGCACCGGCAAGCGCCTGCCCGAGCGCGTTTCCGAGATCGTCGTGACGTTCCGGCCCATTCCGCATTCGGTCTTCGATGCGGCGGCGGGGCCTATCGACACCAACCGCCTGGTCATCCGCCTGCAGCCCGATGAGGGCGTCAAGCTCTGGCTGATGATCAAGGATCCTGGCCCGGGCGGCATGCGGTTGCAGCATGTGCCGCTCGACATGAGTTTCGCCGAGGCCTTCGGCGTGCGCAATCCGGATGCCTATGAGCGTCTTATCCTCGATGTCGTGCGCGGCAACCAGACCTTGTTCATGCGCCGCGACGAGGTCGAGGCGGCGTGGAGCTGGATCGATCCCATTCTTGACGCCTGGGCGGCATCGACCGATCTGCCGAAACCCTATACGGCTGGAACCTGGGGGCCTGCCGCGGCGGTGGCGCTGATCGAGCGCGACGGCCGGACCTGGTATGAGGATGATGCGAGTTGATTGCCGAACGTAAGCTGTTCGCGACCAAGAAAGACCTTGCCGTGGCGCTGGCCTCGGACGTCGCGGCCGCTTTGTCGGGCGCGATCACCGACCGCGGCCATGCGAAGCTCGCCGTGTCGGGCGGATCGACGCCGAAGCTCTTCTTTCATCATCTGGCGAGGAGCCGGATCGACTGGTCGCGCGTCACCATCACGCTGGTGGACGAACGTTGCGTGGCCGAGACCGACGAGCGCTCCAATGCCCGGCTGGTGCGCGACTATCTGCTGCAGTCGAAGGCCGCGGCAGCGGAGTTCATACCGCTGTTCCAGCGTGGCGGCAGCGACAAGCTCGGGCCGCTCTTCGGCCGCCTGGGCGACGACAAGCTTGGACCATTCGATGCCGTCATTCTCGGCATGGGAAGCGACGGCCACACCGCCTCGTTCTTTCCCGGCGGCGATAACCTCGCCGAGGCGCTCGATATCGTGACCAAGAAACAGCTGGTGACGATGAAGGCGCCGGGCGTGCCCGAGCTGCGCATCACCTTCACGCTGCCGGTTCTGCTCGACAGCGGTTTCGTCGTCCTGCACATCGAAGGGGCGGAGAAGCAGAAAGTGCTCGAGGCGGCCGAGAAGCCTGGGCCGGTCCTGGACATGCCGATCCGCGCGTTGCTTCGAGCGCGCGAGCCCATCATTCTCTATTGGAGCCCCTGAGAACGCTTGCCGCGGAGGCCATCATGCCTGTGACCGAGAAGATCGCCGCCATCACGACCAGGATCGTCGAGCGCAGTACCACGTCGCGCCGGCGCTATCTCGACCGGATCGATCGGGCCCGGGAGACCGCGCCCCGCCGCGCGCGTCTCGGCTGCGCCAATCTCGCTCATGGCTTCGCCGCCTGCGGCCCGGGCGACAAGGCGATGCTGCGCGAGGGCGCCTGCTTCAACCTCGCCATCGTCACCGCCTATAACGACATGCTCTCGGCGCATCAGCCCTTCGAGCGTTTCCCCGACATCATCCGCGAGGCGGCGCGCCAGGCCGGCGCCACCGCGCAGGTCGCGGGCGGCGTGCCGGCCATGTGCGACGGCGTCACCCAGGGCGAGGCCGGCATGGAGCTGTCGCTTTTCTCGCGGGACGTGATAGCGCTGTCAACGGCGGTCGCCCTGTCGCATCAGATGTTCGATGCGGCCGTCTATCTCGGCGTCTGCGACAAGATCGTGCCCGGACTCGTCATTGGCGCGCTGTCTTTCGGCCATCTGCCCTCGATCTTCATTCCGGCCGGTCCGATGACATCGGGCCTCGCCAATGACGAGAAATCGCGCATCCGCCAGCTCCATGCCGAAGGCAAGGTCGGCCGCGAGGCACTGCTGGAAGCGGAAGCGCAATCCTATCACGGGCCCGGCACCTGCACCTTCTACGGCACCGCCAATTCGAACCAGATGCTCATGGAGATCATGGGCCTGCATCTGCCGGGAACGACTTTCGTCAATCCCAACACCGCGCTCAGGGACGAGATCACCCGCGCCGCCACCAGAAGAGCGCTGGCGATCACCGCTTCCGGCAATGACTACACGCCGATCGGGCGCATCGTCGATGAGCGCACCGTGGTGAACGGCGTGGTGGGGCTTCTCGCCACCGGCGGCTCGACCAATCACACGATCCACCTGATCGCCATGGCGGCGGCGGCGGGCATCCATCTGACCTGGGAAGACATGGCGGAGCTTTCAGGCCTCGTTCCCTTGCTCACCCGCATCTATCCGAACGGCAAGGCGGATGTGAATCACTTCCACGCCGCGGGCGGCATGGGTTTTCTCATTCGCGAGCTCCTGGCGGCGGGCTTGCTGCATCACGACGTGAAGACCGTGTGGGGCACGGGGCTCGAGGGATACCTCGTCGAGCCTCGACTGAAGGGCGATGGCCTTGCCTGGGCCGAGGCCGCCGCACAGAGCGGCGACCGGGCGATCCTGCGCGGCTGCGATGAGCCCTTCGATCAGACGGGCGGCATCACCATGCTCGACGGCGACCTGGGCCGCGCCGTCATCAAGAACTCGGCGGTGCCGAAGGACAGGCATGTGATCGAAGCGCCGGCGCGCGTCTTCCACTCGCAGGACGAGCTCCAGAGGGCCTTCAAGGCGGGAGAGCTCACCGGCGATGTGGTGGCGGTGGTCCGCTTCCAGGGCCCCAAGGCCAATGGCATGCCCGAGCTGCACAAGCTCATGCCGCCCTTGGGTGTGCTGCAAGACCGCGGGCATCGCGTCGCCCTGGTGACCGACGGGCGCATGTCGGGGGCTTCCGGCAAGGTTCCCGCCGCCATTCATGTGACGCCGGAGGCCGCCGATGGCGGCGCCATCGCCAAGATCTGCAATGGCGACACGATCAAGCTCGACGCCGTGTCGGGCCGCCTCGAGATCCTGGTCGATGCGGCGGAATGGGCCGCGCGCTCGACCGTCACCGCCGATCTTTCCGGCAATGACGCGGGCGTCGGGCGTGAGCTCTTCATGCCCTTCAGATCGCAGGTCAACCGCGCCGACGAGGGCGCCACCATTTTCAGGATGCACTGATGCGTGAACGGCAAGAAGGTCTCGAAGCTCTCCTGCGCAAGGCACCGGTCGTTCCGGTGCTGGTCATCGACGATGTGGCGGATGCGGTGCCGCTCGCCAAGGCGCTGGTGGAAGGCGGTCTGCCCGTGCTCGAAATCACCTTGCGCACGAAGGCGGCACCCGACTGTATTCGCGCCATCCGCGCTGAAGTGAAGAATGCCATTGTCGGCTCCGGCACCGTGCTCGATGCGCAATCGCTGAAACTCAGCGAGGAGCTGGGCTGCGCCTTTGCCGTTTCACCAGGCGCCACGCCGGCCCTTCTCGATGCGGCGGAGAAAAACAAGACACCGCTTCTGCCCGCCGCCCGCTCGCCCAGCGAAACGATGCTTCTCCTTGAACGGGGATATCGCTTGCAGAAGTTCTTTCCCGCCGAGCAGTCGGGCGGCGCCGGCTACCTCGCCGCGCTGGCCTCGCCCTTGCCTCAGGTCAAATTCTGCCCGACGGGCGGCATCACCGCCGAGATCGCTCCCCACTATCTGAAGCTCGCCAATGTCATCACCATAGGCGGCTCATGGATGGCGCCCAAGGGACTGATCGCCGCCAGGGACTGGGCGGGGGTCACAGGGCTCGCCGCCGCGGCTGCCCGGCTCAGAGGCTAGATCACGATGAGTTTGGATCGGATCGATCCAAACTCATAAACGTTATCGATCCCTTTAGGTTAGCGCGGGATTCTCGCGAAAAACCGGTACCCACTTTTTCGCAT
>CAZICN010000357.1:0-3937 GCA_964537655.1 uncultured Aestuariivirga sp.
CCTGCACCTTCTTACCGTTGAGCTCGAGCCACAATTTGAGCTTCTGCGGATCCTTGACCTCGTCCGTCGTCACCAGCCACGGGCCGATCGGGCCGAACGTGTCGTAGGACTTGCCCTTGGTCCACTGGCCGGCGCGCTCGATCTGGAATTCGCGCTCGGAGAGATCGTTGATCGTGCAATAGCCCGCGACATGGGCGAGCGCGTCCTTCTTCTTGATGTTCTTGGCGCGCGTGCCGATGATGACGCCGAGTTCCACTTCCCAGTCCGACTTCTTCGACTTGGGCGGCAGCGTCACATCGTCATTGGGCCCGGAAAGGCAGCTCACCTGCTTGGTGAAGACGACCGGCTCCGGCGGCACGGGCAGGTTCGATTCGGCCGCATGGTCGGAATAGTTGAGGCCGATGGCGATGAATTTCTGCGGATTGGCGACGCAGGCGCCGATGCGCGGATTGCCGCGCACCAGCGGCAGCGACTCCGGCTTGATCTTCCTGAGCCGCGCCAGGCTCTTGGCGGAGATCGTATCGCCGCTGATATCGGCAACGACGCCCGACAGGTCACGGATGCGTCCATCCTTGTCGAGAAGGCCCGGCTTCTCCTTGCCCTTCGCCCCGTAACGCAACAGCTTCATGTAATGCCCTTCCCCAGTGATTGAACTGACTCGTGCCAGCGTGGCTGAAAACCGCGCGCGAGAATGCCGACATAGAGCGCCGGTGTCAAAAGCTTGCCGCTCATGACAGACCTGCGCGGAACGGCCGCGCTATAACCCTCGAACGACCATTTGAGCAAGCGATTATCCTTGATCGCGAAGATGCCATCGCCGGTGTCGATCATCGCGCCATCCGGCAGGCCCTCGACCGGAGCCTCGGGTCTTGTTCCGCGTCGCTGTTTGTCCACGATGCGGTCAGCCGCGTCCGCCGTCAGCGGCGGCGAGGCCAGCGACAGGAACAGCCTGGCGTCCTTGCGCCGGCAATAGAAACAGGGCCGGTGCCCTGCCGCCAGCGCCGTCACCTCGTCGAGAAAGAACAGCGACGTATAGCCCTTGCCCATCGGCTCGTGATGCACGCCCTTCCAGTAGAGGTCGCAGCAGATCCAGTGCCGCGTCGCCCAACGCCTTTTGCCGAGCGTCTGGTCGTCGCGGTGGAACTTGCCGCCGCGATTGCCCATCATCGTGCCGCGCGCCGCGCTCGCCACGATCTCGCCGAGAGGATTGACGCGGTTCTGCAGCGGCATGGTCAGGCGACGCGCCGGAACAGGCCCGGATAATCGCTCACCAGGCCGAACTCATCGAACGCGATCTCGGCCTCGAAGGCCCCATCGGTGGCCGCATAATGGAAGCGCCTGCCGGGCTCACGGCAGGTATAGCGCTGGCCGTCGACAAAGGGATCGAGCGTGTCGGAGGGCATCCATAGCATGGCGAATTCGCGCGCCTCGCCCCTGGCGAATTCTGTCCGCCGCACCGGCAGGCTGTTGGTAAAGCAGGTGAAGGAGAGATCGATATCGACGCAGCCGTCGAAGACGGCAAGCGGCTTGCCCTCGCCGTCCAGCCAGCGCCCGGGCGCGGGCGAGAGATAGGAGCGTGATCGCCCATCGACCGCCTCGATGCTGAAGGACCGGACCCGCCAGCCTTCGTCGAGATCGATCGCATAGAAGAAAGCGTGGCGCTTGCCTTCGTTCTCGCCGATGACATGGCTGCGCACGCTGTAGCCGCCGGGCACCGCATTGAGGACGAGATGCTCGAGCCCCTCGCCCTCGACCGGGCGCCAGAGCGCGACGATCTCGGCCACCGGCTTCCACATCATCGGTTCTTCACGATGATGACATGCATGTCCTTGGGACCATGCGCCGGGCGCACGATCGTCTGCTCGATATCGGCGGTGCGCGACGGCCCCGAGATCATGTTCACGGTGCGCGGCATCTGGCCCGGCCCGTAGACCTGGCGCAGACGCGCCCAGCCCTCCTCGTAGCTCGCATGCAGGTCCTGCGCATCGAGCAGCACGATATGCGCCTCGGGCAGGAAATTGAGCGTCGTCGGATTGTCCGGCCCCGAAAGCTGCACGACCGTGCCGCTCTCGGCGACGCCCGCGAAAGCATGGGTGAGCGAGGCGGTGTCGGAATCCTCGGCCGGCCCCTCCGCCACCTCGAGCGTCTGGGTGCGATGCCAGGGCAGAGTGGCGAGCTTTTCGTCCTTGCCGCGCCGGATCCTGGCCGGCCGGTTGGTGTCTCGCAGATAGCCGGCGACCGCGGCCGGCACGTCGTTGATATCGTCGAGGACTTCGACGGTGCCGCCGACCGCTTCCATCATCCGCGTGAAGGTGGCGATGCGATGGGCTTCATCGCCCTGGCCGCGCTCGGGCACCAGGTTCTGCTGCGGATGCCGCAGGCGCTCTTCCACCAGGGCGATACGCGCCGCCTCGTCGGCCTGGGCGGCCGAGCGCCTGACGCGCGACAGGATGCGGGCGCGGGCACTATCCACGTTTGCGCTCCTTCCACATCGCCTGGAAGGTCCGGCCCTGCGGCGCCGGCATGTCGCGATACTTCGTCCATCCCTGGGCCAGGGGCAGGCGCGAAAGCCTGCCTTTGCGCCCGCCCATCAGGTGGAGAAGGCGCGCGGCGATGCGGGTAACGGACTGATAGAGCCGGGGCCGTTTGGCGAAGAAGGCCCAGACGCTGAGCCCTGAGCGCACCGCGCCCGGCGTCAGGTGCTTCTCGAATTCCTGCTCGCGCCAATGGCGCAGGAGTTTCGGCAGCGGAATGCGCATCGGGCACACTTCCTCGCAGCGCCCGCAGAAGGTCGAGGCATTGGGCAGGTGTTTCGCCTTCTCGATGCCGATGAGCGCCGGCGTCACGACCGAGCCGATCGGCCCCGGATAGACCCAGCCATAGGCATGGCCGCCGACCGCCTGATAGACCGGGCAGTGATTGAGGCAGGCGCCGCAGCGGATGCAGCGCAGCATGTCCTGGAATTCGGTGCCGAGCACGTTCGAGCGGCCATTGTCGAGGATGACGACATGATATTCGAGAGGCCCATCCGGGTCTTCCGGCCGCCGCGGACCAGTGGAAAAAGTCGTGTAGTTCGAGAAATCCTGGCCCGTCGCCGAGCGCGCCAGCACGCGCAGAATGGTCGTCGCGTCCTCGAGTGTCGGCACGATTTTTTCGATCGAGGCGATGACGATATGCGCCCGGGGCAAGGTCTGGGTCAGGTCGCCATTGCCTTCATTGGTGACGATGATCGAGGTGCCGGTCTCGGCGATGAGGAAATTGGCCCCGGTGATGCCGACATCGGCATCGAGATATTTCTGGCGCAGGACCAGGCGCGCCTCCTCGACCAGCGTCGGTATCTCGGTCAGGTCGCGATTGGGGTCGAGATGGGTGTGGGCCTTGCGGAAATCCGCCTCGATCTGGTCGCGCGTCAGATGCACGGCGGGCGCGATGATGTGGCTCGGCGGCTCGCCGCGAAGCTGGATCAGATATTCGCCGAGATCGGTCTCGACCGGCGTCACGCCGGCTTTTTCCAGCGCCTGGTTGAGGCCGATCTCTTCCGAGATCATCGACTTGCCCTTGGTGGCAAGCTTGGCATCGAGGCGCTTGCAGATCGAAAGGATGGCGGTACGGGCTTCTTCCGTGGTTTCCGCCCAATGGACCTGCCCGCCCGAGGCGACGACCTTCGCCTCATAACGTTCGAGATAGAGGTCGAGATGGGCAAGGACATGATCCTTGATGTCGCGCGCCTGGTCGCGCAGCGCATCGAACTCCGGCAGGTTGGCGCGGGCCTTGGCGCGCTTCTCGATGAAACGCGGCCCGGTCTCCGTCATCGACCATTGCAGCTGGCTGTCGGCGATCGCCCGTTTCACATTGGCGGGGAATTCTGACGCCTGTTGCTCCATCACTCGGCCTCCGCGAGCGTGAAGCGGGAAAATCTTGCACTGGTTCCCCTTCT
>CAZICN010000358.1:0-3902 GCA_964537655.1 uncultured Aestuariivirga sp.
TCTCGACCTTCCCGGCCGAAGACACCAACGACCAGATCAACGCCTTCTTCGCCGGCGCCAAGGAAGCCAATCCGGCGGTGAAGCAGAAGATCACCTATATCCAGTCCTGGTACGATCCGGCCAAGTCCAACGAGGCGACCTCGGCGCAGATCGCCGCCGGCGCCGACATGATCTACCAGATGTCGGGCGCCTTCGAGGTCTGCGAGCAGAAGGAGATCGGCTGCTTCGGCAACTATGTCGACATGTCGTCCTTCGCGCCGAAGTCGATCGTCGCCTCGGCCATCGTCAAATGGGATCCGCATATCAGCTGGATCATCGATGAATGGTGGAAGGTGAAGGCGGAAGGCGGCAAGTTCGACGCCCCCAAGGAGCCGAAGTGGTTTTCCTGGAAGGACGGATCGGGCGATGTCGCGATGAACGCGGCGTGGGCCGAGAAGCTTCCCGCCGAGGTCAAGAAACTGGCGGAGGACACGATCGCCTCCATCAAGGACGGTTCGAAGACGGTCGAGCTCAATCTCAACGAGGTCAAGTCGGATTGAGCGTTCGACCGTCATTCACCCTCACCGGTATCTTCCCCCTCTCCCGCTTGCGGGAGAGGGGGCCCGAAGGGCGGGTGAGGGTGTCAGTCCATCAAAAAGATTTCACCTCGGACGTTATTCGTTCTTGGCGAAAGCACACCCTCATCCGGCCTGTCGGCCACCTTCTCCCGCAGCCGGGAGAAGGGGAATATGGCTGAGAGTCACGATGTCATCGGTCATGACCATCACTCCCGCCACTCCGCGTCTCGCCGTCCGCCATCTCACCAAGCGGTTCGGCGCGCTCACCGCCAATGACGACATCTCGCTTGCGATCGAGGCCGGCGAGCTGCATTGCCTCCTGGGCGAGAACGGTGCCGGCAAGTCGACGTTCTCCGCCTGCCTCTATGGCCTGCTGCAGCCCGATGCGGGCGAGATCGATATCGATGGCGAGAGAGTCGAGCTGGCGAGCCCGGCCAGGGCGATCGCCGCCGGCATCGGCATGGTGCACCAGCATTTCGTCCTGGTGCCGAACTTCACCGTTCTCGAGAACATCGTCGTCGGCACCGGGTCCGGCCTTCGTCTCGACATGCGCGCGGCGCGCGGCAGGATTCTCGAGCTGAGCCGCGGCTTCGGCCTCGACATCGCGCCCGACCGCCTGGTCGCCGATCTCTCGGTCGGCGAGAAGCAATGGGTCGAGATCGTGAAGGCGCTTTATCTCGGCGCCCGGCTGCTGATCCTCGACGAGCCGACCGCGGTGCTGACGCCCCAGGAATCCGAACGTCTTTTCGCCATCATCGGCCAGCTCACGAAGGCGGGCATCGCCGTCGTCCTGATTTCCCACAAGATGAACGAGGTGATGCGCTCCGACCGGGTCAGCGTCCTGCGCAAGGGCAGGCTCGTCGGCACGGTCAGGACCAAGGACGTCACGCGCGACGAGCTGACCATGATGATGGTCGGCCGCCCGGTCGCCCAGGTCCATGCCCGGACGACGTCTGGGGCCGGCGAAACGGCGCTCAGCCTCAGTTCCGTCACCCTGGCGAGAGGCGGCCGGACGCATCTGGCGGGCATCGATCTCGACCTCGGAGCGGGCGAGATCCTCGGCATCGCCGGGGTCGCCGGCAACGGCCAGGATGAATTGCTGGAGAGCATCGCCGGGCTTGCGCGGCCGGACAGTGGACACATCCGCCTGCGCGGCGAGGATATCGGGCCGCTCACCGTCCATGACATAGCCCGTCACGGTGTCGGCTATGTGCCGAGCGACCGTTTCCGCGACGGCCTGGTCCCGGATTTCAGCATCACCGAGAATCTGATCCTCGGCCAGCAATGGGACGCCCGCTGGCGCACGGGTCCGTTTCTCGATGAGGCGGCGACACGCAAGCGGGCCGAGGACGCGATCTCCTCCTTCTCGATCATGGCTAGCGGCCCGGCCATGATCTCCGGCCGGCTGTCGGGCGGCAATGCGCAAAAAGTCATTCTGGCGCGGGAGTTCGAGAAGGCGCGCCATCTCCTCCTGTGCAACCAGCCGACGCGCGGCGTCGATATCGGCGTCATCGAATTCGTCCATCGCGAGCTGTTGCGCAAGCGCGAGGAGGGCTGCGCCATCCTCCTGGTCAGCGAGGAGCTCGAGGACATCCTGGCGCTCAGCGACCGGGTCGCGGTGATGTTCCGGGGCGAGATCATGGGCGTTTTCCCGCGCGAGGCCGCCGACATCGCGGTGATCGGCCCGCTGATGGCGGGCCATCGCGCCGAGAGGGCGGCATGACATTCGCCGAACGACTGGGGTTCCGCCTGGAGGCGCGCAGCGAGACCACGTCCCGCGGCCGCATCGTCGCGGTCGCCGCATCGCTTGCCGCGGCGCTCGTCCTCTGCAGCGTCCTGTTCATCGCGGTCGGCGTCAACCCGGCCACTGCCTTCCAGTCGCTGCTCCAGGGGGCGTTCGGCACCTGGCGGGCGGCGACCGAGACGCTGGTCAAGGCGACGCCCCTGATCTTCACGGGCCTCGCCACCGCCGTCGCGTTCCGCGCGCGCCTGTGGAACATCGGCGCCGAGGGACAGGTCTTCGCCGGCGCGATGTTCGCCTACTGGTGCCAGAGCACGCTCGCCGGCCTGTCGCCGTGGCTGCAATTGCCGGTGGTCATTGCCGCGGCGATGACGGGCGGCGCGCTCTATGCCGGACTGGCCGGCATCCTCAAGACGCGCTTTCGCGTCGATGAGGTGATTTCGACGGTGATGCTCAACTACATCATCGTCTATGCGCTCTCGCTCCTGCTCCTCAAGGGGCCGTGGAGCGAGGCGGGCGGCTTCTTCGAGCAGACGGCCAAGGTCGATCCCGGAAGCATCCTGCCGGTCCTGTTCGACGGGTCGCGCCTGCATATGGGTTTCCTGGTGGCGATCGCCGCGGCGGCCCTCGTCCATCTCATGATGAAACGCACTGCCGTCGGCTACGAGATCCGCGCCGCGGGATCGAACCTGCGCGCGCTCGAAGTGCAGGGCTCGAATTCGAGCCGGGTGATCCTGATGGTGATGCTGATCTCGGGCGCTCTCGCCGGTCTTGCCGGGATGAGCGAGGTCTATGGCGTGCAATACCGCCTCAAGGCCGGGGCGCTCTCGACCTATGGCTATACCGGCATCATTGTCGCCATCCTGGGCCAGCTCAATCCCTGGGGCGTGGTGATCGCCGCCCTCCTGTTCGGCGCGCTGGTCAACGGCGCCACCTTCATGCAGATCAAGACCGGCGTTCCCTCGGCCCTCATCTATGCGATCGAGGCCATCATCCTGTTGTTCTACCTGGCCGGCTGGGCCGCGTCCTCGTTCAGGCTGAGGCGGGTGCGGCCATGATCGCCGATCTCCTGCAGACCTCGATCATCATCAGCGTGCTGGCGGCGACCGTGCGCATCGCGACGCCGATCCTGCTCGCGGCCTTGGGCGAGATGATCGCCGAGCGCAGCGGCGTCTACAATATGGGTCTCGAGGGCACCATGCTGATGGGCGCCTTCACCGCCTATCTCGGCGCCCACTATACCGGTTCGCTGTGGCTCGGCGTCGCGGTCGCGATGATCACCGGCGGCCTGATGAGCCTGGTCTTCGCCTTCATGGTCATCACGCTGAAAGTGGAGCAGATCGTCACCGGCCTGGCGCTCAATCTCTTGGGCTCGGGCCTCTCGATCTTCTGGCTGCGCGCGGCCTTCGCCAATGCCGGCCAGACGCCCACCATTCCTTTCTTCGACACGGTGCCGCTGCCGCTCCTGTCGGACATTCCCTTCCTGGGTCCGATCCTGTTCGACCAGAAGCTCCTGACCTATCTGGCCTTCCTCGCGGTGCCCGCCGCCTGGTATTTCCTGTTCCGCACCCGTTATGGTCTCGAATTGCGCTGCGCCGGGGAGA
>CAZICN010000359.1:0-3893 GCA_964537655.1 uncultured Aestuariivirga sp.
GCGCCGATCGGCACCGGCCCCTATATGATGGAGAAGTTCGAGCGCAATGCCTTCGTCAGGCTCAAGGCCAATCCCAATTACTGGGGCGGCAAGCCTGCCTTCGACACCGTCATCATCAAATTCGTGCCCGATTCCGCCAGCCGCGTCGCCGAGATCGAAGCCGGCTCGGCGCAGGTGACGCTGGAAATCCCCTATGACGAGTTCGACCGGCTCAAGGCCAAGGACGGGCTGGCCGGCATCACCACGCCGATCTCCGACATCGGCATGATCTTCCTGAACGACATCGATGTGATGCTCGACAAGAATGTCCGTCTCGCCGCGCATCATGCGATCGACAAGCAGCTCATCATCGACCGCCTGCTCAACGGCTATGGTATCGCCATCGACACGCTGGAGACGCCGCAATATGCGGCTTTCGACGCCTCGATCAAGGTCGGCCACGACCCCGAAAAGGCCAAGCAGCTGCTCGCCGCCTCGGGCTTCGGGCCGGACAAGCCGGTGAAGTTCAAGATCCAGACGACCAAGGGCTTCAAGCCCAAGGACTATGAGATGATCCAGGCCATTGTCGGCATGTGGCGCAAGGTCGGCATCGAGGCGGAGATCGAGATCTACGAGATCGCCAAACATTACGAGCTGCGCGGCGCCGACACGCTGGCGCCGGCCGCTTTCTACAATTGGGGCAACGCCATTGGCGATCCCACCACATCGACTGGCTTCGCCATGTTCGGCCCGAGCCCCCACTCGGTATGGGACTCGAAGGACCTGATCGACAAGATCATCCCGCTCTGGGGCGAGAAGGACGAGACCAAGCGCATCGAGGGCTGGAAAGCGGTCGACAGGTACATCGCCGAGGAAGGTTATGTCATTCCGCTCCTGCAATATGTGCAGCCGATCATCCATGCCAAGTCGGTCAAGGTGACGCCGCATGTGTCGGGAGCGCTCTTGCCAGCGCTGATGTCGCCGGCCTAGCCTTGAGGCGAAGGGAGAGAGGTGGAAACGAAGGGCGGTTGAGGGCTCTTGCGTTGTGCTAGTTGAAACGCAATCCATCCTCCCTCACTCTGAGGCGCGAGCGAAGCGAGCCTCGAAGGGTGTCATGCGGCGCTCTCGATCTATCCTGATGGATGCTTCGAGGGCCGCTTCGCGGCCACCTCAGCATGAGGGGCGTTGAGAGATTGCATGGGCCGAAATCTGCTGATCCGCCTCGGCTCCACGATCGTCACGCTGTTCGGCGTGGCCCTCATCGTCTTCATTCTGGTCCGCGTCGTGCCCGGCAATCCCATCGCCATGATGCTGCCGCCCGGCGCCTCCGATGCCGATATCGCGCTCCTCACCGCCCATTACGGCCTCGACAAGCCGATCATGACCCAGTTCTGGATCTGGCTCGGCCGGGCGCTGCAGGGTGACTTCGGCACTTCGATCTCCTTGCGCCAGGATGTCATGGGGCTGATCTTCGGCCGCCTGCCGGCGACGCTCGAGCTTGCGACACTGGCGCTCGTCATCGCCATGGCGCTCGGCGGCGCGCTCGCCATCACCGCGGCGCGCTTTCGTGGCACCGCGGCCGAGACCGGCATCGATCTCGCCAATGGTGCGAGCCTTGCGATGCCGGATTTCCTATGGGGCCTCACTCTCATCCTGATCTTCGGCGTCGCCTTCCCCATCTTCGCCATATCGGGCCGCGTCTCGCCCACGCTCGATCTGCCCTTCGTCTCCGGCTTCTATCTGGTCGAGAGCATATTGCGCCTGCGCTTCGACATCTTCCTCGATCTCATGCGCCATATGCTGATGCCGGCTCTGGCGCTGGCCTTGCCGCTCGCCGCGGTCATCGCCCAGCTCCTCAAGACATCGCTCAAGGAGGCGATGCAGCAGGACTACGTCATGCTGGCGCGCACCAAGGGCTTCTCCGAGACCCGCGTCCTCTTGTCGGAGGCGCTGCGCAATGCCGTGATCCCGACCCTGACGCTGGCCGGCGTCCAGTTCACCTTCCTGATCGGCGGCACCGTGATCGTCGAGCGGCTCTTCTCCTATGAGGGTCTCGGCAACATGGCGATCGATGCGGTCATCAACCGCGACCTGCCTCTGATCCAGGGTATCGTGATCGTTTTCGCCCTGCTCTTCGTCGTCATCAACCTTCTAGTCGATCTGAGTTATGCCGTGCTCAATCCGAGGCTCCGCCATGGCTGAGGCGCGGGTCATCAGGGTGAAGGCCGGGCCGCGGCTGTGGCTATCGGGCGGATGGCTGACCCTCATCGCGCTCCTTGCCGTCTTCGCACCGCTCATCACCCCGCATGATCCGCTGGCGCAGGATCTGATGCTCGGCAAATTGCCGCCGGCCTGGGTCGAGGGCGCCGAGCCCTTCTATCTTCTCGGCACCGACAGTCTCGGCCGCGACGTGCTGTCGAGGCTCGTCTCGGCGACCCGCCCCGCCTTCATCGTCGCCATTGGCGCCGGCCTCGCCGCCTGTCTGCTCGGCTCGGCGCTCGGCCTCATTGCCGGATTCTTCGGTGGCTGGACCGACCGCGTCATCTCGCGCATCGTCGATATCTGGATGGCCTTTCCGCCGGTCCTGCTCTCCATCCTGCTGGTCGCCTTCCTGAATCCCAGTCTTCAGTCGGTGATCATCGCCATTGCCATCATCGACTGGACGCGCTTCTGCCGGGTGGTGCGCGCCGAGACGATGCAGCAGCGCCAGATGGAATATGTCGAGAGCGCCCGCGCCATGGGCCGCACTTCCTTTGCCACCTTGCTCAGCGAGGTCCTGCCCAATGTGCTTCCGGCCATCATCGTCCTGCTGTCGCTCGAAATGGGTATCGCGGTGATCGTCGAGGCCATCCTGTCCTACGTCAATCTCTCGGTCTCCACCGACCAGGCGACCTGGGGCAGCATGATCGCCGAGGGCCGCGGCATCATCTATCAGGCGTGGTGGGTTCTGGTCTTTCCGATGATCGCCCTGTTCCTCACCGTCCTCGCTTTCAGCCAGTTCGGCGAAGGCCTCAAGGAACGCTTCGATCCGGTGCTCCGATGACCGCCTATCTCGACATCGCCAATCTGAGCATCGCCTTGCGGCGAGGCGGACGCCTCTTGCGTTCGGTGTCGCTGCGGGTGGAGCCGGGCGAGGTCCATGCCCTGGTGGGGGAATCGGGTGCCGGCAAGAGCATGATCGCCCGCACCGTGTTCGGCATCCTGCCGCCGGCCGTCGAGACCATCGAGGGCGGCGTGA
The DNA here is from genome assembly GCA_964537655.1 of uncultured Aestuariivirga sp. Classification (GTDB taxonomy): domain Bacteria; phylum Pseudomonadota; class Alphaproteobacteria; order Rhizobiales; family Aestuariivirgaceae; genus Taklimakanibacter. The sequence continues at coordinate 3,218 of CAZICN010000359.1, forward strand.
CGCTGGCCGGCGAAAGCCTCACATCGATGCCGGAGAGTGCACGCCGCCTGTTCATCGGCAAGCGCGCCGCCTTCATCCCGCAGGACCCGCTGACCGCCCTCAATCCCGCAAAGCGGATCGAGCGGCAGATCTGCGACCGTCTGATCCATATCCTCGGCATGTCGAAGGCCGAGGCCCGCCACCGCGCCATGTCACTGCTCGGCGAAGTGAAGATCGCCGAGCCCGAAAGGGTGATGCGCCTCTATCCGCATGAGCTGTCGGGCGGCATGCGCCAGCGTGTCCTGATCGCCGCGGCCTTCGCCGCCGAGCCGCGCCTCATCGTCGCCGACGAGCCGACAACCGCCCTCGACGTCACCGTGCAGAAGCAGATCCTGGCGCTCATCGCCGACTTACAGGCGCGCCACGGCACGGCGCTGCTCTTCGTCACCCACAATCTGGGCGTCGTCGCCAAGCTCTGCCAGACCGTCTCCGTCCTCTATGCCGGCAAGGTGGTGGAGCAAGCAAGCGTGCGGCAGCTCTTCTCGCAGCCGCGTCATGCCTATACGCGGGCTTTGATGGCGGCGACGCCGCGTTATGACCGGCCGGAGGAATCGCTGAAGCCGGCATCGCCGGAACTCGTGGCCGCCCTCGCCCGCGAGATCGCCGACACCGATGCCGGCTGGACCAGGAGTCGCGG
>CAZICN010000360.1:0-3859 GCA_964537655.1 uncultured Aestuariivirga sp.
CTCTCGGGCGTCGCCAGATCCATGAGGTTGAGGGCGCCGAGCTGCGGATAGGTGACGACGAACAGTGCCGGGATGATCGCGAAATACTTCGCGACGTCATTGGCGATGGAGAAGGTGGTGAGCGAGCCCCTGGTCATCAGCAGCTGCTTGCCGATCTCCACGATCTCGATGAGCTTGGTGGGGTTGGAATCGAGATCGACCATGTTGCCGGCTTCGCGCGCCGCCTGGGTGCCCGACTGCATGGCGACACCGACATCGGCCTGCGCCAGCGCCGGCGCGTCGTTGGTGCCGTCGCCACACATGGCGATGAGGCGGCCCTTGGCCTGCTCGGCGCGGATATAGGCGAGTTTGTCCTCAGGCGTAGCCTCGGCGATGAAATCGTCGACGCCGGCCTCGGACGCGATGGCCGCCGCGGTGACGGGATTGTCGCCGGTGACCATCACCGTCTTGATGCCCATGTTGCGCAGCGCATTGAAGCGCTCCTTGATGTCGGACTTGACCACGTCCTTGAGCTGGATGACGCCGATGAGCTTGCCGTTTTCGGCGACCGCGAGCGGCGTGCCGCCGGTGCGCGAGATCCGGTCCACCGCGTCGCGGAAGGCGGGTGGTGCCGCATTCGCCGCCAGCCCCACATGCTTGAGGACGGCATCCACGGCGCCCTTGCGGATGACGCGCTCGCCCAGATCGACGCCCGAAATGCGGGTGACCGCCGAGAACGGCACGGTGACGGCCTTCCGGCCGGCGAGATCGGGCTCGGCGACATGATGGTTTCCCTTGGCGAGAGCGAGGATCGAGCGGCCTTCCGGCGTTTCATCGGCGAGCGAGGCGAGGAGCGCCGTCTCGGCGAGCGCCTGCTCGGAGACGCCGGGCACCGGGATGAAGGCGGTCGCCAGGCGGTTGCCGAAAGTGATCGTGCCGGTCTTGTCGAGGAGCAGCGTGTCGACGTCGCCCGCCGCCTCGACCGCGCGGCCCGAGGTCGCGATCACGTTGAAGCGGATGAGGCGGTCCATGCCGGCGATGCCGATGGCCGAAAGCAGTCCGCCGATGGTCGTCGGGATCAGGGTGACGAGCAGGGCCGCCAGCACCGTGATCGACAGGATCGTCGCCGAATAACCGGCGATGCCCCACAGCGACACGACGACGAACAGGAAGATCAGCGTCATGCCGGCGAGCAGGATGGAAAGCGCGAGCTCGTTCGGGGTCTTCTGGCGCTCCGCCCCTTCGACCAGCGCGATCATGCGGTCGAGGAAGCTCGAGCCCGGGGCAGCGGTCACCTTCACCTTGATCCAGTCGGAGAGCACGGCCGTGCCGCCGGTGACGGCCGAGCGGTCGCCGCCTGATTCACGAATGACCGGGGCCGATTCGCCGGTGATTGCCGATTCATTGACCGAGGCGATGCCTTCGATGATCTCGCCGTCGGCCGGAATGATCTCATTGGCCTCGACCATCACGATATCTCCCGCGCGCAGGTCGAGGGCGGAGACCTTCTCGAACAGGTCGTTGCGCTCATCCGGCTGCAGGAGGCGGCGGGCGACCGTGTCGGTGCGGGTGCGGCGCAGCGCGTCGGCCTGCGCCTTGCCCCGGCCCTCGGCCACCGCTTCGGCGAAATTGGCGAACAGCACGGTGAACCACAGCCAGGCGGCGATCTGGCCCGAGAACAGCGCGGTGCCGGTCTGGCCCAGGAGGTCGCGCAGCCACATCGCCGTCACCAGAAGGGCGACGACGGCGGTCACGAAGATCACCGGGTTGCGGGCGAGATGGCGCGGCGAGAACTTGACAAAGGCCTGCTGCGCCGCGGCGATCGTGATCCCGCGGTCGAACAGCGAGGGATTGGCGTGTTTGCTGGACATGGACTTCACTCCGATTAGAAGCTCTGGCCGGCGAGCATGATGAAATGCTCGACGATCGGGCCCAGAGCGAGGGCCGGGAAATACTGCAGGCCGCCGAGGATGAGGATCACGCCGATCAGCAGCCCGACGAACAGCGGTCCATGGGTCGGGAAGCTGCCTTGGGTCTGCGGAATCTTTTTCTTGGCGGCGAGCGATCCGGCGATCGCCATGACCGGCACGACATAGGCGAAGCGGCCGAATGCCATGGCGATGCCGAGTGTCGTGTTGAACCACGGCGTGTTGGCATTGAGGCCGGCGAAGGCCGAGCCGTTGTTGCCGGCGCCCGACGAATAGGCATAGAGGATCTCGGAAAGGCCATGCGGGCCGGCATTGGCGAGGCTCGACAGCGCCATGGGCAGCATCGCCGAGACCGCCGTGAAGCCTAGGATGACCAGCGGCAGGACGAGGATGGCGAGCACCGCCAGCTTCATCTCCTTGGCCTCGATCTTCTTGCCGAGATAATCGGGCGTGCGGCCGACCATGAGGCCCGCGACGAACACGCTGATCAGCGCCATGACCACCATGCCATAGAGGCCGGAGCCGACGCCGCCAGGCAGGATTTCGCCAAGCTGCATCAGGAACATCGGCGCGAGGCCGCCCAACGGCGTCAGCGAGGCATGCATCGCATTGACCGCGCCGCAGGACAGGCCGGTCGTCACCGCCGCATAGAGCGCCGACATGGCGAGGCCGAAGCGCACTTCCTTGCCTTCCAGATTGGCCTGCGAGGAGAAGCCGAACTGATTGAAGAGCGGATTGCCATAGGCTTCCGACCAGTAGACCGCGGTGACGCCGGCCAGCAGCATGACGAGCATGACGATGAGCAGCGCCTTGCCCTGGCGCAGGTCGCCGACCATGCGGCCGAACATGACCGGCATGGCGGCGGAAACCACCAGCATGGCGAAGATCGAGAGATAATTCGCCCATTCATTCGGATTTTCGAAGGGATGCGCGGCATTGGCGTTGAAGAAGCCGCCGCCATTGGTGCCGAGCTGCTTGATCGCTTCCTGGCTCGCCACGGGACCCAGGGCGATGACCTGCCTGGCGCCCTCGAGCGTCGTCGCCTCGACCGAGCCCTGCAGCGTCTGCGGCACGCCGAGGGCTGCGAAGGCGAGCGCCACGACGATCGACAAGGGCAGTAGCACGAAAAGAGTCGCGCGTGTCAGGTCGACCCAGAAATTGCCGAGCGTCTTCGCTTCCGAGCGCGCAAAGGCGCGCGTCACCGCGACGGCGAGCGCGATGCCGGTGGCGGCGGACAGGAAATTCTGCACGGTGAGGCCGGCCATCTGCACGAAGTGGCTCATCGTCGTCTCGCCGCCATAGGACTGCCAGTTGGTGTTGCTGACGAAGCTCCAGGCGGTGTTGAAGGCGAGATGCTCGCTGGTGCCGGCGAAGCCCTGCGGGTCGAGCGGCAGATAGAACTGCGCGCGCTGCAGCAGGTAGAGAACGACGAAGCCTATGAAATTGATCGACAGCATGGCGAGCGTGTAGGACGCCCAGCCCTGCTCCTTGCTCGTATCGACGCCGGCGATGCGATAGAGGCCGCGTTCGAGAGCCAGGGGTTCGGTCCTGCCGAACAGCCGCGCCATGGCGAGGCCGAGCGGCCAGGCCACGGCGATGACGACGGCAAAAACGAGAATGATCTGCAGCCAGCCTGCAAGGGTCATGGCATCACCTGAGTTATAGGATCAGAATTTTTCGGGGTGGATGAGGGCGTAGACGAGGTAAGCCGCGAGGCCCGCCGCGACGATGAGACCGATGAAGGCTTCCGACATGACGGGTCCCTAGATCCGGTCGCACAGGCGGACATAGGCCGCCATCAGGGCGAAGATCAGGGCGCCCAGCCCCAGGTAAACGATATCCCACATCTTGACCTCCATTTCGGAGGCTCAAGTCGCGCTTCGGGCATCAAGATTCAATTCGGGAAACCAGCCCGGCGCATAAGTTTTCCATAAAGTCCGCATATAGTCCTC
>CAZICN010000361.1:0-3836 GCA_964537655.1 uncultured Aestuariivirga sp.
GATCTGCTCCTCAAATTGCAGCGCGACACCGGCATGGGCCTCATCCTCATCACCCATTCCATGGGTGTCGTCGCCGAAACCGCCGAGCGCGTCTCGGTGCAATATGCCGGCCAGAAGGTCGAGGAACAGCCGGTCAGGGGCCTGTTCAAGGATCCGCACCATCCCTATACGGCAGCCCTCCTCGCAGCACTCCCCGAACGCGCCCATGTGAAACGCCTGCCCTCGATCCCGGGCGTGGTGCCGGGCCAGTTCGACCGACCGCAGGGCTGCCTGTTCTCGCCGCGCTGCAGCTATGCCACGCAACTCTGCCGTACCGAGGTGCCACCCAAGCAGAAGGAGTTGGGCGACGCCCTTTGCCATTACCCGTTGAAGAACGGCGTGGCGCTCGGCCATCCCGGCAAGGAGAAAGCCGCATGAGCGCCGATACCGTCCTCATCGCCCGCGATCTGGCGCGCTACTACGAGGTCTCGCGCGGCGCCTTCCGCGAGGCGGCGACGCTCAAGGCGCTCGATGGCGCGAGCTTCACCGTCGAGCGCGGCAAGACCCTCGCCGTCGTCGGTGAATCGGGCTGCGGCAAATCCACACTCGCCCGCCTCGTCACCATGATCGAGACGCCGACCGCCGGATCCCTGAACATATCCGGCAACGAGATCGTCGGCGCCTCTGCCGAGACGCTGCGTGAGCTGCGCCCCAAGGTGCAGATCGTGTTCCAAAATCCCTATGGCTCGCTCAATCCGCGCCAGAAGATCGGCCACGCCCTGGAAGAACCGCTGCTGGTCAACACCAAGCTTTCCGCGGCCGAGCGCACCGAGCGGGCGCGTGCCATGATGGCCAATGTCGGCCTCAGGCCTGAGCACTATGAGCGTTATCCGCACATGTTCTCGGGCGGCCAGCGCCAGCGCATCGCCATCGCCCGCGCCCTGATGCTCGATCCCGACATCCTGGTGCTCGATGAGCCGGTCTCGGCGCTCGACGTGTCGATCCAGGCGCAGGTGCTGAACCTGCTCGCCGACATCCAGGAGCGGCTCAATCTCGCTTTCCTGTTCATCAGCCACGATCTCTCGGTCGTGCGCCACATCGCCAATGACGTGATGGTCATGTATCTCGGCCGCGTCGTCGAGTATGGCACGCGCGAGAACATCTTCCGCAATCCGCAACATCCCTATACGCGCGCTCTGCTGTCGGCAACGCCGATGGCTGATCCTGAGCGCAAGCGTGAGCGCATCGTGCTCAAGGGCGAGTTGCCGTCGCCGCTCAGTCCGCCTTCCGGCTGCCCGTTCAATCCCCGCTGTCCGCTCGCCTTCGATCTGTGCCGTGTCGAACGTCCTGAGCTGCTTGCACATGAGGCAAGCCTTGTGGCATGCCATGCCGTGAACAAGCCCGAGGCCGCGCCCAAAGCGGCTTGACGTCCCAATCGGAGAATTAGAATGTCCCGCGCTGAACACTCGACCGGCGAAGCCCTTGTCGGCCTTCTCGAATCCTATGGCACCGACACGATTTTCGGCATTCCGGGCGTGCACAATGTCGAGATGTACCGGGCCCTGCCGCGCTCGAGGATCAAACATGTGCTGGTGCGCCACGAACAGGGCGCGGGTTTCATGGCCGACGGCTATGCCAGGGCCTCCGGCAGGCCCGGCGTCTGCTTCACCATCACCGGTCCGGGCCTCACCAACATCATGACGCCGCTCGGCCAGGCCTGGTCCGATTCAAGCCCGGTCCTGTGCATTTCATCGGCCCTCGACATCGCCGACAGCGCCCAGGGGCGCGGCCGGCTGCATGAGATGCAGAACCAGCTGGGTGCGGCCGCGACGATCACCAACCTCGCCATGCGCGCCTACACGCCCCAGGACGTACGCGACGGCGTGTCACGCGCTTTCTCGGCCTTCGCCTCGATGCGCCCGCGCCCGGCCTATCTCGAACTGCCGCTCGATCTCCTGAAGGTTCCCGCGGGCGCCGGCTGGTTGACGCACCGCACGCCGAAACTGCCGCGCCCCGATGCCGGTCAAATCAAGGATGCCGTCAGTCTCCTCGCCAGGGCCAAGTCTCCCGTCGTCCTTCTGGGCGGCGGCGCGCTCGGCGCCGGCAAGACGGCGCTTGCCATCGCCGAGAAGCTCGGCGCTCCCATCATCACCACGACCGCCGGCAAGGGCGCGGTTCCCGGCAATCATCCGCTCTGTCTCGGCTATCGCCTGGCCAGCGCCTCCGGCCGCGAGATGCTGCGCGACGCCGATGTGATCCTGTGCGCCGGATCGGAACTGGCCGAGACCGATTTCTGGGATTCGGGCTTCCTTCTCGACAAGGGCCTGATCCGCATCGACCTCGACCCGATGACGCTGGCGCGCCCGCATGCGGCCGACATCGCCATTCTGTCCGACGCGCAAGAGGCTTTGGCAGCCATCGCCGCAAGCCTGCCCGCGGCCGACCATTCAGGGCGCCGCAAGGCTCGCGAAAAGGCGATCGCCGACATCTTCGTCGCCGAGCTTGCCGAGGAGGACGACCTGCGCAAGATGCTGCGCAAAGTGCTCGCCGTCGTTCGCGACAGCCTGCCGCCCGAAACGGTGATCGCCTCCGACATGACGCAGATCGCCTATGCGGCGAACGAGATTTTCCCGGTGTTCGAACCGAGAAGCTGGCTGCATCCGGTCGGCTTCGGCACGCTGGGCTTCGCGCTGCCCGCCGGCATCGGCGCCAAGTTCGGCTGTCCCGACAAGCCGGTGGCGGTGATGATCGGCGACTACGGCATCCAGTACACGATCAACGAGCTCGGCACCGCCGCCGAGCACAAATTGCCGCTCGTCATCCTGATGTGGAACAACGATGCACTCGGCCAGATCCGCGACGACATGGTGAACAAAGGCATCCAACCCAATGCGGTTACGCTGGTCAATCCGGACTTCCAGGCGCTCGCCAAGGCCTATCGCTGCAACGCCGAGAGGCCGGAGTCGCTGAAAGCCCTGAGCCAGGCCATTGCGCGGGCCCTGAAGGCCGGTGGTCCGACATTGATCGAAATGACGCCGCGCATGTTGAATGGCTGATCCGGCAGCAGTCATCTTCGATGTCGATGGTGTCCTGCTCGATCTGACGCCTGCGGAGGAGGACGCGTTTTTCTGGGCGTTCGACAAGCTGCATCACCTCACCGGCCTGTCGCGCGATTGGGACAGCTATCTGATCCGCAATGACGAGGACATCATCGCCGAGATCCTCGCCCGGCATTTCGGCCGCGCGCCGTCGCCCGCCGAGCGCAAGGCAGTGATTGCGGCCTATCTGGATCATCTCGCGGACGGCATCGGACGCAGGCGTCTGACACCCGTGCCCATCGAAGGCGCTCGTGACCTCCTCCGCAGCCTCTCCGGCAAGGGTGCGCTGGGCATCGCCACCGCCAATCTCCTCGAAGCCGCCCGGCTGCGCCTCGCTGCCTGCGGGATGTGGGAACCGGTCAAAGCCTGCGGGTTCGGCGCCGATGGCGGCGGCGCGAAGAGTGACATCCTGGCCCGCGCCATGGCGAGCCTCGCCCTGCCACCGGATCGCATCGTCTTCATTGGCGACAATCTCAACGACGTCGAGGCGGGTCTTGCCAATGGGGTGCATTTCATCGGGTTTTCCCGCGATGAGGTCAAAGTCCGCCGCCTCGCCAAGGCCGGGGCACCACGTGTTTGCATTAATCACCTGGATACGCTGAAACATGTAAAAGACGCGCTTCGCCTTTGAGCTAGTGTGGTGGTTCAGAAATTCCCTCCCGTATTGCGGTCAGGATTTGAGGGAATTTCTGAACCAAACCACACTAGAGCCTTTCCCGTTTTGATCGAATCATTCCGGTTCGATCAAAACGGGTAAAA
>CAZICN010000362.1:0-3822 GCA_964537655.1 uncultured Aestuariivirga sp.
ATGCGCGGCGGTGCCGGTCTGAGGCGCAGCGTGTCGAGCAAACGCTCAGCTCCCATCACCGGCAGGGTCCAGTCGATGAGGCCGACCCGGACCGGAACGCGGGTGACCGCGGCGAGGAAGCCTTCCGCACTCGCCACCGTCGCCACCAGGCTGAAGCCCTTGTCGCGGTCGATGAAGTCGGACAGGGCCGCCAGCATCAGCGGATTGCCGTCACCCAAAGCGATGTCGACGGGCGCTTGTTCGATCATGATCCCACTTCCCATGCTGATGGGCAGGTTTAAGTGATTTTCTGTACCACGTTTCCATCCTTAAGGGTAGTAATTAACCCATCCCTCTGGACATTCAAAGGCAGGTGATTGGAACGTTGCGGCGATGCCCCTACCCGGAGAGATAATGGGCATAAGCAGATCACATCCAGGGGAGGAAACCATGCCAGGTGTTCGCGGCCTATTCATTCCGGGGCCCACCAATGTGCCGGATGCCGTGCGCCGGGCCATGGATATCCCGATGGAAGACCAGCGGGCGCCCGACCTCCCGCAATTCACCCTGCCGCTGCTCGAGGATGTGAAGAAGATCTTCAAGTCGAAGACCGGCCAGGCCTTCCTGTTCCCGTCCTCCGGCACCGGCGGGTGGGAAGCCGCGCTCACCAACACGCTCTCGCCCGGCGACAAGGTCCTCGCCGCCCGTTTCGGCCAGTTCTCGCATCTGTGGATCGACATGTGCATCCGCCTCGGGCTCGAGGTCGAGGTGATCGACGTGCCCTGGGGCGAAGGCGTCCCCGTCGATATCTTCGCCGCCCGACTCAAGGCCGACCGCCATCACAAGATCAAGGCGGTGCTCGTCACCCACAACGAGACCGCGACCGGGGTCACCAGCGATGTCGCCGGCGTGCGCCGGGCACTCGATGAGGCGCATCACCCCGCGCTCCTCTTCGCCGACGGCGTGAGCTCGATCGCCAGCATCGATTTCCGCATGGAGGACTGGCGCGTCGACATCGCGGTGGCGGGCTCGCAGAAGGGCTTCATGATGCCGGCCGGCCTCGCCATCCTGTGCGTCAGCCCGAAGGCGCTCGCCGCGGCACAGGACGCCACCTCGCGGCGCTGCTATTTCGATTTCGCCGACATGGCGCGCGCCAACAAGGACGGCTATTTCCCCTATACGCCGCCCACCCATATGCTGCGCGCCCTGCGCGCCTCGATCGATCTCCTGCTCGGCGAAGGGCTCGACCAGGTCTTCGCCCGCCATCACCGCCTCGCCGAAGGGGTGCGCAAGGCGGTCTCGGCCTGGGGCCTGAAGCTCTGCGCCAGCGAGGCCCGCTGGCAGTCCGACACGGTGAGCGCGATCTATCTGCCGGACGGCTTCGATTCGAACGCCTTCGTGCGCCATGCCTACAAGGCCTACGGACTCTCGCTCGGCGTCGGGCTTGCGAAAGTCGCGGGCCGCGTCTTCCGCATCGGCCATCTCGGCGATCTCAACGAGCTGATGGTGCTGACGGCGCTTTCCGGCGTCGAGCTCACTTTGCGCGACCAGGGTGTTCCCTTCACCGCCGGCAGCGGCGTCGCCGCGGCGATCGAGCATTTCCATCGCACTCAGCCCTCACAACTCGCCAAGGCAGCGTGATCGCCATGGATATCCACGAATATCAGGCCAAGGAAATCCTCAGCAGATTCGGTGTCGCCGTTCCGCCGGGTGGTCTCGCCTACAGTCCCGAACAGGCGGCCTATCGCGCCCGTGACATCGGCGGCGCCAAGTGGATCGTCAAGGCGCAGATCCATTCGGGCGGCCGCGGCAAGGCCGGCGGCGTGAAGCTCTGCACGTCGGAGCACCAGGTCGAGGAGGCGGCCGATGGATTGTTCGGCAGGCGCCTCGTCACCCATCAGACCGGCGCCCAGGGCAAGACCGTCTATCGCGTCTATGTCGAGGGCGCCGTCGCCATCAAGCGCGAGATCTATCTGGGTCTCGTGCTCGACCGCAAATCGGAGCGCGTGATGGTGGTGGCCTCGAGCGCCGGCGGCATGGAGATCGAGGAGATCGCCGAGCGCCAGCCTTCATCCATCATCCGCAGCGTCGTCGAGCCCGCGGTCGGCATGCCGGCCTTCCAGGCACGCGAGATCGCCTTCGGCCTCGGCCTCGACCCGGCGCTGACCCAGCAGGCGGTCACCACCATCCTCGGCTGCTACAAGGCCTTCGAGGAGCTCGACGCGACCATGGTCGAGATCAACCCGCTGGTCGTCACCGAGGACAACCGGCTGATCGCGCTCGACGCCAAGATGACCTTCGACGACAATGCGCTGTTCCGCCTGCCGCATATCGCGGAACTGCGCGACAAGTCGCAGGAGGACGCGCGCGAGACGCGCGCCAACGACCGCGGCCTCTCCTATGTCGGGCTCGACGGCTCGATCGGCTGCATCGTCAACGGTGCCGGCCTCGCCATGGCGACGATGGACATGATCAAGGCGGCGGGCGGCGAGCCCGCCAACTTCCTCGATATCGGCGGCGGCGCCACGCCCGAGCGCGTCGCCAAGGCGTTCCGGCTCGTCACCTCGGATGAGAATGTGCGCGCCATCCTGGTCAACATCTTCGCCGGCATCAACCGCTGCGACTGGGTGGCGGAAGGCATCGTCATGGCGCTGCAGAAGCAGCCGGTCCACATGCCGGTGGTGGTGCGCCTCGCCGGCACCCATGTGGAAGAGGGCCGCAAGATCCTGGCGCGCTCCGGCCTTCCCATCATCCGCGCCGCGACGCTGGCCGAGGCGGCGGGCCGCGCGGTCGCCGCATGGCGCAACGACAGCCTTACACAGGTGGCCTCATGACAATCCTCCTCGACCGCGCGACGCCGGTTCTCGTCCTCGGCATCACCGGTAAGATCGGCAGCTTCCACACGCAGGAGATGATCGCCTACGGCACCAATGTCGTGGGCGGCGTGACGCCCGGCAAGGGCGGCAGCATGGTGCACAACGTGCCGGTCTTCGACACGATCAAGGAAGCGGCGGAGAAGACCGGGGCCTCGGCGGCCATCGTCTTCGTGCCGCCGCCCTTTGCCGCCGATTCGATCATGGAGGCGGCGGACGCGGGACTCAGGCTCTGCGTCGCCATCACCGACGGCATTCCGGCCAAGGACATGATCCGGGTGAAGCGCTACATGCGCCGCTACGCCCGCGAGAACCGCATGCAGCTCATCGGGCCCAATTGCGCCGGCATCATCTCGCCCGGCAAGTCGCTGCTCGGCATCATGCCGGGCCATATCTACCTGCAAGGCCATATCGGCGTCGTCGGGCGTTCCGGCACGCTCGGCTATGAGGCGGCGGCGCAGATGAAGGAGCTCGGCATCGGCATCTCGACCAGCGTCGGCATCGGCGGCGATCCGATCAACGGCTCGTCCTTCCGCGACATCCTCGAGCTGTTCGAGAACGATCCCGACACCCATGCGGTGATGATGATCGGCGAGATCGGCGGGCCGCAGGAAGCCGAGGCCGCCGCCTATATAAGAGAGCACATGAGCAAGCCGGTCGCCGCCTATGTGGCGGGCCTGTCGGCGCCCAAGGGACGGCGCATGGGCCATGCCGGCGCCATCATCCAGGCCTTCGGCGAGAGTGCGAGCGAGAAGGTGGAACTGCTGCGCGACGCCGGTGTGGCGATCTCGCCATCACCCTCCGAGATCGGCCGCACCATGGAGAGCCTGCTCAAAAAGGCGGCGTGACCGCTCGGCTGTCATCCCGGCGAAAGCCGCTATCAGATTCACACAAATCTGATCCTTCCCTCTTGCGGGGAAGGTGGCGACCCCGGCCCCCGAGCCGGGGGAGCCGGATGGAAGTGTTTGCC
>CAZICN010000363.1:0-3813 GCA_964537655.1 uncultured Aestuariivirga sp.
TCGCTCATGGTCGAGAAAGGTCGCATCAAGGGTGTCGTCACTCCTCGCGGCACGATTTTGGCCGACCATGTCGTCGTCTGCGCCGGAATCTGGGGCCGCCTGATCGCCGCCATGGCGGGCGAGGACCTGCCGGTGATGCCGGTCGACCATCCGCTGTCGTTCTTCGGCCCGTACAATGCGTTCGAAGGCACGGGTAAGGAAATCGGCCATCCGCTGCTGCGCGACCAGGGCAACTCCGCCTATATGCGCGACACCGGCGACCCCAAGACCGCCGAAGGCGGCCAGATCGAATGGGGTTATTACGAGCAGACCCATCCGCGCCTCTGCCATCCGCGCGACATTCTGGAAAAGCAGGAAGCGCGCCTGTCGCCGTCGCAGCGCGATCTCGACATGGACCAGATCATCGAGCCGCTCGAGCGCGCCATGGCGCTCACCCCGGTCCTCGGCGAGCTGGGCTACAATGAAGGCCATTCCTTCAACGGCCTGTTGCAGGTGTCGGCGGCCGGCGGCCCGTCCTGCGGCGAGAGCCAGAAGGTGCGGGGCTTGTGGTATTGCGTTGCCATCTGGGTGAAGGATGGCCCGGGCTACGGCAAGCTGATCGCCGACTGGATGACCGACGGACGCACTTCGATCGACCATGCGTCGATCGATTATGCCCGCTTCTATCCGCACCAGCTCGAGGAGAAGTTCATCGAGGGCCGCACCTTCGAAGCGGCCCAGAAAATCTACTACCCGGCGGTGCATACGCGCGAACCCTATGCGACGGGCCGCAACATCAAGCGCTCGCCCTTCCATGAACGCGAGAAGGAGCTGGGCGGCTATTTCATGGAGCTCGGCGGCTGGGAGCGCGCGCATGGCTATGCCGCCAACGAGCACCTCCTGAAAAAATACGACAACCGCGTGCCGGAGCGCCCGAACGAATGGGACAGCCGCCACTTCTGGCGCGTCTCCAACGCCGAGCATCTGGCGATGAGCGAGGATTGCGGCATCGTCAATCTCTCGCATTTCCACATGGTGGACATCGAAGGGCCGGACCATGTCGAGCTTCTCGAATGGCTGTGCGCCGCCAAGATCGGCGGCGACGGCAATATCGGCAAGGGCATCTATACCCACTTCCTCGACGACGAGGGCATGGTGCGCGCCGACTTCACCGTCTTCCGCATGGCGGACCGCTGTCGCCTGGTGAATGGCGCCGATGCGGGTCCGCGCGACTTCCACTATATGCGCCGCATCGCCGAGGACCGCGGCCTCGACGTCACCATCACGGATACTTCGGAGAAGTATGTCACCATCGGCATTTGGGGTCCGAATGCCCGCGCGACGCTGAAGAAGGCCGTCGCCGATCCCAACGGCCTCGATCACGAGAACTTCGCCTTCGCCGCGATCAAGCAGATCGAGATCGGCGGCAAGAAGGTCACCGCCTTCCGCATCTCCTATGTCGGCGAGCAGGGCTGGGAGCTGCACATGAAATATGAGGACGGCCTCGCTGTCTGGGACGCGCTGCGCCAGACCGGCGTGATGGCCTTCGGCGTCGAGACCTATGCGAATTCGCGCCGGATGGAAAAGAGCCTGCGCCTTCAGAACGCCGACCTCCTCACCCAGTACAACCTCATCGAGGCCGACCTCGCCCGCCCGAAGGTCAAGGACGCCGATTTCCGCGGCAAGGCGAAGCATCTGGAATACAGAGCGCGCGCCCACCAGCCGGCCATGCTGTGCACGCTGGTGATGACGGAGAACACCGACAGTAAGGGTGTCAAGCGTTACCCGGTCGGCAGCCTGCCGGTCATGGATCCGGCAACGGGCGACGTGCTGGTCGATGAGCTCGGCCGCCGCTCCTACACGACCTCCATCGCCTTCGGCCCGACCATCGGCAAGAACATAGCACTCGCCTACCTGCCCTGGGCCTATTGCCAGGAAGGCCGGAAGCTCCATGTCGAGTATTTCGCCGAGACCTACCCGGTCGAGGTGGCGGGCGTCGGCTACAAGCCGCTCTACGATCCGGAAAACCTGAAGCCCAGGAGTTGAGGTTGAGTTGGAGGCAGACCCACCCCACCCTTCGGGCCGACCCTCCCCGCAGGGGGGAGCGAGAAAAAGCTAAAGCTTCCTCAGCCAGACGCTGTGGATGATGTGATCCGCCCCCTTGCGCAGGATGAGATCGGCGCGCTGGCGCGTCGGCACCACATTCTCGCGCAAGTTCACGAGATTGATCGTTTCCCAGATGCGGTTGGCGGTGGCGCGCGCCTCCTTGTCGGTGAGCGAGGCGTAGCGATGGAAATAGGACTTCGGGTCGCGGAACGCGGTGTCGCGCAGCGAGAAGAACCGCGTCACATACCAGTCGTGGATGACATCCTCGGCGGCATCGAGATAGATCGAGAAATCGAAGAAGTCGGAGATGAAGGGAATGATCTGGCCGTCGCGCGGTGGCCGGCCAGTCTGCAGCACATTGAGGCCCTCGACGATCAGGATATCGGGACGGTCGACGGTGACCTGCTTGTCCGGCATCACATTGTAGGTGAGATGCGAATAGACCGGCGCCGTCACCTTGCGCTTGCCGGCCTTGATGTCGGAAAGAAAGCGCAGGAGCGTTGGCAGATCGTAGCTCTCCGGAAAACCCTTCCGGTTCATGATGCCTTCGCGCTCGAGGATCTCGTTGGGCAGAAGGAAGCCGTCGGTGGTGACGAGATCGACCTTGGGGTGGTTGGGCCAGCGCGCCAGCAGACGCTGCAGAATGCGCGCCGTGGTGCTCTTGCCGACCGCCACGCTCCCCGCCATGCCGATGATGTACGGCACCTTGGTGCCTTCGGCATGCAGGAACCTGCCGGTGGCGCGGAAAAGCTCCTGGGTGGCGGCGACATAGAGATTGAGCAGGCGCGACAGCGGCAGATAGATCGCCACCACTTCGGCGAGATCGATGCGATCATTGAGGCCGCGCAGTTCGTCGATGTCGGCCTGGTCGAGGGTCATCGGCGTGTCGGCGCGCAGCTTCGCCCAGGCATTGCGCTCGAAATGGCGGTAGGGCGAAATCTCGTCGCGCAATGAGTCCATCGTCACACCTGCTTGCGGCTGGCCTTCTCGGCAATGCCCGACGTGCCGACCCGCTTCTCGAGCTCGCCCATCACCTCGGCGAGCGGCAGGCCCGACACTTCGAGCAGCACGATCAGATGGTAGAAGAGATCGGCGGCCTCGAGCTTGAGGTGGTTGCGGTCGCCCTTGACCGCGGCGAGGGCCGCCTCGATCGCCTCCTCGCCGACCTTCTTGGCGCATTTCTCGATGCCCTGCGACAGGAGCTTGGCGGTATAGGAGATTTCGGGCGAGGCGCCCTTGCGAGCGGTCACCGTGTCGGCGAGCTCGGCCAGAACATCAAGCCGGTGTCGTAAAGTGTCAGTCATGGTCCTGCCCCTCTTGCCTTCTTACCATCTAGGCCAACCGCATGGGAATTCCCCGTTCGGCCATATGGTTTTTGGCCTGGGAAATGGTGAACTGGCCGAAATGGAAGATCGAGGCGGCAAGCACCGCCGTGGCATGGCCGTCCCTGATGCCCTCGACGAGGTGATCGAGCGTCCCGACGCCCCCCGAGGCGATGACCGGCACCGGCACCCTGTCGGTGATGGCACGCATCAGCGGAATATCGAAACCCTTGCCGGTGCCGTCGCGGTCCATGGAAGTGACCAGCAGCTCGCCCGCCCCCAGCGCCACGACCTCCCGGGCGAAATCGAGGGCATCGATGCCGGTCGGCTCGCGCCCGCCATGGGTGAATATCCGCCATTGGCCCGGCGCCACCTGCTTGGCGTCGATGGCGACGACGATGCACTG
>CAZICN010000364.1:0-3798 GCA_964537655.1 uncultured Aestuariivirga sp.
ATCCAAGATTCCAGTGTGGTTTTGGTTCAGAAATTCCCTCAAATCCTGACCGCAACACTGGAGGGAATTTCTGAACCACCACACTAGCCCGTGTTGCTCATATGCGCCAGGACGGCTTTGGCCTGCCGCAGGACCTGCCTGATCTCCGGATAGGCGGCGCGTTCGATGGCATCGTCCGGCACGCACCATATCTTGCCGCGCTTCTCGGCGGAGGAATCCTCCGACAGCACGCGCGCCAGGAAGAAGCGCACAAACACCCGTTCCTCGCCGAGCCGGTAATGGCTTTCGATGGGGTCGGCGTCGGTGAGGATCTCCGCCGCGACACCCGCTTCCTCGCGCAGTTCGCGCAAGGCCGCGGCGCGTGCGTCCTCGCCGGGCTCGATATGGCCCTTGGGCAGCACCCATTCGCGCGCCGTGCTGCGCGCGGTGACGAGCAGGATTTCCGGACCTGCGCCGGATGTCCTGACCGCGATGGCACCTGCATGCGTCGGCTGTGGCATGTGCTTCCCCGCGTCATCCTACAGAGGCGCAAAGGCGCCCGATAATGGTTTTGTGGGGACGGACGGCTTGACAGACAGGTCGTTCTTTTTATAGAACGAATGTGAGCTTATACAGAACATCCGCTTCTATCCCCCTGGAGGACCTATGAAAAGACTGTTCCTGGCGGTGGCGCTGGCCGCCTTCGCCGCCGCCGCGCCGGCCAAGGCCGAGGAGCCCGGCTCCATCCTCAATGTCTCCTATGACATCGCGCGCGAGCTCTATGCCGCGGTCAACACGGCCTTCATCGCCAAATACAAGGCTGAGACCGGCAAGGACCTCGAGGTCAAGCAGTCGCATGCCGGCTCCTCCAAGCAGGCGCGCTCGATCCTCGAAGGGCTCGAAGCCGATGTCGTCACCTTCAACCAGGTCACCGACGTGCAGATCCTCTCCGACAAGGGCGGTCTCGTCGCCGCCGACTGGCAGACGCGCCTGCCCAACAACGCCTCGCCCTATTATTCCTTCCCGTCCTTCCTGGTGCGCGAGGGCAACCCCAAGGGCATCAAGGACTGGGGCGACCTGGTGCGCGACGACGTCAAGGTGATCTTCCCGAATCCCAAGACCTCGGGCAATGCGCGCTACACCTATCTCGCCGCCTGGGCCTATGCCCATGACGCCTTCAAGGGCGACGACGCCAAGATCCGCGACTTCATCAAGAAGCTCTTCGCCAATGTGCCGGTGTTCGATACCGGCGGGCGCGGCGCCACGACGACGTTCGTCGAACGTGAGACCGGCGACGTTCTCATCACCTTCGAGGCCGAGACGCGCGCCATCGCCAGGGAGTTCGGCGAGGACAAGTTCGACGGCGTGACGCCGCCGGCAAGCCTGCTGGCCGAATTCCCGGTCGCCGTGGTCGACAAGGTCGTCGACAAAAGAGGCTCGCGCGCCATCGCCGAGGCGTATCTCAAATTCCTCTATTCGCCGGAAGGCCAGGAGATCGTGGCGCAGTTCGGCAACCGGGTGCATGAGCCGAGCGTCGTCGAGAAGCACAAGGCGGATTTCCCCGAGCTCAAGCTCGTCACCGTCGAGGAGGTGTTCGGCGGCTGGGCCAAGGTCTCGAAGGAGCATTTCGCCGCCGACGGCATCCTCGACCAATTGTTTGTGGCGCGCTGAGTCCTGTGCTTAAAGACGCTCGGGGCGGGTCAATCCCGCCCCGATCCTTTCAACAAGATGACCCCAAACAGTTCATGCCGATCCACCACCCTCACCCTGAGGTGCGAGCGCAGCGAGCCTCGAAGGGTGTGCCGCAACAGCCTCGCTTTGCCTGGGGGATGCTTCGAGGGCCGCTTCGCGGCCACCTCAGCATGAGGATATTGAGGGATGATCCCCTTCCATGAGGAGGCGGCGCGTTCTTCCCGGTCTTCCGCTCTCGCTCGGCGTGACTCTCATCTATGTGACGCTGATCATCGCGCTTCCGGTGGCGGCGGTGCTGCTCAAGGCCATGAGCCTGTCCTTCGCCGAATTCCTCGCCATCGTCACCTCGCCGCGCGCGCTCGCGACCTATCGCGTGACACTCCTGTGCGCGGCCGCGGCCACCCTGTTCAACGCCGTCTTCGGCCTCGCCTTCGCCTGGGTGCTGGTGCGCTACGAATTTCCCGGCAAGCGGCTCCTCGACACGCTGGTCGATGTGCCCTTCGCGCTGCCGACCGCCGTCGCCGGCGTGACGCTCACCGCGCTCTTCGCCAGGAACGGCTGGTTCGGCGCGCCGCTCGCCCGGATCGGCATCGAGGTCGCCTATACGCCGCTCGGCATCATCATCGCCATGATCTTCACCAGCCTGCCCTTCATCGTGCGCACCGTGCAGCCGGTGCTGGAGGAACTCGATCCCGAATTCGAGGAAGCCGCGTCCTGCCTCGGCGCCTCGGGCCTCGACATCATGCGCCGGGTGATCCTGCCTTTGCTGATGCCGGCCCTGCTCGCCGGCATCTCCTTCGCCTTCGTCAGATGCCTCGGCGAGTTCGGCGCCATCATCTTCATCGCCGGCAACCAGCCGCTTGCGACCGAGATCACCTCGCTGCTCGCTTTCATCCGGGTCGAGGAATTCGACTATCCGGGAGCGGCGGCGATCGCCACCGTCATGCTCGTCGCCTCGCTCACCATCCTCATCCTCACCAGCGCGGCGCAGGCCTGGTACAGCCGCCATCTGGCGCGGAGCTAGCATGGTGGTTCAGAAATCCCCTCGCGCCGGCGATCATCCGGCCCTCAGGCGCACCCTCATCGGCGCCGTCGCCGTGGTCGCGGTCCTCCTGATCGCGGCACCGCTCTTCGCCATCCTGAGCTACGCGCTCGCCGAAGGGGCGGGGCGCTATTTCGCCAGCCTCGCCACGCCCGACACGCTGCATGCGATCAAGCTGTCGGTGCTGACCGCGCTCATCGCCGTCCCGGTCAACACGCTGTTCGGGATCGCCGCCGCCTGGGCGATCGCCAAGTTCGACTTCCCGGGCCGGCGCCTGCTCATGGCCGTCATCGAGCTGCCCTATTCGATCTCGCCGATCGTGGCGGGCGTCGCCTACCTCTTCGTCTTCGGCGCGCAAGGCATCTTCGGCCCGTTCCTCCAGGCCAACGACATCAAGATCATGTTCGCGTTGCCGGGCATCATCCTGGCGAGCCTGTTCGTGACGGCGCCGTTCGTCGCGCGCGAGCTGATCCCGCTGCTGGAGACGCAGGGCCGCGAGCGCGAGGAGGCCTCGATCTCGCTCGGCGCCTCCGGCTTCCAGACCTTCTGGCGCATCAGCCTGCCCGGCATGCGCTGGGCGCTGCTCTATGGCATCATCCTGTGCAATGCCCGCGTGTTCGGCGAGTTCGGCGCTGTGTCGATCGTGTCAGGCAGCGTGCGCGGCGAGACCAACACGTTGCCGCTGCATGTCGAGCTGCTCTACCAGGACCACAATTCGGTCGGCGCCTTCGCCGCCGCCTCGGTCCTGATGCTGATCGCCGTCCTCACCCTCATCGCCAAGTTCCTGCTCGAGCGCCAGGGCGTGCGCCGCCATGCCGAAGGTTCCTGATCCATGACATTGCATATCGACCATGTGAGCAAGCGGTTCGGGCGCCATGCGGCGCTGGATGAGGTGAGCCTCGATATTCCGAAGGGCGAGCTGGTGGCGCTGCTCGGGCCTTCGGGCTCCGGCAAGACGACGCTCCTGCGCATCATTGCCGGCCTCGAGACGCCCGACCGCGGCAAGATCCTGTTCGACGGCGAGGATGCGACGGAGGTGGCGCCGCGCTACCGCCAGATCGGCTTCGTCTTCCAGCACTATGCGC
>CAZICN010000365.1:0-3789 GCA_964537655.1 uncultured Aestuariivirga sp.
ATTGCCGCAGCCGGCTTCACGGACGGCTTCTTTCCGCTGCCCGAGCCTTTCATCACGGGCCCTGCGACGAGAGTCATGAGTCTCCGAGACGGCACCAAGAAGATGTCGAAGTCTGACCCTTCCGACCTGTCGCGGATCAATCTCATCGACGACGCGGATGCCATCGCCAAGAAGTTCAGGAAGGCGAAGACCGATCCCGATGCGCTGCCCAGCGAAGTGGCGGGGCTCAAGGGCCGGCCGGAAGCGGAGAATCTCGTCGGCATCTATGCAGCCCTTGCCGGCAAGAGCGCCGCCGAGGTGCTCAAGGATCATGGCGGGTCGCAATTCTCCGCCTTCAAGCCGGTGCTGATCGATCTGGCGGTCGCGAAACTGAGCCCGATCGCCGCCGAAAAGCGTAGGCTCGAGGAAGATCCGACCTATATTGATGGTGTGCTTGCGGATGGCGCGGCGAGGGCGCGAGCGATCGCCCAGCCGATCTATCGCAAGGTGAAGGAGATCGTCGGTTTCGTGTCAGCCTGACGCGTCACGCAAGTCACGGAGCATTTGACACAGCTTAAAATCATTCTAAATTAAGCCTGTGGGCGATCTGTAGCGCCCGAAAGGACTGCCATGTTCATCCAGACCGAAGCCACGCCCAATCCGGCGACCCTGAAATTCATTCCCGGCAAGCCGGTTCTGCCGGGCGCCACCCGCGATTACCGCTCGTCCGATGAAGCCGCCGAATCGCCGCTGGCCGAGCGCCTGTTCTCGATCAAGGGCGTCTCCGGCGTGTTCCTGGGCCAGGATTTCGTCACCGTCACCAAGAAGGACGGCGAATGGCAGCATCTGAAACCGGCGATCCTCGGCCTCATCATGGAGCACTATCTGGCCGATGCGCCGGTGCTGGTGAAGCCCGCGGCCGGCGACCTGCCGGCGGAGGAGGATTTCGACGAGGCTGACAAGGAGATCGTCACCACCATCAAGGAACTGCTCGATACGCGCGTGCGTCCGGCGGTCGCCCAGGATGGCGGCGACATCACCTTCCACGGCTATCATGACGGCGTCGTCTTCCTGAACATGAAGGGCTCCTGCTCGGGCTGCCCGAGCTCGACGGCGACGCTGAAGCACGGCATCGAGAATCTGCTGCGCCATTTCATTCCCGAAGTCACCGAGGTCCGGCCCGTCTGATCAGTCCGGATCGATCTCATCCGGCCATATCTGTGCGCCGTGAAGGATGCGAAGAATGCGAATCGCATCAGCCGTGACGATATAAGCGGCAATGTAGGGCGTGCGGGGGATGACCAATTTGCGCGTGGCGGCTACCCGGCCGATGCGCCCGCTTTCGGGAAATTCCGCAAGCCGCCGGATTGAGAACGCGATCTGCTCATCGACATGAACCGCCGCTTTTGGATTGTCGGCCTCGATATGAGTGAAAATATTGTCCCGGTCGGCGAGCGCATGCCGCGACCAGGTCAGTTTCACGGTCTACTTACCCGTGGCCTTGCGCAGAGCCGTAGCGCGGCGTGTTGCAAAATGGGCCTCGACTTCTCCATCTCCGAGATCGGACCGCGTATCTTCGAGCGCCTGCATGACCTTAGCCCTGAACCAGGCATCATGGGCATCGCTGGTGCTGATGAGTTCCAATGGCAAAGCCCCCTCATTCGCCGTGCGCGTCAGGAGAATGCGGACAGCGTCAGAGACCGTGAGCCCCATATTCTCCAGCACGGTGGTCGCGCGCTCTTTCACATCGGCGTCGATCCGGGTCTGTACCAGTGCATTTGAGGCCATGGTTGCTCTCCTTTCGGGAAGAATGTAATGCACTTGAATGACGATTTCCAGTTCCCCTTTTCGGGCTGATACGATAAATCGCCCGCATGCTCCTGGCCTTCGACACATCCATGGCGGCCTGTTCGGCAGCGGTCTATGACCCAGTCGGCCGCCGTGTGCTGGCCGGCCGCTTCGCCTTGATGGAACGCGGCCACGCCGATGCTCTGGCGCCGATGATCAAGGACGTCATGGCGGAAGCGGGTGTCACTTTCGCAGCGCTCGAGCGCATCGGCGTCACCCGGGGCCCCGGAAGTTTCACCGGCGTGCGCACCGGCATCGCCATGGCGCGCGGCCTCGCTTTGGCACTCGACCGCAAGATTGCCGCGATCGACACGCTGTCGGCCATTGCCGCCAATGCGCCCGCCGACAGGGCGCCGCTGGTGATTGCCGCCGATGCCCGGCGCGACGAGGTCTATCTGTTGCCCGGCCCAGGCGCGGCGCCGCTCGTGCTGCCGGTCGCGGAGGCGGTCCATCGTCTGCCCGGCGGGCAGGCCTTCGTCCTGGGAAGCGGGGCCGAAGCTCTGATCGATGCCGAACCCGAACGCCGGCTCATCAGGCTCGCCTCGGGAGACATGCCCGATGCCCGCAATTTCGCCGCCCTGTGCGCGGCGCACCCCTTGTCGGGCGATCCGCCCGAGCCGCTTTATTTGAGACCGCCCGATGCGAAGCCGCAGCACCGGGACAGGCCCGCTTCGACCGCGCCGACGATCCGTCAGGCCCTGGTCACGGAAGCGCAACTGCTCAGCGCCCTTCATGCCGAATGCTTCGACAATGCCTGGGGGACCGCAGAATTCGCCAAGCTGATGGCGATGCCGGGTGCCGCCGCCTATCTGGCCCTCGAGGGCGATGAGCCGGTGGCTTTCCTTCTCGCCCGCCGGGCGGCGGGTGAAGCCGAGATACTCACCATCGGCACCCGTCCCTTTGCGCGCCGCCGCGGCATGGCCAGGAGACTGATGTTGCATCTGGCGCATGAATTGCGTGAGGCCGGGCTGGCGCAGCTGTTCATCGAAGTGGCGGCCGGTAAT
This sequence comes from uncultured Aestuariivirga sp., assembly GCA_964537655.1. Taxonomy (GTDB): domain Bacteria; phylum Pseudomonadota; class Alphaproteobacteria; order Rhizobiales; family Aestuariivirgaceae; genus Taklimakanibacter. The sequence continues at coordinate 2,832 of CAZICN010000365.1, forward strand.
ACTGCGGCGCGCGCCCTCTATGAGCAGGACGATTTCGCCGTGACCGGCAGGCGCAAGGCCTATTATGAGAAGCCGGGCGGACGGCGCGAGGATGCCATCGTGATGATGAAGGCGCTCACATGACGCAGTTGCGCGCCGGCATCAAGCTCCTCGGCTTCATCGCCATGACCTTGCCGGGCCTTCCGGTGCAGCGGGCGCTCATCGCGCTCTCGGCCAGGGGTGCGCGCCGCTTCCCGCATCTCTACCATCGCGCCGTCACGCGATGGCTCGACATCCGAATGAACATCATTGGCGAGCCGGTGACTAACAGGGCCTGTCTCATCGCCGCCAATCATGTATCGTGGATCGACATTACCGTGTTGAGCGCGCTTACGCCCTTGTCCTTCATCGCCAAGAAGGAGGTCAATTCCTGGCCGGGCTTCGGCACGCTGGCGAGGCTGCAGCGCACCGTTTTCATCGATCGCGACCGCCGCCAGAGCACCGGCTCCTCGCGTGATGAAATGCAGGAACGCTTGAAGGCCAGCGAGACATTGGTCCTCTTCGCCGAAGGCACGTCGAGCGACGGCACGCGCGTCCTTCCCTTCAAGAGCGCCTATTTTGCCGCCGCTGAAAGCGCCGATGTAGTGGTGCAGCCGGTGACGCTCGCTTATCGCGGCCATTGGGGGGCGCCGATGACGCGCCGCCGCCGGCCCAATTTCGCCTGGTATGGCGACATGGATATGGGCCCGCATCTCTGGCAGGCTCTGGCGCTGGGCCCGATCGAGGTCGATGTCATCTGCCACAAGCCCCTGACGCTGGCCGAGGCCGGCAATCGCAAGGCGCTGGCCAGGCAGGCGGAAGAGGCCGTGCGCCGTGGGCTGGCCGGAGCGCTGACCGGATCATGACAGGCCCGCTGAAATGGTCTAGACCACGCCGGCTCCTAACATCGGAAACCGGTACGTGAAGAAGGTCCACATCA
>CAZICN010000366.1:0-3780 GCA_964537655.1 uncultured Aestuariivirga sp.
GCGCCATCAGCGCTGCCTCGTGGAAGCCCGACAGGATCAGCTTGAGCTTGCCCGGATAGGTATTGATGTCGCCGATGGCGAAGATCCCCGGTGTCGAGGTCTCGAACTTCGCCGTATCGACGGGAATGAGGTTCTCATTGAGGTTGAGCCCCCATTCGGCGACCGGGCCGAGCTTCATCGTCAAGCCGAAGAACGGCAGCATGGCGTTGGCGGTGATGTTGAAGGCGCCCTCGCCGCCCTTCACCTGCACCGATGACAGGGCCCCGTTCTCGCCGGAGAGTCCTGTCACCTGACCGAGCTTGAACTGCATCTTGCCGGCGGCCACCAACTCGCGCATCTTCTTCACGCTGTCGGGCGCGGCGCGGAAATCATCGCGGCGATGCAGCAGTGTCAGGCTGTTGGCCAAAGGCTGGAGGTTGAGCGTCCAGTCGAGGGCGGAATCGCCGCCGCCGACAATGAGGATGTCGCGGCCGCGCAGCGCCTCCATCTTCTTGACCGAATAGAAAACCGACTTCGCCTCATAGGCTTCGATGCCGGGGATCGGCGGCTTCTTCGGCTGGAACGAGCCGCCGCCCGCCGCGATCACCACCACCTTGGCGTTAAAGACGAGGCCGCCATCGGTCTTGAGCTCGAAGCGGCCGTCCGCGAGCTTCCCGAGTTCGGTGACCATCTGGTTGAAGTGATATTCGGGCTTGAACGGCTTCGCCTGTTCGAGGAGGCGGTGGGTCAGTTCCGAGCCGGTGACGATCGGCAGGGCTGGAATGTCGTAGATCGGCTTTTCCGGATAGAGCTCGGCGCATTGTCCGCCGGGACGGTCGAGAATGTCCACCACGCGGCATTTTATGTCGAGAAGCCCGAGTTCGAAGACCGCGAACAGACCGCAGGGACCGGCACCCACGATCACGGCATCGGTGGAAATCACCTCTTCGCTCATATCTCAGCTCCAGACTGTCTCTAAAATTGTTTCTCGGGGACCCGCACGCGCAGCCCGTCAAGCGCATCCGAGACCTTGATCTGGCAGGACAGACGGCTCTCGGCCCGCACATCGAAGGCGAAATCGAGCATGTCTTCTTCCATCGGATTGCGCGCGCCGGTCTTTTCGAGCCAGTCCGGCTCGACATAGACATGGCAGGTCGCGCAGGCGCAGGCGCCACCGCAGTCGGCATCGATCCCCGGCACCATGTTCTTGACCGCCGTCTCCATGACCGTCATTCCCGTCTGCCCATCGACAGCCTGTTCTGTGCCATTGTGTTGAATAAAGGTGATCTTCGCCATTCCGGGCCTTTTTGTCGGGTATTCCACGCCGCGGCCTCTTTAAGGGATCGGATCGGTGAACACAAGGAAATGGCCGCGCGCGCGATCTGGAAAAGGGCTCTCGCCTTTCCTTGTCACAACGCTATAAATCTCAGATATCGTTCATTTTTATGCTGATCTACGGCCGCAGCCATGCGCTAGTCGAGGATCTTTTCCGCCTCCACCGCAAAGGCGGCCATGGCGCGATCGAGCTTCTTGATGAGGCCGGTCTTCGTCCTCGCTGTCGCTGAAAAGCCAATGCTTTCAAGCTTTTCCGTCAAGGCCGCGATCCGCGGTGCTCCGATCGACCGGGCCGATCCCTTGAGTGAATGCGCCGCGAACTTCCAGTCGTCGGCCGAGCGGGCGGCGGCGAATTGCGCCCTCACCGGCTGGAACTGGCCGAGAAACAGACCGACCAGCTCACGCTCCAGCGCCTCATCGCCGTTCGTGTACTGCTGCAGGTGCAGGTGGTCGAAAACGGCGGGATCCGGGGTTTCCGCCTTGATATCTACGCGCGTTTTCGGCTGCCGCTTGGTTAACATATTCTTACCCCTGTCGCATGGCCTGCTGTCCTGGCATCCGCCTCATTTGCCTAAACGGCCCCGTTTAAGATCAGATTTTCCATTTTGATTCAAAGCGAACCATAATTTTAACCAAAACTTTATTTAGCCGCATCGACAAGGTTAAGATGAGTTCAAGCCGGACTCCCAATGAGGTATTATGCAAGCTCTAAACGGACCGCCTGGCAAGGCCCGGTCGTGTCCTAACCCCATGCGCGCGGATGGGATCTCAGCGCGTAGATAGGGGCGGCCAACCGGGTGGGACTGGGGTCGGACGGACACGAAAATGCCGTCGATGAACAGGGAAGTGGTGCGGGTACAGATATGGTAAACAATCCGAACGATCCTCGGCGTCCGCAGCGGCGCCAGCAAGGCCGTGATCGCAATGCCGAGGCGAACCGGCGTGAAGCCGAGGCCGGCGCGACCCGCGACGCGCCCATGCGCGGACGCCCCGCCAATGAGAATGAGCCATCGGCGGCAATGACCGCGAGCCTCCGCCGCCGGCCTTCCCTTGCACCCTATGTCATTGCCTTCGCGTTCATGCTGCTGTGGGTGTTCCTGTGGTTCTGGATCTTCAGTCCGGTCGTCTTCGACAAGCAGAATGCCCTCGCGGCGCAGAACCTGCCGCAGACGATGATCGCCATCGCGGTCGGCGCCCTGCCCGTCTTCCTGATGTGGACGATTGCCTATTTCTTCAGGCAAGCCAGACAGATGCGCCAGGTTTCTGAAGTTCTGGTGCAGACGGCGGTGCGCCTCGTGCGGCCGCAGGACATCGCCGCCGACGGCTTGGCCACCATTGCCCAGGCGGTGCGTTCCGAAGTCGACATCCTGGTCGGCGGCGTCGAGCATGCCGTTCAGCGCGCTTCCGAGCTCGAAGGCATCGTCCACAAGGAAATCTCCGCCATCGAGCGCGCCTTCGGCGGCAACGAAGAGCGCATCCGCACCCTGGTCGCCGGCCTCGAGAACCAGCGGGCCGCGCTGCAGCAGGCGGGCGTCGTGATCGGCACCGAGACCAACCCTGTCCTCGCCCGGCTTGAAACCAACACCCAGAATCTCGACGCGATCATCTCCAACGCGCAGTCGACGATCTCCCATCTCGAACACGGGCTGAAGACGACGACGGTCGAACTCGCCCGCACCATTGACGAAGTGGCCTCGCGCGCCTCTGTCGCGGGCTCCGAGATCTCGGGGCAAGCCGCCCACATGGAGCGCTCGTCCTCGATCTTCGTGACCGAGCTGCGCAAATTCTCCGAGCATCTCTCCGAGCAGATCGGCATCCTCGCCAATGCGACGGGCTCGCTCAACTCTGAATCGAGCAATTTCGGCATACGCATCCAGGGCATGGAATCGAATGTCGTCCAGCTCCTGCGTTCGAGCATCGGCGAACTCACCAACATCAACGGCCAGATCGCCCATACGATCGATCAGGCGGCCGCCGCGTCCAGCGACCAGATTCGCACCACCGGCACGCAGCTGACCGAGCTTCTCCAGTCGGCGAGCGGGAATATCGTCTATCATCTCAAGGCGACGTCGCAGGAAGTCGCCGAGCAGATCGAGAAGTCGGGCATCGTCGTTTCCCAGCAGATCGAAACCAGCCGTTCGAGCATGACCGACGGCCTCGAAGGCATCGTCAAAAACTATGTCGATCATGTCGACGGCGCCCGCACCAGCCTCACGGCCTTCGTCGAACGCGCCGGCGAGCAGATCGCCGGTCGGGTCGAGGATTCCACCGGCCGCCTCTTCTCCAAGCTCGATGAAGCCGCCCGCCATATCCATGTCGGCATCGAGGAGAACGGCAATACGCTGGCCGAGCGCCTCAGCGTTTCGACCGATGCGGCAGCCGCCGCGATCAGCGCTTCCAGCGCCAGGCTGATCAACCTCGTCGAAACCAGCCGCGCCGGCATGACGGACGGGCTCGAGGGCATCA
>CAZICN010000367.1:0-3773 GCA_964537655.1 uncultured Aestuariivirga sp.
CGGACAGCGCATTTCCCTCTTGCGCGTGCTCGGCCCCGCCCATGTCTGGGCGCTCGGCGTCGGCATCGTCCTCGTCGGCGAATTCACCGGCTGGAATTTCTCGGCCGACAAGGGCGGCGCGCTCGCCGCCCTTATCACCTGCTGGTTCGTCGGACTGCTCTACACGTCCGTCGCCATGATCGATTCCGAGGTGACCTCGACGGTCGCCGCGGCTGGCGGCCAATATGCGCAGGCCAAGCACATCGTCGGGCCGCTCATGGCCTTCAATGTCGCGCTCTATCTCGTCTTCGCCTATACGATGCTGGAAGTCGCCGACGCCATCCTGGTCGGCGACCTCATGGTCACCGTGGCCGCGACCGAAGGCCTGACACGGCATGCCTTCGTCGTGCTCACTGTCGTCGTCCTGGCGTGGCTCAACTATCGCGGCGTGCTGATGACCCTCAATGTCAACTTCATCATCACGGCGCTCGCCTATCTCTCGATCGTCATCCTGTTCTTCTCGGTGCAGCCCTGGAGCCAGGGCGTGGTCCTCAAGCTCAATGAGCTGGTGACGCCGCAGAATGCGCTCCCCTATGGCTGGATCGGCGTCATCGCCGCCTTCCAGTTCGCTATCTGGTACTATCTCGGCATCGAGGGCACGACGCAGGCGGCCGAGGAAGTGCGTTCGCCGTCCCGTTCCCTGCCTTATGGCACGATGGCCGGCATGATCACGCTGCTCATCGCGGCGGCGCTTACCTGGTATGTCTCTGCCAGCCTGTTGCCCTGGGAGTATCTGGGCTTCACTTACTTCCCGCTCTATGACGCCGCCCGCGTCACGGGAAGCCCGACGCTCGAATTCATCCTGTTCTGGGGCACGGTGCTGTCGGCGGTGGCCTCGGCCAATGGCTGCATCAACGACGCGGCGCGCGCCTGGTTCTCGCTCGGCCGTGACCGCTATCTGCCGGCATGGTTTTCGGCGGTTCACCCGACCTATCGCACACCCTACCGCTCGATCCTGTTCCTCCTGCCGATCACGCTCGCCTTCGCCTTCATCTCCGACCTCAACCAGGCGATCACCTTCTCGATCCTGTCGGGCGTGCTGCAATATACCTTCATGAGCATCAACATCGTGATGTTCCGCAACAAATGGCCGCTGGGCTCGATCCGGCGCGGATATACCCATCCGTTCCATCCGATCCCGGCGATCAGCCTGTTCGTGCTCTGCGCCGTTACCTTCTTTGCGATCTTCCTCGGCTTCGGCTCGCAGCTGATCGCGATGGTGATCTTCTATGTCATCGTGTCGCTCTGGTTCCATTTCTACCGCTACCGCTATGTGCGGCGCGGTGACCAGTTCACGATGCCCTGGCCGAAGCCGCAAGGCTATTGAGCGGGCAGGCTGATTGCCCTCATATGGCCCGTCGCAAGACGGGCCATTCTTCATTCTGATGTTCGAAACCATCACCACCATCATCGGCATCGCGGTCGCCATCTTCCTGGCGGCGCGCTTCGTCCGAAACCTCCTCGCCGCCAGCCGCAGGCGGCGCGAGGCGCCCGATGCATTCTTTGCCAAGGTCAGGCCGCTGATCGCGGATGGGCGCTATGAGGGCCAGGCCATAGCCGGCTATCCCGAACTCGTCGGGCGCTATCGCGACCTGCCGGTCAGGCTCAACCCGGTCGTCGATACGCTGGCCGTCCGCAAGCTGCCGTCGCTCTGGTTGCTGGCGACCATTCCGGAGCCGCTGCCGCTGCGCGCCACCTTCGATCTCATGATGCGTCCCGCCGGCCCCACCACCTTCTCCAATTTCGATCACTTGCCGGCGACACTCGACCCCGCCCCCGATCTGCCGCTCCATGCCGTGGTCAGGACCGACGATCCGCAGCATGTCTTGCCGCATCAGGTCGTGGCGGCGCATCTCGACATCTTTCAGGATCCGCGCGCCAAGGAGCTGTTGATCACGCCCAGGGGCGTCAGGATCGTCTGGCAGCTGGCGGAAGCCGACCGCGCCCGCTATGGCGTGTTCCGCCAGGCTGAATTCGGCGACGTCGAGCTTGATCCCGTCCTGTTGCGAAACCTGCTCGACCACCTCATCGGCCTGCGCACATCCATCCTCGATTGGGCCCGCCCGCAATGACAGAAACGCCCGCAAAACCCATGCACCCCTATGCCATCCTGGCGCTGTCGCTCGCGTTGCCGGGATCGGGCCACGTGTTCTCGGGCGTGCCTGGGCGCGGCCTGCAGTTCCTGTTCTTCATGATCGTCATCGGCTGGGCCACCTCGAAGATAGCCCCGGACCAGGCGACCTTCATCGGCCGCTATGCCGGCGGCTTCTTCATCTATGCGCTCTCGATCCTCGATGCCTACAAGATCGCGCGGGTCAAATGGGAGACCTGGCGCTACGCCGTGGAGCGACAATCTTCTGGCGTCCAAACGTCCGAAGACCAGGCCGGCAAATCCGAATGAACAGGCCCCGCCGGTGGCGGGTCAATCTCAATCAGGCTTTTGCCCGTTCACGGAGAGATCGGGATTGGCCAGCAGTTCCTCGGCCGGGACGCTGACGCCGTTGCGCATCAGGATGAAGCACGGCGCCTTTTGCGCCGCTTCGTTGCGGTTGCAGCTGTCGAGCGCCTCCTTCTCGGCCTCCTCGGCCGAGGCGCCTTCCCATGACCGCGCCCACGGACCTTTCAGGCTTATGGCGAAGGCCTTCTGCTCGGCTTTCTCGAAATAGCCCTCGCGGGCGCGCCAGGCATCGACATCGAGAACCAGATCGGGAATCTTCATCGGCTTCTCGAACAGGCCGGGATCCACCCGCAGCATCTGCGCCATCTGCACGGCATTGGACAGACGTTCGCCATTGAGGTCGATCAGGATGCAGCGCTTGGTCGCGTCGGAAACCCCTTCGTCGCAGGCCTTGAGCGCCTCACGCGCGGCGATCGTCGCGCTGGTGAAGCCGACCTGCGCCGAAAACTGCCCTTCCGGTCCGGCGGCGAAGGCCTTTTGGGTCTTGGCGACGGCATAGGTTTCGAGCGCCTTGAGCTGCGCGTCGTTGAGCGGGAAGACCGGGGGCTCGAAGGCGCGCGCCGCCGTGAAGGTCAACGCCGTCAGGCAGAGGGAGAGAATTAGCTTACGCTGCGACAGGAAATTGATCATGGCTCATGCTGCTCTGTTCAGGTGAAATTCGCTGGCGATTGCGACTTTAGCAAGGTGCCCGTGGGTTCCCACAGTTTGCGGGTGCTCGAAGCCAAAGAATCAGGCATACTGGCCCCATCAGTGATGCTTATCTGGTGTCTGTAACCTCCCTGGCGTACTAACCTCATGGGCAGCCTCACGAGACTGCCCATTTTTGTGCCCGATCCCGAAAAGTTAATATGCCGCAGCACCGGGTCATTTGACTTTTGTGAGATTCTACCTATTTTCCGGGCACATTTCGTGCATCCGAATATGTGGCGAGTCCGACCGGATGCTTTTGGCACACTAATCAACAATCACCCCTCGCCAGATCGGTTTTTTGACTTTCCATGCAGTTTTCCGAATTGGGACTAAGCCCTAAGGTTCTCGAGGCCGTCGAGAGATCCGGCTTCGTGACGCCGACCCCCATCCAGGCCGGCGCCATACCGCCTGCCCTGTCGCGCAAGGATGTTCTGGGTCTCGCCCAGACAGGCTCCGGCAAGACGGCCGCCTTCGTGCTGCCGATGCTCTCGCTGCTCGAGACCGGGCGCGCCCGGGCGCGCATTCCCCGCACCCTCATCCTCGAGCCGACGCGCGAGCTCGCCGCCCAGGTGCAGGAGGCGTTCGA
>CAZICN010000368.1:0-3732 GCA_964537655.1 uncultured Aestuariivirga sp.
ACCTTCTCCCATGCTGCGCACGGGCGAAGGGGAATCGAGGTGAGTTCTGAGTCTCGGTCGTCGGAAATTACCTTGTATCCCTGCTCTCGCAGGATTCTGCGGACGCTTCGGAAATTTTCTCCGGACAGCTCTGCCGCGCTCGGGGCGAGACAAACGCGCGTGCGGATCGTCTCTCAACGCCCCTCACGCTGAGGTGGCCGCGCAGCGGCCCTCGAAGCGCCCATCAGGATAGAGCGAGCTTGTGGCAGCGGACCCTTCGAGGCTCCCCCGGCTCAAGGCCGGGGTCGCACCTCAGGGTGAGGGATGATGAGTCAGCGTAACTCATCATGCTCCAGGCGGCCGACCGCGAGATCGATGACTTCATGACCGTCCCGCGCGAGGCTGGTGCAGGGGGCGATATCGGTCATGGTGTCCTCCTGTTACGGAGACAATGACACCCGACCCCACCCAGGTCCCTGGCGCGGACCTGAAGAATTCTGAACAATGCTGAAGTTCGCTTTCGCGACCGGCTTCGGCTATCGTATCGTTGAAGGCTGGAGGCCTGGCGGATGGACCTTGAGTTCGGGGACTATCGGTTGAAGCGCGCCGAAAGGCTGCTGCTGGGACACAAGGGACCAGTGGAGCTTTCGGCGCGATCCTTCGACATCCTCAGCCTCCTGCTGGAGAAGCCGGACGAGGTCATCGGCAAGGCGCAACTCTTCGCCGCGGTCTGGCCCGGCCTGGTGGTGGAAGAGAACACGCTGCAGGTCCACGTCTCGGCGCTGCGCAAGGTGCTCGCTGCCGGCATGATCGTGACGGTGCATGGCCGCGGCTACAAATATGCCGGGCCGAGGCCGGTCGCGGCGTCATCGCCAGCATCTGGCGCAGAAGAGGCCTTGCCGCCGGCCAAACCCTCCATCGCGGTCCTTCCCTTCGCCAATCTCAGCGGCGATGCGGCGCAGGATATTTTCTGCGACGGACTGGCGCTCAACATCGTCGCCAGCCTCGGGCGCTATCACGAATTGTTCGTCATCGACCGCTTTTCGACGCTCGCCTACCGCAACCGGCCGGTGACATCGGCCGCGGCCGCGCGTGAGCTTTCGGTTCGCTACATTCTGGAGGGAAGCGTCCAGAAGGCCGGGGATCGCATCCGCGTCTCGGTCCAGCTTGTCGACGGCGCCGAGAGCCGGCAGCTGTGGACCGAGACATATGACCGGCAACTGACGGATATATTCGCGGTCCAGGACGAAATCACCGCGACGATCATCGGCACGCTTGCGTCGGGCTATGGCGGCAGGCTCGGCAAGGCCTGGCGCGACCGCAGCAAGTCCGCCGGGCTCGAGAGTTTCGTCGCCCTCGACCATCTCCAGCACGCCTACGATACCTGTCGTTTCACCAAGGAAGGGGAGGCCCGCGCCAGGGAGGACCTGGCCAGGGCCATCGCATGTGATCCGCGGCTGGCCAAGGCCTATAGCAAGATGTCATTGAGCCACATGGTCGACGCCTATTGCGGCTGGGCCGACGACTACGCCGCCTCGATGGAACTGGCCCGTCAATGGGCCGTGAAAGCGATTGCCTGCGACGATGGCGAGTCCTGGTCGCATTGGGCTTTCGCCAGCTTCAATCTTTATACGTTGAATCATGGCGTGGCACTCGAGGCCTTCCGGAAAGGCCTCGACTGCAACCCCAACGACGCCGAGGTGATGACCGACTACGCGCTTTGCCTGAGTTATGCCGGCAGGGCGGAGGAGGGCATCGAGCACGCCTTGAAGGCGATGCGCCTCAATCCCTATCACTATGAATGGTACACGGCCCAGCTGGGCCAGATCTATTTCGATGCCCGCCAATATGACAAGGCCATCGCCACCTTTGCTGCCTTGCGTTCACTCGACAGCGCCATCCTGCGCATCTATCAGGCCGCAAGTTTCGCCGCCGCTGGCAACCGGCACCAGGCGCAGAAATCGGTTGCGCGCGTGCTCGACCTCGACCGCGATGCGACGGTCGAGAAATGGACCGACCCGAAACTGGCACCCTATGCCGATGCGGCCTGCCGCGACCATCTGCGGCAGAATCTTAGAAAGGCGGGCCTCAGGGAGCGGGCCGCGCCGCATGACGAAAAGCCCGCAAGGCCGGCCGCTTTGACGCGATCTTCATGACCGGCTCACGCTCGATCACGATCACTTCAGACCGGTTCGGTCAGAAGTGATTAACGTGATCGGATTCTTATATTTAGCGCGTGATCGGACGGAAAACCGGCGTCCACTTTTCCTGATCACGCGCTAGCACCCAGGGTGACGAGAAGCGCGTCCAGCTGCTCGAACTGTTCGCCCATCGCATCCGCCGCCCCGGTGCCGGCGGCGTCGAGAGCTTCCTTCGAGGGATAGAGCTCGGAGAGGACCAGCAGCGTCCTGCCGCCTTTTTCCGCGAAGGTCACCGTGGTGACGGGGCCGCCGTCACCGCCTTCGTCATTGGTCCAGACGAGGCGCGAACAGGGTGTCACTTCGACATACCTGCCGAAGAACTCGTCAGGGTTCGAGGCATCGTGGCCGAACACCAGACGGTACCTGCCCCCGGTGCGAACATCCATCTCGCAGGAGCGCAGGACCATGCCCATCGACTTCGGCGCCCACCACTGCTTGAACAGCTCAGGGCGCGTCCAGGCCTCGAACACAAGGCGCGCCGGGGCGTTGAAGCTTCGCGTAACGACCAGCTCCCGGCCAGACTTCCGTTCCACCGTCGTCGCGTTCTTCATCGGCTCACTCTTTTTTTCTGCGGGCATCGAGCTTCTCCTTGCGTTTCAGGTCCTCGACGACCTGGTCCAGCGCATCGAAGCGCTGGGCCCAGAGCTGGCGGTACCTCTCGATCCATTGCGCCTCTTCCTCAAGCCGGCGCAGGCCCAGCCTGCAGGTGCGCACGCGCCCGACCTTCTGCGTGGTGACGAGCCCCGCCTGTTCCAGGACGCCGACATGTTTTTTCATGCCGGTGAGGGTCATATGGAATTTGCGCGCCAGGTCGGTGATCGACGCGTCCGATCGGCCGAGCTGCTCCAGGACGCCGCGCCTTGTGGCGTCCGAGAGGGCCGCGAAGGAGGCATCGAAGCGGGTTTGAGGATACTGAACCATATGGTTCAGTATGTAGCATGCGGATGGGTGACAGGCAAGGGGAGCCGCGCCTCTGGTCTCCGGACTCTCCGCGCCAACCGATGGAAGCCAGCCGGACTTCTGCGCACCGTCCGCGCATGTTATCCCGGATAAGAAAACCGGGATGGAGATTCTGCGGCATGGCGAAATTCGTCTTTGGAATGAATCAGTCGCTCGACGGTTATGTCGACCATACGGAAATGCGCACGGGCCCCGCACTCTTCCGTCATTGGACGGAGCAGGTGCGGGCCTTGAGCGGCAGCGTGTATGGCCGCCGCGTCTACGAGCTCATGCGTTATTGGGACGAAGACAGGCCGGAATGGAGTGCCGCGCAACGCGAATTCGCGCAGGCGTGGCGGCGCCAGCCGAAATGGGTCGTGTCACGCACGCTGAAGTCGGTCGGCCCCAACGCCACGCTTGTCGAAGGGGACATCGGGACGGTGATGCGGGGCCTGAAGACGAGGCTCGCGGGCGAGATCGCCGTTTCCGGACCGGAACTGGCGCGAAGCCTGACGGAGCTTGGCCTTGTCGATGAGTACCGGCTCTATCTCCACCCCTTCGTGCTGGGCCGCGGCAAGCCCTTCTTCGCCGGCCCCCGGCCGCCGCTCCGCCT
>CAZICN010000369.1:0-3728 GCA_964537655.1 uncultured Aestuariivirga sp.
TGATATTCCTCTCAGCCCCTGCGAGGAGCGAGAGTTCGCGCTATACATTCCCCTTCTCCCGCGCGGAGCGTGGGAGAAGGGGAAACTTGGCAGAACGTGCAATATTCTCAGAAATCGAACTGGCCGATATTCTCCTTGGTGAACACGAACGGCGCGCCGAGCAGTATCTCCGAGCCGTTGATGACCTGGAGGTCGCCGAGCTTGCCGGCCTTGACCGTGGTGGCGCCGGCCTTCAGGTCGCCATCGGCGACCGCGCGCAGCACATGCATCGCGGCATAGCCGAGGTCGACCGGGTTCCACAGGACCACCGACTTGACGCAGTCCTTCTCCACATAGGGCTTCATCGCATTAGGCGTGGCGAGGCCGACGACGGCGATCGTGCCGCATTTGTTGGCTTGCGTCACCGCCTCGGCCGAAGCCGGCGTCGCGACGCTCGTCATGCCGAAGATGCCTTTCAGCTCATCGCCATATTTGTTGATGAGGGTCGTCGCCTGGTTGAAGGACAGCACATTGTCCTCCTGCGCCTCGACCGTCTCCAGCCACTTCATCTTGGGATGGCACTTCTCCGCGTAAGCCGCCATCTCGGCGATCCAGCGCGCCTGGTTCGGCGTGGTGAAAGTCGAGGTGACGATGGCGAAGGCGCTCTCCTCGCCGATCTCCTTGGCCATGTTGTCGACCATCGCCTTGGCGATGCCGTTGAACTCGGCCTGGTTGACGAACCACTGGCGCGCATCGGGCTGCGAATTGGCGTCGTAGCCCACCACATTGATGCCCTTCGACAAGGCCTTCTTCAGGACCGGCGCGATGGCGACGGGATCGTTGGCGGCGAACAAGATGCCGTCGACCCCGCTGGTGATGTAGTTGTCGATGAAGGTGATCTGCTGGTCGATATTGGCCTGCGTCGGGCCGTCGGTCTTGGCCTCGACATTGCCGAGCTCGGCGGCGGCATCGGCGATGCCCTTCGACGTCGCATTGAAATAGCCGATGCCGATGAGCTTCGGCACATCGACGACGGTGATCTTCTTGCCCTTGCGGTCGGGAGCGCCCGTCGGCTCGCCGCCGTCATAGGGCTTGGCCGCGGCGGCGCCCGGCGTTCCGTCGCAGGCCAGGGGATTGGTCGGCAGGTCGTCTCCCCCGGTCCAGGCCGAGGCGGCAAAGGCGCTCCCCGCCATGGCGGTGAGGGCAAAAGCAGCGATCAGTGTCTTGCGTATCATGTTCATGCTCCTTGCGCTTCACGTCCGGGCCCTGACAATGCTGACGGATCGAGGCCCGGACACTCCCTTTTTCGATCAACCGTCAGCATCCTTGCGAAATATGTTGCTCAAGAGAATCGTGCCGATGAGGACGGCGCCGATGACGACGATCGTGCCGTCGCCCTTGACGCCCGCCAGGGCGAGACCGTTCTTCAGCGCCTGCATCAGGACGAGGCCGAGCAGCGTGCCGATGATCGTGCCGCGCCCGCCGAAGATGCTGGTGCCGCCCAGGACCACGGCGGTGATGACGTCGAGTTCGAGCCCGGTGCCCATGTCGGAGCGCGTCGTCGAGACGCGCGACACGAAGATGACCGCGGCAAGCCCGGCGATGAGGCCCGAGGCCGTGTATATGAGAAGGAGGGTGCGATCGACGCTGAGGCCGGAAAAGCGCGAGGCGACGGCATTGGAGCCGATCGCGTAGGTGGTGCGCCCGAAGGTCGAGAGCCCGAGGATGATGGCGGCAGCGGCGGCGAGGACGCCGAAGACCCACAATTGCGTCGGCACGCCCGCGAGTTCGCCCTGGCCCAGGGTGAAGAACCAGTCGGGGTAGCCCCTGACCGAGCGCGCCTGGCTGATGCCTTCGGCCAGGCCGCGATAGAGCGCCAGCGTGGCGAGCGTCGCGATCAATGGCGGCACGCCGAAGCGGGTGATGATGAGGCCGTTGGCGAGGCCGGCAATGCCGCCGACCACGATGCCGAGCCCCATGGCGAGCGGCAGCGGCAGTCCGAGATTCTGCCAGAACACGCCGAGCAGGATGGCGACCAGCCCCAGGATCGAGCCGACCGAGAGATCGATGCCGCCGGTCACGATGACGAAGGTCATGGCTAGCGCCACGAGGCCGACCTCGGCCATCAGCCGGCCCTGGTTGAGCAGGTTCTCCGCCGTGAAGAACCGGTCGGACTGGAAGGCGAGCACGATGAGCGTGACGACGAGCAAGGCGCCCAGGATCGTCTCATGGCGCAGCAGCAGCGATCTGAGGGCGGCACTCATCGCGTGAGGCTCCGGCGGCGGCGCGCCATGTCGGCGAGCACGGTCGCGAGGATCAGGAGCCCGAGCACGGCGCGCAGCCAATAGGCCGAAACATTGAGGAAGATGAGCGCCGAGCCTATGCAGGCGAAGAGGATGGCCGCGAGCGTCGAGCCGATCACCGTGCCGGTTCCGCCGAGGATCGACACGCCGCCGATCACTGCCGCGGTGATGACGGTGAGCTCGAGATTGGGCGGCACGGTCGATTGGATGACCTGCAGCTGCGTAGCGAAGAGAAGGGCCGCGATGCCGGCGAAGAAGCCGTGCAGCGCGAAGACGAGGACGCAGGTGCGCTCCGGATCGAGGCCCGAGGCGCGCGCCGCTTCCGGGTTGCCGCCGACCGCGTAGATCGAGCGTCCCGTCGCCGAGTAGCGCATCCACAGCGCCATGATGACGGTGAGGACGACCATGAAATAGACCGGCGCCGGGATGCCGAAGAGCCGTGCCTGGGCGATGAAGAACTCGCCCGGCATGCCGGTGATCCAGGTTCCGCCGGTGGCGCTGATCAGGCCGCCCTTCAGGATCGACAGCATGCCGAGCGTCGCCACGATCGAGGGAATGCGCATATAGGCGATGAGCGCGCCGAGGCAGGTATTGATGAACACGCCGACGAGCAAGGGCACCGTCCAGGCGACCCAGACCGGATATCCCGACACCGCGAGGGTGCCGGCGATGGTGGCGAGCACGCCGATGAGCGAGCCGACGGAGACATCGATATGGCCGGAGATGATGACCATCGCCATGCCGATCGCCGCCACCGCGATATAGGCGTTGCCGGAGAAGATGCTGGTGAGGTTGGTGCTTGAGAGAAAGCGCGGATTGACGAGGCCGACGACGATGAACAGCACGACGATGGCGGCGAGGACGACGATCTCCTGGCCATAGGCCTCGAACAGGCGCGCGAAGTAGGAGGGCCGCCGGCGCGGCAGCGCGAAATCGCTCATGCCGCCGCCTCCGCGCGCGCCGCCGCCAGCGTCATGGCGGCGCCCACCGTTTCCGGTGTGGCGTCCTGGCGCATGAATTCGGCGACGATGCGCCCGCCATTCATGACCAGCACCCGGTCGCTCATGCCGAGCACTTCCGGCAACTCGCTCGAGATCATCAGGATGGCGAGCCCGTTCTGCGCCAGCTTCGACATCAGCGCATGGATTTCCGATTTGGCGCCGACATCGATGCCGCGCGTCGGCTCGTCCATGATGAGGATGGCCGGCTCGGCGGCGAGCCATTTGGCGAGGACGACCTTCTGCTGGTTGCCCCCCGACAATTGGCGCGCCGCCTGCCCCGGGCCGCGGGCCCTTATCCCCAGGCGTTTGATGAACTCGATCGCCAGGCGGTCTTCCTTGCGGCGATCGACGATGAATGCGCGGGCGAGCTTTCGCAGCACCGTCAGCGAAATATTCTGGGCCACGGTCTGCGGGCGGACCAGGCCCTGCAGGCCCCGATCCTCGG
>CAZICN010000370.1:0-3717 GCA_964537655.1 uncultured Aestuariivirga sp.
GTGGCACCTCCTCGACGAGGCCCGGCGCGACGGCAAGCGCATCCTGTTCGAAGGCGCGCAGGGCATCCTGCTCGACATCGACCACGGCACCTATCCCTATGTGACCTCGTCCAACACGGTGGCGGGCCAGGCCTCGGCCGGCTCCGGCATGGGGCCGTCCTCGATCGGCTATGTGCTCGGCATCGCCAAGGCCTATACGACGCGGGTGGGCTCGGGACCGTTCCCGACCGAACAGCAGAACGAGATCGGCGAGCTCATCGGCAAGCGCGGCCGCGAATTCGGCACGGTCACCGGGCGCAAGCGCCGCTGCGGCTGGTTCGATGCGGTGCTGGTCAACCAGACCATCAAGGTGTCGGGCATCCACGGCATCGCGCTCACCAAGCTCGACGTGCTCGACGGGCTCGACGATATCAAGGTCTGTGTGGGCTATGAGCTCGACGGCAGGCGCATCGACCGGCTGCCGGCGGCGGAAGAAGCGCAGAAGAATGTCGAGCCTGTCTATGAGACGCTGGAAGGCTGGAAGGAGACGACGGCGGGGGCGCGGTCCTGGGCCGACCTTCCGGCGCAGGCAATCAAATATGTGAAGTATCTCGAGGAGCTGATCGGCTGCCCGGTGGCGCTGCTCTCGACATCGCCCGAGCGCGACGACACGATCCTGATGAAGGACCCGTTCGAGGACTGAGATGGCGCGGCGCCTGGCATATGTCATCGGCGCCGGGCTTCTCTTCGCTCTCCTCACCACCGTGACGCAGCTGGGCGGGCTGGTCTTCCTTGCCACGCTCCTCATGGTCCGGCTGCTGCGGCGCGCCGGTGGCGGCAAACTTGCGGCCGCGTTGGCAGGCGTTGTTTTCTTCCTTGCCGCGATCATCGCGGTGAACCGCTATGCCGTGCCCCCGCTTGCCGCGTTGAACGAGCGCGAGCCGCTGCGCTGCGCAGCGAATGCGGAGCAGCCCTACGCGGCGCTGAACCCGGTCTATTGCCTGCTGGGGCGCAACTATGTGCGGGCCGAGGTCAAGGCCATGCTGGACGCAATGGCGCGCGACCTCAATATGCAATATCCCGGTGTCACGGCCGCCTATCTCGATGCGGGCTTTCCTCTCCTCGACGGCTTCCCCTTGCCGCCACATCTCTCCCATGATGACGGGCGGCGCATCGATCTGGCCTACTTCTACACGGATGAAGCGGGCACCTATGCACCGCTGACCGCGCCATCACCCGTCGGCTATTGGGGTTTTGAAACGCCGCCCGCCGGTGCGCCGGCATTATGCACGGACAAGGTGCGATGGCTCACCTTCAGATGGGACATGGGCTGGTTCCAGGCCTTCGTCCGCAAGGATCTTATGCTCGACGAAGAGCGCACGGCCGCGATGCTGCGGTGGCTCACCGAAAAGGGGCCAGGGCACGGCGTCACCAAGATCCTGCTCGAGCCCCACATGGCGAAGCGGCTCGGCATCGCTTCGCCCCTGATCCGCTTCCAGGGCTGCCGCGCCGCCCGCCATGACGATCACATCCATGTCGAGGTTGGGTCTTAGACTTCAAGCCCGTGTTCGGCGCTCTCGACGTCGCACAGGAGAAACGGTAACGTCGCTGGCAGGGGAGAGACGGCGATGATCGCGTTCTTGGTTGCAGGCTATAGGGATGTCTCCAGCGGCCTAGGCGCGGCGGTGAAGTTATTCTGGCCAGTGGCGCTGGTTTATCTCGTGGGGGTCGCCATCGCGGCCGGCATGGGTATTTTCGCCATGGCGGATAGCCTGGCGGGCACATTCGTTCTGGTGTTCTTTGTCCTGGCCATGACCATCTATGCCTTTCTCGCTCTTTGCCAGGGCGCGGTCGGCTGGCATCGGCGCATTCTGCTGAATGAAGCCGCCGGCTGGGCTTCACCGGTCCCGCGGCTGCGCAGCCTCAAATATGCATTGGCGGTCATCGTGTTCGGGCTCATCTTCCTCGTCGGACATCTCGCTGTTACATATTACTCACTGCCCTATCTGCATTCCATCTTCACTTCCCCACTCGGCGATATAGACCTCACCCACGCGCCTGCCGACCAGTTGGAAATCTGGCGCAAAGCCGTGTGGCCGATCCAGGTCGCGACCTTCGCAACCGCCGTCACCCTCGTTGCGATCATTCTCTGGCTCGGGCGGTTCTGGCTTCTCGTCTATCCCCACATCTCCATTCGCCCGATGCATCCGACCTTCGAACAGATCAGAAGAAATATCAGCAACCCGCCAGGACTGGTCGGCGCCCTGCTCGTGACCTCCTTCCTCCCGTTCTTTCTGGGCGTGGTATATTACGCGCTCACGCCGATAAGCGTGCAACTCATGCCGCTCATCCGAATTCCGTATACGATCTTGTCACTCGGACTCTTCATCTTCTGCTTCCTGTGGGGATTGAGCGTGCTGTCGATTGCCTATCGGCAGGCTGAAAGCCGGGATCAATAGAAGCGTTGCAAGTCGGGAATCGCCGCCTGGATTTCACCTAGTGAATGGGTCCCGGCTTTCGCCGGGATGACGGCAGGTATCTACTTTTCGCATCCTGCGTTGGACTCCAAGCCCCTATTTCGCGCCTCTCGACGTCGCACAGGAGAAACGGTACCGTCGCGGGCAGGGGAGAGACGGCAATGATGGCTTTTCTGGTCGAAGGCTATAGGGACGCGCTCAGAGGGCTGGGCGCGGCGGTATGCTCCTCCTGGGGAAGGACGGCATGAAAGCATTGTTGATCGAGGGGCTCACCGACGCCCGTCGCAATCTCGGCAGCGCTCTTCGACTGTTCTGGCCGGTGCTGGCCGTGCCGGTGCTTGCCTATGGCACTTTCTTTCTGACGGCGGCCGCCTGGTTCTCCGCCGAGACGGCGGCGGCTAGCGGTTTGGTGGCGGCGGCGATGCTGACCGGCTTTCTCATCGTGTTCGTCTATCTGTTCCTCATTCTCTGCCAGGGCGCCGTCGGATGGCATCGCAGGGTTCTATTGAACGAGGCGCCAGGATGGATATCGCCGATACCGGAGCGTCGGGCCCTGAAATATGCGCTGGCTGCCTTCCTGTTCATATTGATGTTCCTGATCGCTCACATAATCATCGGATCGCTCCTCCTGCCTATCGTAGCCGAGCGGATTTTTCCGATGATGGAGAAGATCGATCCGGCAAGTGCTGTTCCCGATCAGCTCGATGCCATGTGGAAGATCATGCTGCCGGTGCAACTCGCGATGTTTTTCATGGGCGTCGTGATCTTCTCCCTGGTGCTCTGGCTGGCCCGATCGTGGCTGCTTGTGTTTCCCCATATATCCATACGCACGGTTGAGCCCGCCTATGGAGCGATCAGGGACAGGCTCGATGTTCCGCCGGGGCTGGTGAGCGCCTTGCTGGTGGTCTATTTCCTGCCATCCGTCCTTGCCCTGGCTTACGTGGCGGTCGTTCCCTTCAGTGTGCAGATGTCTCCCTGGGTGGCCACGACAACGACTGTCGCCCAGATTGCCATCTCGACTCTCACTTTCCTGTGGGGCCTCAGCATCCTGTCGAAGGCCTATGCAATGGTGGCAGTGGGCAAGGTGCCCTACGAAAGAGCTGATGGTGCCAGGCAATGAAGGCGCATGAGGTCGGGCATCGCCGCCCGGATTTCGCTTGTTGAAGGGGGCACGGCTTTCACCTCGATGACGGCAGGGAGAGAGCCGCGAGGCTGCGAGGTCCGGCCCGGGTGAAGCCCGGCTGTGGCGCGGCGAAAACAG
>CAZICN010000371.1:0-3686 GCA_964537655.1 uncultured Aestuariivirga sp.
AGCGCGAGGGGAAGCTGTTCGACATCGCGTCCACGGACCTGACCATCAAGGGCCTGCCGGAACCGCCGCCCGGCATGGAAGTCGGCCGGATCGACATCATCGTCCGGCTCAAAGCCCGTCAGAACTGAAGTTTATTTCTCGACCTGCTCGCCCGGATAGGCGCCCCAGATCATCGGCTGGGCGATCCAGCCCTCATAACCCGACGCGCTCAGGCTGCACCAGTCGCCAGTGCAGTCCTCGAGCGTCGCCACGACGCCGGCCTTGACCATGGCGACCAGGCTCGAACCGGTGCTCGGGCCGCTGAACATGGGCACCGCCTCTTCCTTGCGCCAGGGCGCCACCAGCGCCATGCGCTTGCCGGACAGCATGCTTTGATAGACCCAGCCCTCATCGCCGTCGCTGTCGCGGATGCGCCGCCAGTTCTCGAATTCGGCGGTGATCTCGACCGGCAGGCCCTTGCGCTGGTAGACCCAGGCGACCTGATGCTCGCTCGAGGGCCCGCGCCGGACATTGATCTTGTCGGCCTTGAGCGAGACGAAACGCGGCAATGGCAGGCCGGAGGGCCCGAGAGCCTTGTTGACCGATCCGGTCGAGCCGGTGATGTCGGCCGCAGCCTTGGTCACGGCGCCCGAACTGTTCGATTGCCCAGCCATGAGGGACCACGCCGTGGCAACGGCGATGGCAATACAGGCAACCCCCAGGACCGCTGGACCGATCCTGCGCCGCGTCGCGGCTGATTTGACCATATGCATACCCCTCGGTCGATGCACGGCCGTCCCCTGGGCTCCGGGCTTGTCTTTACCAAACCCTCTGCTAGACAGCAGGTGTCGTCTACACGAGCCGGACAACGATAATTATAAACCTTCCGCTTAGCCTTGGCTATGCAAGGTTAAGATTATCTCAATGGCCGGCGTCGCGGAGTTACATTTCATGTCCAAGCGCAAACCCCTGGTCATCGTCACCCGCAAGCTTCCCGACGTGGTCGAGACCCGGATGATGGAGCTGTTCAACGCCCGGCTCAACTCCGACGACCACGCTTTCAGCCGCGCCGAACTGATCGAGGCGGTCAAACAGGCGGAAGTGCTGGTCCCGACCGTCACCGACCGCATCGACAAGGCTGTGATCGGCCAGGCCGGGGACCAGCTCAAGCTCATCGCCAATTTCGGCACCGGTGTGGACAATATCGATGTCGAGACGGCGGTCGCCCGCGGCATCACCGTCACCAATACGCCGGGCGTCCTCACCGAGGACACCGCCGACATGACCATGGCCCTCATCATGGCCGTAGCCCGGCGCATCACCGAAGGGGCGGCCGTAATCGGACCCGACAACAGCTGGCAGGGCTGGTCGCCGACCTGGATGCTGGGCCACCGCATCTGGGGCAAGAGACTCGGCATCATCGGCATGGGCCGCATCGGCCAGGCGGTCGCCCGGCGCGCCAAGGCCTTCGGCCTCCAGATCCATTACCACAACCGCAAGCCCGTCCATGCCAAGATTGCTGAAGAGCTCGACGCGACCTATTGGGAAAGCCTCGACCAGATGCTGGCGCGGATGGATATCGTATCGGTGAACTGCCCGCACACGCCCGCCACCTACCATCTCCTGTCGGCGCGGCGCCTCAAGCTCCTGCGGCCCGACGCCATCATCGTAAACACGGCGCGTGGCGAGGTGATCGACGAAAATGCGCTTGCCCGGATGCTGGAAGCGGGCGAGCTCGGCGGCGCCGGGCTCGACGTTTTCGAGCATGAGCCGGCGGTTAATCCGCGCCTGCTCAAGGCCAAGAAGGCCGTTCTCCTGCCGCATATGGGTTCAGCCACGATCGAGGGCCGCATCGACATGGGCGAGAAGGTCATCATCAACATCAAGACCTGGGTCGACGGGCACAAACCTCCCGACCGCGTGTTGCCCTCGATGCTGTGATCTCTCCCGACGGCGCGTGACGGCAAGGAAAACCGGTGCCCCCTTTTCCCGATCACGCGCCCGGTTTAGAGAGCCTCGTTCCCTTTGCCGCCTTCTGGCTCGTGGCCGTCCTCACGCCCGGGCCCAATATGCTGCTCTTCACCTGGCTCGCGGTCAGCAAGCCGCGACCCGTGGCGCTGGCCTCGGTCGCCGGCATCCAGAGCGCCATGCTGATCTGGGCGCTTTCGGGGCTGTTCGGCCTCTCCTGGTTCATCGAACGTTTCCCCGGCGCTTTCCGCACCGTTCAGGTGCTGGGCGGGCTCTATCTCCTCTGGCGTGGCTTCGTGCTGGCGCGCTCGGCCTGGGCCGGCGGGCCAGGCGTGCTCAGGACGCTGCGGCCGGCCATAGATCTCACGCCTCGCTCGGCCTACCGCGCCGGCTTTCTCACCAATATGTCGAACCCCAAGACGCTGGCTTTCGTGGCGAGCCTGTTCGCCACCACATCGGTCATTCATGCGCCGCTGTGGATCGGCCTCGCAGGCGTCGTCCTGATGGTCGCCATGTCGGCAAGCTACTACCTGGTCTGCCTCTGGCTCCTCACCCGCCCGGGAGCACTTGCCGCCTATTCGCGCGCCGAGCGGTACATCACCGCAGGTGCCGGCGTCATCTTCGTGATCTTCGGCCTGCAGCTCCTGTCAGCCGGACTTGTCTTCTGATACCGCCGCTTCCGCCCCTGCCGGTGGCTGGGGCACGGGGGGACGGATCTTCACCCGCTTGACGCGGCGCGGATCGGCCTCGAGGATCTCGAACTCGACGCCGCTCGCATGGCGCAGCAATTCACCGCGCACCGGCACGCGGCCGAACATCGAGAAGATCAAGCCGCCCAGCGTGTCGGTTTCCTCATCGCGCTCTTCGGGCAGGAAGTCGACGCCGAGCAGCAGCTCTAGCTCCTCCAGGCCGGCACGGGCACTGGCGGTAAAGGTGCCATCACCATTGCCGACGATCAGTTCCTCGTCGGAGTCATGCTCGTCGGAAATATCACCGACGATCTGCTCGACCAGGTCCTCGATCGAAACCAGCCCGTCGGTGCCACCATACTCATCGACGACGATCGCCATATGGATATGGGTCGACTGCATCTTGACCAGGAGATCGGCGGCCGGCATCGAAGGCGGCACGAACAGGACTTCGCGGGTGATGCCGAGCGCCTTGACCTCGGTGGCAAGATCGGTCGCCGTCAGGGAAAGGGACATCAAGGCTGTTTCCTTCGCCCCCTTGCGCCGCCGCGTCTTGGCGCCTTTCTGGGTCAGCCAGCGCACCAGATCCTTGATGTGGATCATGCCGGAGAGATCGTCGAGTGACTCTCGGTAAACCGGCATGCGCGAATGATTGGCATCGACGAAGCGTTCGAGCAGCTCCCGCGTCGTGAGGCTCGCCTCGATCGCCACGATATCGGCGCGCGGAACCATGACGTCATCGACGCGCAGGTCGGCGAATTTGATGAGGTTGAGCATCATCGACTTCGCTTCGGCGCGCATGGTGTCGGCGGGATTTTGCGCGTCATGGCTGGCAATGACGCCTTCGAGGCTCTGTCTCAGCGTCGCGTCACGTTCGGAGGAGAACAGGCCCTTCAGCCTGGCGATCAGGCTGTCGGGCTTGGGAGAGGGGCCTATGTCGCTCATGAGAGATAAGGATCCGGCAGGCCGAGCCCGGCCAGGATGGCGATCTCTGCACTTTCCATGCGTTCGGCGTCCGCCTCTTCGATATGGTCGAACCCCAGGAGATGC
>CAZICN010000372.1:0-1831 GCA_964537655.1 uncultured Aestuariivirga sp.
GGCGCGCCTGCGATCGGCTTCTACCTCCGACCCCAGAAGGCTGAAGAGACGCCAGAGCCAGGGCTCGACGGGCGTAACGATGGAGGCGTCGCCGCGCAATCTGCCGCGCGCGAACGCCGCCTCTTCGACATCGAGCACCAGCAGGCGGCAATCGGCGCTGGGGCTGAAATCGTGCTCGCTTTCCCGCGGAATGACGGCGACACTATGGTTCGCCACGACATCGACGCAGCCCTCGACGGCCAGCCGCATCGCGCCGCGCAGGGGAAAGAGAACCTGGACATGGTCGTGGGAGTGCCGGCCACCCCCATTGTATTGTCGGATTTCCAGTCGGGCTGACATGGATGCGCTCCCAAGCAACGGTTGCGCCTTCATACCCCAGAATGCCGCCTGACGCGAAGCGGTCAGCCGCGCAAATAGGCGGCCACTCCCTGTGCCGCCGACAGCACCGCAAGGACCGCCAGGAGGACCAGCACCCATTTGCGGAACGTCGTGGGATCGGCGCTCTTGAAGCTGCGCGCGCCGATCCAGACGCCGAGGATGAGCGCCGGCAGGAACAGGGCCGCCAGATAGACCGTGTCCCAGGTGATCAGCGCCTCGCGGCTCAGGAAAGCGAGCCCGATCAGGTCGGTCAGCATGAAGTAGGTGATGAGCGAGGCGCGCCCCGCGACATTGCCGGCGGGCGAGGCGAAGTAGAACAGGATCACCGGCGGCCCGCCAATGCCAAAGGCGCCATTGGCGAGGCCGGACGCGGCGCCGACGGCGCTCGAGGCTGCGTTTCCGGGCATCGTCTTCAGGGCAAATCCCTTCCAGAGAAGCCAGACCGCCACCAGGACGAAGACCGCGAGCGCGATCTGCATCGGTGGCGCCGGCACATTGGCGAGCAACCAGACGCCCAGGGGAGTGCCGATGGCACAGCCGACGATAAGCGGGGCCAGTGAACGCCAATGGATGTCGCGCCAGATGCCCGGGAGCATGTGGATGCTGGCGGCGATCTCCAGCATGAAGATCGAGGGAATGAAAGTCGCCGGCGCCATCAGCAGCGAGAGCGAGGTGATGACGAGGAGCGAAAAGCCGAAGCCCGAATAGCCGCGAACGATGGCGGCAAGGAGCACGAAAAACGATCCAAGCCCGAGAGTCAGGACGGACATCGGTTGAGTCCCCAGAGTCAGTAGCCGGCGAAGCAGCGGTCGAGCGCCTCTTCCACCCATGCCACGTCCTCGATCTGAATGCACATGGGCGGGACCATTCTGAGAATGTTGCGGTTGGCGCCGGACTTGCTCACCACAATGCCCTGTTCGCGCGTCTTTTCGAAGATCTCCGCCGTCTCCTTCGTCGCCGGCGCCTTGCTCTTGCGGTCGCTGACCAGCTCGAGCGCCAGCATCAGCCCGTGGGCGCGCACCTCGCCAATGATCTGGTACTTCTGATGCAGGCGGTCGAGCACCGTTTTCAACGCGGCGCCGACCGTCCTCGAATTCTGCTGCAGCTTCTCCTCGTCGATCACCTTGAGGACGGCGCGTCCGGCAGCGCAGGCCATCGGACTCGCGCCATAGGTGTTGAAGAAGAATTTCTTAGCGAGGCTTTCGGCGACGTCGCGGCGCGCCACCACGGCGCCCAGGGGGAAACCATTGCCGATGCCCTTCGCCATGACGACGATCTCGGGCAGCACGTCGTGATGCTCGAAGCCCCAGAAGTTGTCGCCGGTACGGCCGAAACCCGACTGCACCTCATCGACAATCAGAATGCCGCCGGCATCGCGCACTTTCCCGGTTGCGGATTTCAGATAGCCTGCCGGCAGTTCTCGAGCTCGCCAACCAGCTGGTCTATTCTTAAG
>CAZICN010000372.1:1841-3683 GCA_964537655.1 uncultured Aestuariivirga sp.
CAGTTCGACGATGCCGCCATTGCCCTGGATGGGCTCGACGATGAAGCCGGCGAGCCGTCCCGGTGTCGCATACTGGATCGTGCGGTCGATCTCGCTCAGATAGGCTGCGGTGTCGTCGCCGAAAATGCCGCGATAGTGATCGGGATTGGCGATGTGGTGGATGCCGCCGAGCAGGGGGATGTTGTGGCGAAAGCCCGAGATGCCGGTGAGCGACTGGGCGCCGATGGTGGCGCCGTGATAGGCATTGCGCAGCGCCAGCATGTCGATATTGCCGGTAAAGCTCTGGGCCATGATGAGCGCCAGATCGATCGCCTCGGTGCCGCTATTGGTGAAATGCACCACCCAATCCTGGCCTTGGGGCATGCGCCGGGCGAGCTCCTCGGCGAAATGGGCCGGCACCGGGTGATAGAACATCGTGGTGCAGTGCTGGAGCTGGCGGATCTGCTCTTCGACCGCCCGGGTCACCGCCGGATGGGCATGGCCGACCGAGATGCAGACATTCATGCCGAGGAGGTCGAGATACTTCTTGCCCTTCTCGTCCCAGAGATACTGGCGCTCGCCGCGCGCGAAGATCAGTGGGGTCTTGTAGGGAACAAAGGCTCTCTGTGACGCAGCGTAATAATTATCGCGGCGGGCGATGATGCCCTCGGTCGACCAGTCGATATCCGGATCCGCCATGGGACGCCCCTTTTCGTGTCCGGGCAGTCTTTCAGATTCGGGACGTGATTCCAGGGCCAGTTCAGAAAGAGAATCGGGGCCATGATCTGATCATGGGCCCCGTTACGGAGTTACCTCTAGGGTAGAGATTGTGTCAGTTGGCCATCGCCGGCGCCATATTGCGCTCTGGCTCGATGAGGCCAATGAGGGCGCCGGCCGAATCGCTGACGACCGCCAGCTTGCCGACCCCTGGTATATGGGCGGAGGGGCGCATAACCTCGCCGCCTTCACGGACGGTGTCCTGCTCGGCCTTCTCGATGTCGGAAACCGTCAGATAGGTCATCCAATGCGAGGGGATGTCCGAATAATGCGGTGATGTAAGCTCGAAGACGCCGCCTACGGGCTTGTTGTCCTTGCGAGCGATCCAATAGCTGCCGCCATCGGGCAGGGTCGTCGAATCGAATTTCCACCCAAGGGTGCGGCCATAGAAGGCCAGGGCAATCTCGGGTTCCCATGTATGGAGTTCGTGCCACCAGGCGGGCTGGGCCAGCATCATCGAATATTCTCCCTCTCGAAGGTCTGGTTTCACCGTCCGGGGCGATATTGGCGGCCGTAAGGGGCGAGGATATGGCGCGATTGCGGCAATTTGGCCGCAGCAGAAATAGCGTAATTTTCTTGCTTTCAGGGGTTGACGGGGTGGGGATGCCCCAGTATGTTCCGCTCGTTTTCAGGCGGCAGGCAGTAGGTGCTTCGCGCACTTAAACGCTGACGGAAAACACACTTTGAACATTCAAGGTCACGACCACAAGCCTGCCGGCAGTGGTCCTCTGGTTTTGAGGCGCTGTGCACCTTCATGAGCCCGGTGCGCCAGCGCTTTTGGTCATGCGCGATGGGAACATCGTTCGGGCTCAGAACAGTTTTGCGAAGGTAGAGACAAGGCCCTATGCCGACGATCAACCAGCTCATCCGCAAGCCGCGCTCCGCGCCGACATACCGGAGCAAGGTGCCAGCGATGCAGGCTTGCCCGCAGAAGCGCGGCGTCTGCACGCGCGTCTACACGACCACGCCGAAGAAGCCGAACTCGGCCCTGCGCAAGGTCGCCAAGGTGCGCCTCACCAACGGCTACGAAGTGATCAGCTACATCGGCGGCGAAGGCCACAACCTGCAGGAGCACTCGGTGGTGCT
>CAZICN010000373.1:0-1685 GCA_964537655.1 uncultured Aestuariivirga sp.
CCGAGGCGCTGGCGATCACCGGCAATCGCCTCCTCGCCGTGGGCCGTGCGGGCGACATTGCCGGCCTGAAGGCGAAACACACCCAGCTTGTCGATGCCCGGGGCAAGACCGTCCTTCCCGGTATCATCGAGAGCCACATGCATCTGTTCATGGGCGCAGTCGAGCTCGACAGCCTGATGGTGACAGGGCTCGAAGGCATCGAGGCTCTCTCCAGGGTGGTGCGCGACTATGCGCGGACGCGGCCCGATGACAGGATCATCGTCGCCAATGGCGCCAATTACACGATGGTCCGGCCCAACGGCGTCATCACCCGGCACGATCTCGACCGGATGCTGCCCGACCGGCCGTTTATCCTGTGCTGTTTCGATCACCACACGGTCTGGGCCAATACCAGGGCCCTCGAGGTGACCGATCTCCTCAAGGGACGCGAGCTGCCCCCCGGCAACGAGATCGTCATGGGGGCGGACGGGCTCGCCACCGGCGAACTCAAGGAGCCGGCGGCCTATGGGCCGGTCTTCAACCTCACCCCTACCCAGGGCCGTGAAGGTCTCGGCATCGGCACCGGCGAGGATCCGGTGCCGCCAGCCACGCCGGCGCAGCGGCGGACCGACATGACGGCGATCAGGCGCGGCCTCGCCTACTGCGCCTCGCTCGGCATCACCTCCATCCACAATATGGACGGCAATTTCTATCAGCTCGAATTGCTCGATGCGTTGCGCCATGAGGGCGAGCTCATCTGCCGGGTGCAGGTGCCGTGGCACCAGAAGAATTATTTCGCGCCCGAACGCGTCGACGAAGCGCTCGAAATGCGTGCCCGCTACAATGACGACATGCTCTATTCGGGCCGCGTCAAGATCTTCATGGACGGCGTGCTCGAATCGATGACGGCGCTGATGCTCGACGACTATCCGAACCATCCGGGCGTGCGCGGCCAGCCGCTCTTCACCGCCGACCAGTTCAACGAGGTGGCGACGCGCGCCGACAGGCATGGGCTGCAGATCAGCGTGCATGCGATCGGAGACGGCGGGGTCAGGCGCACGCTCGACGGCTTCGAAGCGGCGCGCAGGGCGAATGGCAGGCGCGACTCGCGCCATCGCATCGAGCATATCGAAGTCATCGATCCCGCCGACATTCCGCGTTTCAGGGAACTGGGCGTCGTCGCCTCGATGCAGCCGATCGTGGGCCTCGGCGTGCCGGGCATACCGCTCGAGCCCTGCCGCGAGCGCATCGGCGGGAAACTGCCCTTCGCCTATGCGTGGCAGACGCTGCGCCAGGCCGGCGCCCATATGAGCTTCTCGTCCGACTGGCCGGTCTCGCCGCTCGATCCCCTGCTCGGCATGCAATCGGCGATGACGCAGGCGCCGCTCGAGCCCAACTGCCCGCCACAGCGCCAGAGCCTGATGGACACGATCGCGGCCTTCACCTCGGATGGCGCCTATACCGAATTCGCGGAGGGCAAGAAGGGCCGGTTGAAGACGGGGTTGCTCGCCGATGTGGTGGTGCTCGACGGCGATATCGAGGCGACGCCCGCGGCCGAGCTTGCGACGGTCAAGCCCGCCGTCACCATTTGCGACGGGAAGATCACGTTCGACATCCGCAGATAGGAAGCGCACCGGCGCTGTGCGTCCCACGGCCGCGCGCCCGGCGCATTGCCGCCCCGCGAGGCCTCTTCTTGACAGCTCTCT
>CAZICN010000373.1:1785-3676 GCA_964537655.1 uncultured Aestuariivirga sp.
CGGCCGCGCGCCCGGCGCATTGCCGCCCCGCGAGGCCTCTTCTTGACAGCTCTCTCCGAGGTGGTACTCACCGCTGCCCCTCGCCAAGCATTTCCTTCCTGTCCGATGTCACGTTCCAGTTTC
This sequence comes from uncultured Aestuariivirga sp., assembly GCA_964537655.1. Taxonomy (GTDB): domain Bacteria; phylum Pseudomonadota; class Alphaproteobacteria; order Rhizobiales; family Aestuariivirgaceae; genus Taklimakanibacter. The sequence continues at coordinate 1,909 of CAZICN010000373.1, forward strand.
CGATGGTTCACACCCATTCTCGCCGGCGCCACGCTGCGCGAGCGCCTGATCGCCAGCCTCGGCACGTTCTTCGGGATATGCCTGACGGGCTTCGTCTGCAGCCTGGTGTTCGGACCTGATCCGTTCCTGCCGCTGATCGTGGCTCCCATCGGGGCCTCCGCCGTCCTTCTCTTCGCCGTGCCGGCGAGCCCCCTCGCTCAGCCCTGGCCCATTGTCGGAGGTAATACGATCTCGGCCCTGGTCGGCGTCATCGTCGCGCAGCTCCTGCCCGATCCGCTCTATGCCACCGGCCTGGCCGTGGCGCTCGCCATCGTCGCCATGTCCTTCACGCGCAGCCTGCACCCGCCGGGCGGCGCCGCGGCCCTGACCGCGGTCATTGGCGGCAGCGCCGTCACCAATGCCGGCTTCCTGTTTCCCTTCGTGCCGATCGCCTTGAACTCGGTCCTCCTCGTTCTCATCGGCATAGGTTTCCACCGATTGGCGAGGCGGACCTACCCGCATATGCCGGCACCGCCGGCGATCAACGAGCACAAGACGCGCGACCAGCCGGCGCCGCTGCGGGTCGGCCTCAAGGATGAGGACATCGACGCCGCCCTGGCCAAGATGGGCGAAAGCTATGACATCGACCGCCAGGACCTCGACCGCTTGCTGCGCGAGGTCGAGACCCAGATCCTGATGCGGTCACATGGCGAGATGGCGAGCCGCGAGATCATGTCGCGCGATGTCGTCACCGTCGACCGGAACGCCGCGAGCGAGCGGGCCCGCCGCCTGCTTCTCGAGCACGACATCCGCACCCTTCCCGTGCTCGATGCCGAAGGTCAGCTCGCCGGGACGATCGGCTTGCGCGAGATCGCGGCGGGGTCCGATCGCATCACGGACAAGATATCGCCGGCCGTGACGGCACGGCCCGATGCGCCGGTCACCAGCCTGGTCCCGCTCCTCAGCAATGGGCGCACGCATGCAGTGATCATCGTCGACGATGCGGGCAGGATCGCCGGCATCGTCACGCAGACGGATCTTCTGGTGGCGCTGTCGCGCGCCTTGCTGGCAAAGGATCTCGTCGAGGCCGAGCGCTGGGCGCCGCTGACCGATGGCGGGCTCGCCGCTTCGGTCACGCGCCCGGCATCGCCCGCGACTTGAGCTTGTCGAGATCGCGCTCGCCTTCGAGTGCGGCCTTGAATATCCGGCTGGCGATCCAGTCGCGGGTCTCGGGACAATCCTCGGCATCGGCTTCCCGGCACGCCTCCTCGAAGACAGCGACCAGATCATCGAGCTCTTCCGGGGTGAAGGGAGACTGGCTCATGTCCACTTCCTTTCCTCAGCCCTACATGGATCACGACCACTCGTTTCGTCGGCGGCCTGACCATGCGCCAGTGCGATGACCAATTCTCTAGCGCCGGAATCTTGTGAGAATGAGGCAACCGGCAAAGTTCGGCGGGTGGAACCTGCTCGGCCGTTGCGGCAGGTTCGCTGCGGGATGGAACCTCCTTGCCTGACTCGCCCCGGCACGCCAAATAGGGCCATGGCCAAAGCGACATCCCAATTCGTCTGCCAGTCCTGCGGCGCCGTCTCGTCGAAATGGGCAGGGCGCTGCGACAATTGCGGCGAATGGAACACCATAGTCGAGGAAGCGGCCCCGACGCCGCTGTCGGGCGCCAAAGGGGCGAGCCTGCCGAAGGGCCGCGCCTCGCGGCTGGTCGGGCTCAAGGGCGACACGGCCGCACCGCCGCGGATCGAAACCGGCATCGCCGAGCTCGACCGGGTGGCC
>CAZICN010000374.1:0-3674 GCA_964537655.1 uncultured Aestuariivirga sp.
ACCCGTCGCGCGTTCCGCGCGCCACCCTCTCCGCCCTTGGCGGTGGAGGGAGAATTATCGAAGACCTTGTGATGCTCGATCCTTCCATTGCGGACTGGCTCAACCTGCTGCTGCGCTGGGCGCATATGATCGCCGGCATCGCCTGGATCGGCACGTCGTTCTATTTCGTGGCGCTGGATTTCTCGCTGAAGCGCCGCCAGGGCGTGCCCGCGGGCGTCTATGGCGAGGCCTGGGAAGTGCATGGCGGCGGCTTCTATCACGTGCAGAAATATTCGGTCGCCCCGGCCGACCTGCCGCCCGATCTCATCTGGTTCAAATGGGAAGCCTATCTCACCTGGCTCACCGGCTTCCTGCTGCTCATCGTGCAGTTCTATCTGAACGCGACGACCTATCTGATCGATCCCGCCGTCCTGCCGCTCACCCCCTGGCAGGCCATCGCCATTTCGCTGGCGAGCCTCGTCGCGGGCTGGTTCATCTATGATGCGCTGTGCCGCTCGGCACTCGTGCACCGCCCGGGCCTCCTGGCGCTCGCCGTCTTCGCCCTCATCCTCATCGCCGCCTATGGCTTCACCCATGTGTTCGGCGGCCGCGGCGCCCTCATTCATGTCGGCGCCTTCATCGGCACGATGATGGCCGCCAATGTCTTCGCCGTCATCATTCCCAACCAGAGGAAGATCACCGCCGCCCTCCTCAAGGGCGAGGCGCCGGACCCGCGCTTCGGCATCACCGGCAAGCAGCGTTCGCTCCACAACACCTATCTGACCTTGCCGGTCCTGTTGATGATGATCGCCAACCACTATCCGATGATCACCAATCATCCGCAGGCCTGGATCCTGGTCGGCCTGATCGTGCTCGGCGGCGCGTCGCTGCGTCATTTCCTCGTGCGCCACGAAGTGGGCGACGGCATCGAGGAGATCGCCTGGACCCTGCCGATCATCTTCGGCGCGCTCGCCGCCGCTCTGTGGCTGACCGAGCCGGCGCAGAGGATCGGCGAGGGCCTCACCGTCTCCGACGAGGAGGTTCTCGCCATCACCGCCAAGAACTGCACCATGTGCCATGCCGTGAAACCGACACATCAGGGCTTCAAGGAGGCGCCCAAGGGCGTGGCGCTCGAGACGCTGGACGAGCTTCGCCGCTACAGGACCCAGATCGAGGCACAGGCCGTGCGCAACAAATCGATGCCGCTCGGCAACGAGACGGCGATGACCGATGACGAGCGCGCCCGGCTCGGCGCCTGGCTCGCCGGCCAATGATGCCGCTCGCCGACATCAACGCCATGCCGCGGGCGGATTTCGTCGCCGCCTTCGGCGACGTGGCCGAGCATTCGTCCTGGGTGGCGGACAAGGCCTGGCTCAGCCGGCCCTTCGCCCGACGCGACGATCTCGTCGCCGCCTTCGAGGCGGCGATGCGCGCTGCTCCCGAGGCGGCGAAGCTCGCCCTCATCCGCGCCCATCCCGATCTCGCGACCCGGGCGAAGCTCACCGAGGACTCCTCGCAGGAGCAGGCGGGTGCGGGCCTCGACCGGCTGACGCCGGCCGAGTTCGAGCGCTTCACCGAACTCAATGAAGGTTACAAGGCGCGCTTCGGTTTCCCCTTCATCTTCGCGGTCAAGGGTGCCACCAAGGGGCAGATCCTGCAGGCCTTCGAGGCGCGCATCGCCAACCGCCCGGAGGTCGAGTTCGACACCGCCCTGACGCAGATCGCCCGCATCTTCCGCTTCAGGCTCGAGGACCGGGTCGCGGCATGACCCGCATCGTCACAGGCGGGCTCTTGACCTTCGGCGTGACGCCCGAAGACCATGTGCACGAGCCGCAGGGCGCCGTCGTCATCGGCGATGACGGGCGCATCCTGTGGCGGGGTGCGCGCCGGGCGCTGCCCGCGATCCATCACGGGCTGCCGGCCGATGATTTCGGCGACTGCCTGATCATGCCGGGCTTCATCGACGCCCATATCCATTTCCCGCAATACCGCATGCTGGCGGCGCCGGGTCGGGACCTGCTCGACTGGCTCAACCGCTTCACCTTCCCGGAAGAGGCGCGCTACGGCGATCCGAACTATGCCGCCACGGCCGCCGAGATCTTCCTCGACCGGCTGGTCGAGCATGGCACCACCTCGGCCATGGTCTTCTCCTCGGTGCATCGCGCATGCGCCGAGGCGCTGTTCGGGGCCGCCGGGCGACGGCGCATGGCGATCATCACCGGCAAGACCATGATGGACCGCGACGTGCCGGCGCAAGTGCGCGACAGCGCCGAGGCGGGGGCACTCGAGAGCGAGGCGCTCTATCGCAAATGGCACGGCAAGGGCCGGCTGCGCTACACCGTGTCGCCGCGCTTCGCCGTCACCTCGAGCGAAGCGCAGCTCAGGGCCGCGGGCGATCTCCTGAAGGCGCTTCCCGGCGCGCTGATGCAGACGCATCTGTCGGAGAGCCCGGGCGAGATCGCGCGCATCCGCGAGCTCTATCCGAAAGACAAGGACTATACCGACGTCTATGACCGCTTCGGCCTCCTGGGCGAGCGCAGTCTCTTCGCCCATGGCATCCATCTGTCGGAGCGCGAATGCCGTCGCCTGTCGGAAACCGGCTCGATCGTCGCCCATTGCCCGACCTCGAACATGTTCCTGGGGTCCGGGCTGATGAGCATGGCGCATCTGGGCGACAGGTCGCGCCCGGTGCGGCTCGCTCTGGGGACGGATGTCGGCGGCGGCACCAGCTATTCCATGCTCGCCACCCTGGGCGCCGCCTACAAGGTGCAGATGCTCGCGGGCTACAAGCCCACGGCACTCGAGCTGTTCCACCTGGCGACGCGGCGCAACGCGCAGATCCTGAGGCTCGAAGACGAGATCGGCGCACTCGACAGCGGCAAATGGGCCGATATCGTGGTGATCGATCCGCGGGCGACGAAAGTCCTGGCGAGTCGCCAGGAACTGTCGCAGTCGCTGGAAGACATGCTGTTCGCGCTGGCGATCCTCGGCGATGACCGCGCCATCCGCGCCACCTATATTGCCGGCCGCAAGGTCCATGAAAGAAGAGTCGTGACATGAACAAAACCTACCCTCGCGACATGAAAGGCTACGGCCGCGCCATCCCCGACCCGAAATGGCCGGGCGGCGCCCATGTCGCGGTGCAATTCGTACTCAACTATGAAGAGGGCGGCGAGAACTGCATCCTGCATGGCGATGCCGCGTCGGAAGCCTTCCTGTCCGAGATCGTCGGCGCGCAGGCCTGGCCGGGCCAGCGCCACTGGAACATGGAATCGATCTATGAATATGGCGCCCGCGCCGGCTTCTGGCGCCTGTGGCGGATGTTCACCGGGCGCAAGATCCCGCTCACCATCTATGGCGTGGCGACGGCGCTGGCGCGCTCGCCCGACCAGACGCAGGCGATGAAGGAGGCGGGCTGGGAGATCGCCAGCCATGGTCTCAAATGGATCGAATATCGCGATTACGCCGAGGCCGACGAGCGCGCCCATCTCGACGAGGCGATACGCCTTCACACCGAGATCGTGGGCGAGCGGCCGCTCGGCTGGTATACCGGGCGCTGCTCGGTCAACACGACGCGCCTGGTGATGGAGGAGGGTGGCTTCCTCTATTCCTCCGATGCCTATGCCGACGACCTGCCTTATTGGGTCGAGAGGCCGCAGGGCGGCCGGCATCTCATCATTCCCTATACGCTCGAC
>CAZICN010000375.1:0-1290 GCA_964537655.1 uncultured Aestuariivirga sp.
AAGGAGAAATTCGAGCGGCTGGGCGCCACCATTCCGCGCGGCATATTGCTGGTGGGCCCGCCCGGCACCGGCAAGACGCTGATCGCGCGCGCCGTCGCCGGCGAGGCGAAAGTGCCGTTCTTCTCGATCTCGGGCTCCGAATTCGTGGAAATGTTCGTGGGCGTAGGCGCCGCGCGGGTGCGCGACCTGTTCGAGCAGGCGCGCAAGGCCGCCCCCTGCATCATCTTCATCGACGAGCTCGACGCGCTGGGCAAGGCGCGCTCGGGCCCGAGCTTCGGCGGCAATGACGAGAAGGAGCAGACGCTCAACCAGCTCCTCACCGAGCTCGACGGCTTCGATCCGCGCGAAGGCATCGTGCTGCTCGCCGCCACCAACCGGCCCGAAATCCTCGATCCGGCGCTGCTCCGGGCCGGGCGCTTCGACCGGCAAGTGGTGGTCGACCGGCCGGACAAATCGGGCCGCGTCGAGATCCTGAAAGTCCACATGAAGAAGATCAAGGCCGACAAGGATGTCGATCTCGAGGAGCTGGCGCAGCTGACGGCGGGCTTCGCCGGCGCCGATCTCGCCAATCTCATCAACGAGGCGGCGATCTTCGCCACGCGGCGCGGCGCCAGGAGCGTCACCATGAAGGATTTCGTCGAGGCGTTCGAACGCCTCATCGCCGGCTCCGAGAAGAAGAGCCGCGTCCTCAACCCCGAGGACAAGAAACGCGTCGCCTATCACGAGATGGGACATGCGCTCGCCGCCGCCTCCCTCGAGGGCGCCGATCCGGTGCAGAAGATTTCCATCATCCCGCGCTCGATCGGCGCCCTCGGCTATACGATGCAGCGCCCGACCGAGGACAAGTTCCTGATCACCACGCAGGAACTCAAGAACCGCATGGTGGTGCTGATGGCGGGGCGCGCCGCGGAAGAGCTGATCTTCAAGGAGATATCGACGGGTGCTGCCGACGACATCACGCGCGCCACCGACATCGCGCGCCAGATCGTGACGCGCTTCGGCATGGTGAAGGAGCTGGGCCAGGCGGTGTTCGAAAGGCAGGGCTCGAGCTATCTCGGCGACAATGTCATCGGCATGCGCCAGAAGGATTATTCGGACGAGACGGCGGAGAAGATCGACCTCGCGGTCAAGCGGCTGATCGATGAAGCCTATGGCCGCGCCAAGAAGATTTTGACGAGTCGGCACAAGGACTTGCAGGCAGGAACGAAGATCCTGCTCGAGAAGGAGACGATCACGCCGGACGACTTCAAGGCGCTGCTGCCGCGCAAGACGAAGATGGCGGCGGAGTAG
>CAZICN010000375.1:1390-3667 GCA_964537655.1 uncultured Aestuariivirga sp.
CAACACGAGCAGCGCCGCCCGGTTGGTTCTATTCAGGGGGTCCCGGCTTTCGCCGGGATGACGATGTTTCAGAAATCGCGTTGCTCGACGAAGAAGCCGTAAAGCGACGTCAGCAGGGTGATGCCGAAGATCGAGAATATCCAGTTGAAGAGAACCTGGAGGATAGAGCCGATGACGAATCCCAGCATCGGGCTGAGATAGGCAGCGGCAATCACCAGGAGCACTATCGCCAATATTGCGGCAAAGGCAGCCACGAAGTGCAGCAAGGCGAGGAGCACCAGCCGTAAGGTATTGTCCTTTGTTGCGACCAATGCATCCCCGAGGCCGAAGTCTCGCCGTCCCAAGGCAATCGCGGGAAGCTTGATGCTCAGCCTAAAGAACAGAGCAGCGACAAAAAAGATAGTGACGATGAACAGAATGAGCGTAAGGAATGCCAGGAAGCCGCCGGCCGTCGATGCGGTGAACAGCACACCCCAGACCAGCGCGGATATTGCGGCGACGATGAGGAATATCAGCAAGACGTTTCCCAGATAGCGCCATGTCTTTTCGTCCAGCCGGAAGATCTCGCTGCCTTGCGGCACTTCGTCGAGGAGAATATAGCGGTGCCAATTGACCGCGATGGACGCGAAAGCGACTAGGGTGACGCCCATGAGAACCAGATAGATCGCTATTACGGACGGAGTGATAATTTTTTGTGGGTCACCGCCGGTCAGATTGTCGATGAGATACGATGTGCCAAGGCCAAGCGGAATCAGGATCGCGTACCATGGCCAGGTGATCCGGAAAGCATAGGCAATGTTGTTTCGTACACTTTTCAAGGCATGAACGAAACATCGTCCGGCCGGAAGCTTGCGCGCCATGTTTTCTCTCCCTTGTAATGTTCCGCCTTAGGAAGGCCGGAAGTCTCCGTCAAGCGGGGCTTCAACCCTATCGGCAATCGTCACGGGACGGCGGCGGCAACTCAGAAATCGCGGTTCTCGACGAAGAAGCCGTAGAAGCCAGGGCCAGCTGACGTGGAAAGCCTGACCGAGATTGTTGCGAACGCTCGTGACGGCGTGCCCCAGGCAGGTTCCGACCGGCAGCTGACGGGCCATGAGTCTCTCCCCTTTGTCTTCGCCTTAAGAAAGCCCGAAGTCGCCGTCAAGCGGGACGACAAAACTGCTGTTTCATCCATTCCACCATGTTATGCGACCAACCATGAGCAAATTCAGACTTCGGACCCTGTTCCTGTGCCTCCTTGTTGCGCTTCTGCCGGCCGGCGCGCCGGCGCAGGCGGCCGGCAACTATGCGCAATATGCGCGTTCGGTCCTGACCGGGCTGCCGGAAAACTCGGGCGCCCGGCCCGATCTCGAGGCCTATCTCGACGGGCTCGTCTCGTCCTACCGCAAGGCGAATGGGCGCAAGGGCCTCGTCGCGTCCGACATGATGCGCGAGGCCGCCCGGGCGCAAGCGGCCGACATGATGTTTGCCGGCAAATCGAGCCATAAATCGCGGGCCGGCCATTCCTTCGACCAGCGCTTCGGCGCCTATGTCGAGGCGGCCGAGCTCTACCGGGCGCGCGGCGAAAATGCCGCCAGCGACCGCAAGAAGGGCCCGGCCGGCAAGATGAAGGCCAAGGCCCTGTTCGACCTGTGGCTCGACAGCGGCGGGCACCGGCGCAACCTGATGAAGCGGGATTACGAGTTCGTCTCGACCGGCGTTATCCAGCGCGGCGATGAATTATGGGCGGTGCAGATCTTCTGGTCGAAGCCGGTTCCGCCCAACAGCAATCCGCTGATCATCGGGGAGTAGATGCCCCACCCGGCTCCCCCGGCTCAGGGCCGGGGGAGCCACCCTCCCCACGCGCGCGCGCGGAGGGAGGATTGAGTGAAGCCTGCCGATGTTCTCAGCTGCCCCCAACCGTCATCCCGGCGCAAGCCGGGACCCATTTAACTTGGCCAAACTGGGCAGCACCGCTCGATTGATTCTATTCAGGGGGTCCCGGCTTTCGCCGGGATGACGGATTGAAGGACGGGATGACGGATTGAAGGACGGGATGACCGAATAGAAGAGCGCCGTCCCGATTTGTCGCGGAACGGCGCTCTGAATTGGTTTGCTTTAAACGCGGGCTTCGGCGGCGATCGCCGTCTTGGGCGCGAGGGCCTTCTGGGCGGCGTTCTTCACCGCCTTCTGCACCTTCTCGAAGGCCCTGACCTCGATCTGGCGGATGCGCTCGCGCGACACGCCGAATTCCTGGCTCAGATCCTCGAGCGTCGCCGGGTCTTCCTGCATGCGGCG
>CAZICN010000376.1:0-3639 GCA_964537655.1 uncultured Aestuariivirga sp.
GAAGCGACGGTCGCAGCTTCTTGATGCGCGGCAGGACGTCGAAGGCATTTTCGTCCGGCAGCACCACGTCGGTGACGATCACATCGCCCGCCCCTTCCGTCACCCAGCGCCACAGGCCTGCCGCCGTGCCGGTCGAACGCACGGCATACCCGGCGCGCGACAGGGCCTGCGACACCACGGTTCGGATAGCGCTGTCATCATCGGCAATAAGTACGGTCTTGGCCTTCATGCCGTGGTCTCTTCCATTGGGATCTGTTGGGTGCCGCGCAGCATGGGGAGCAGCACGCGAAAGGTGGTACCGCGCTCATTCGGCTCGCATTCGATGATGCCGCCATGGTCGCGCACGATCTTGGCCACCAGGGCGAGGCCGAGGCCGCGCCCGCCAGGCTTGGTGGTGATAAAGGGATCGAAGAGATGCGGCCGCAGGTCGGCCGGAACGCCAGGCCCGGTATCGCGGACACAGACTTCGAGCGGCAAGGTCACGCGCTCGCCCGAGGCCGCGATCGACAGCCTGACGCCCGGGCGAAAGGCCGTCGATAGCTGGATCTCGCCGCCGCTGCCGTCGCTTTCGATCGCTTCGACGGCATTCTTCACGAGATTGATGAACACCTGGATGAGCTGGTTGCGGCTGCCCATCACCGGCGGCAAGGAGGGATCATATTCTTCACGGATCGGGATCGGCTGGACCATGCCGGCCATGGCGAGCGCCTTCACCCGCTCGAGCACCGCATGGATATTGACCGGCTCGCGCTCGGGCGGACGTTCGTCGGAGAAGACCTCCATCTGGTCCACGAGATCGCGGATGCGGTCCGTCTCGTCGCAGATCAGCCGGGCCAATGCGCGATCCTCGGAACCAAGAGCCGGCTCGATGAGCTGGGCGGCGCCCCTGATGCCGGCCAGCGGGTTCTTGATCTCATGGGCGAGCATCGCCGCCATGCCGGAGACCGAGCGCGCCGCGTTCCGGTGCGTGAGCTGGCGGTCGATCTTGTGCGCCATCGAGCGCTCGAGCAGCATGACGATGACGAAGCGCGGCTGCTCATGGACGAGCACCGCCTGCAGATCGACATTGCGTTCGCTGCCGAAACGCGGCGTGCCGGCGCTGATCGAATATTCATTGACGATGCCGCCCGAGTGGCGGGCTTCGGCGATGGCGTTGAGCGCCGGGCTCGCCGGCGGCATGAGATCGGCGAGGTTCAAGCGCATGAGCGCCGCCTTGCCGACCTGGAAAAAATCCTCGGCCGCCGAATTGGCGAGATGAATGTGGTCCTTGTCGTCGAGCACCAGCAGCGGGTTGGGCAAGGCGTCGATCAGCACGCCCATGTCGGGAGCCGTCATGACGTCGCTGGCGCTGGCGAAGTTCACGCCGCCCTCCTGTCGCTGTCGGCGAGGCTGGCGAAGAGATCGCGCACCGCCCGGCGCACCAGGCCGTTGTCGTCCTGGCTCAGGAGCCGCCGCCGCCAGGCCGCCGCTTCCTCGCCCGACAGGAGTTCCTGCCCGCTCTTGCGGTCGACGACCCAGCCCAGATGTTTGCGCGCGATGCGGTTGCCATGTTCGTGGCCGTAAAGCGACAGGATGGATTGATGCTGCCGGTCGATGAGGTCCGCTTCGCGCGACAGCGAGGGCTCTTCGATGCCCGAGCCCGGATCGAGCAGATGCGCCAGGACGCCCGGCCACCACGGCCGGCCATAGCTGCCGCGCCCGACCATTATGCCGTCGGCGCCGGACGCCGCGAGGATGCGGCGGATATCGGCGATGCTTTCGACATCGCCATTGGCGATCAGGGGAATGTTCCTGAGGCTCCGCTTCACCTCGGCAATGGCGTGCCAGTTCGCCTTGCCCTTATAGAACTGGCAGCGGGTTCGGCCATGTACGGTGACCATCCGGATGCCGGCATCCTCGGCGCGGCGCGCCAGTTCCGGCGCGTTCATCGTCCGGTCGTCCCAGCCAAGACGCATCTTGAGCGTCACCGGCACGCGCGCGGCGGCAACCGTCGCCTCGATCAGGGTCATTGCGTGATCGAGATCGCGCATCAGCGCCGAACCCGAATAACCGCCGGTCACCTGCCGCGCCGGGCAGCCCATGTTGATGTCGATGATGTCGGCGCCGAGGTCCTGCGCGATGCGCGCACCTTCCGCCATCCACTGCGCCTCGCGGCCGGCGAGCTGAACCGCGAAGAGCGAGCCTTGCGGCGGGCGCTCCGCCCGGCGCATCATGTCGGCGCGGTCCTCCGCCAGTTCACGGCTCGCCACCATCTCGGTGACGACGAGACCCGCTTTGCAATCATCGGCGATCTCGCGGAACGGCCGGTCGCTCACCCCTGACATGGGAGCCAGGAGGACACGATTGCGCAGCTTGATCTCGCCTATAGATATGCTCATTTTTTAGGCATGCACTTCTGATGTATGATTTTTATGCAGTTTAGTCCTCTGGACTTGTGCGTCAAGACAGCTTGCCCTGACCAATTGCCGCTGTTAGAGGGCGTAACATGAAGATTGGCGCAGTGGTTGTCGCCGCCGGGACCGGCAGCCGGGCCGGAGGCGAAAAACCGAAACAATATCAAATGATTGGGGGAAGGCCCGTAGTCTGGTGGGCGCTGAAGTCCTTCTGTGATCACCCCTTCGTCTCGCATATACAGCCGGTCATCGGACCCGGCCAGACCGCGCTGTTCGAGAGTTCGACGGCGGACCTTGCCATTGACCCTCCCGTCATCGGGGGCGAGACCCGGCAGGAATCATGCCGGCTCGGCCTCGAAGCGCTGGCGAGACATGACGTGACCCATGTCCTCATCCACGATGCCGCCCGTCCCTTCGTATCCGCCGATCTTATCAGCCGTGTGATCGCCGGCCTCGAGAAACACCAAAGTGCCGTGCCCGGCATCGCCATCGCCGATACGATCAAGAAGGCGCCCTATGGCACCATCGAGCAGACGGTCGATCGCACCGGCCTATGGGCCGTGCAGACGCCACAGGGCTTCGCCTTCGAAGCGATCCGCGCCGCCCATGAGAAAGCCCGCCGGTCCGGCCAGGCTAGCCTGACGGATGACGCCGCGGTCGCCGAACTCGCCGGGCTCGAAGTGGCCATCGTCCCGGGCAGCAGCGACAACCGCAAGATGACGACCGGGGAGGATCTTGCCGAAGCCAACCGCGCTCTGTCCGCGAGCCTTCACGATCTTCCCGACATCCGCACCGGCATGGGTATCGACATCCATCCCTTCGCGGCGGGTGATCATGTGATGCTGTGCGGCGTGCGCATCGACCACAGCCACCGTCTCGCCGGCCATTCCGATGCCGATGCCGCGCTGCACGCGCTGACCGACGCCATTCTCGGCGCCATCGGCGAAGGCGATATCGGCACCTTCTTCCCGCCGAGCGATCCTCAATGGAAGAACGCGGCCTCGTCGATCTTCCTCGCCAAGGCGGTCGAGCTCGTGCGCAAACGCGGCGGCAAGGTGGGCAATGTCGATATCGCCATCCTGGCGGAAGCGCCGCGCATCGCGCCCCATCTCGCGGCGATGAAATCGACGCTCGGCACGCTGCTCAGCCTTGCCGAGGAGCGCATCGCCATCAAGGCGACGACGGCCGAGAGACTGGGCTTCGTCGGGCGCGGCGAAGGCATCGCCGCCTTCGCCACCGTGCTGGT
>CAZICN010000377.1:0-3624 GCA_964537655.1 uncultured Aestuariivirga sp.
GCGCAAACACCCTCACCCGCCCTGTCGGGCACCCTCTCCCGCAGGCGGGAGAGGGGGAAAATTGGCGACGGCTCACTGAGTGGCGATTTCATATGCGCTAGCCCTGCCCACAAGGGGAGGGAAATGTGTGCATACGATAGCGGCGAAAGCCGGGACCCCTTAAATTCTTTCCACGCGCACAACACCACCCGCGTTGCCCTTATTCATTGGATCCCGGCTTGCGCCGGGATGACGAAGTAGAGGAGACGCGAGCTTCCATTCTACTCGCGCGCGCTCATCACCGCGCCGGCGCCGGCGAAGATGACGAGCGCGATGCCCGCGACCTGCTGCAGGCTGAGCGCCTCGTGCAGGATCAGATAGCCGGCGAGCGCCCCGACGCCGGGCTCGACGCTCATCAGGATGCCGAAGGTCGCCGGCGACAGGCGGCGCAACGCCATCATCTCGAGCGCATAGGGCAGGAGCGGCGTCAGGATGGCGAGGCCCATCGTCTGCGCGGTGAGGCCCAAGGGAAGCGTGAAGCCGGTCTCGTACAGGCCGTAGGGTGTGGCGATCAGTGCGGCGGCCGCCAGGGAGATCGCCAGTCCGTCCAGTCCCCTGAAGACCTTGCCGATGCGTTTGCTGAGCACGATGTAGGTGCCCCAGCCGAGACCCGCCGCCAGCGCGAAGCCGAGGCCGATGACGTCGATGCTCCAGCCCGAGCGGGTGAGCGCCAGCAGGAGCACGCCGGCGCAAGCCAGAACCAGCCAGACGAGACGCCAGCTTCGGGCAAAACCCAGGGCGGCGACGCCCAGCGGGCCCAGGAATTCGATGGCGACGACGAGGCCGAGCGGCACGCGCATGATCGCCACGAAGAAAAACAGCGTCATCATGGCGATCGCGGCGCCAAGCGCCAAAGCGAGGAGAAGGTCCTCGCGCCGGTAGCGGCGAATGTCGGGGCGCACGATGACAATGATGATGATCGCCGCCCAGGCGAGCCTTCCCCAGGTGGTGGCGACAGGCCCGTAGGCCGCCATGGTCGGATGCGCGAAGGCCGCGCCCAGTTGCACCGTGATCATCGAGCCCACGGTCATGAGCACGGCCAGGCTTGTCCGGGGTGGCGCCGATGCTGCGGCGCCCGGCATCGCGATCTTCGCTTCCTTCGGCACGATCATTCCTCGAAACGGGTTCTCAGGCGCGCGATCCTATTCAGGTCGACGGCGAAATTATATGGGCATGATAAGGCAAACTGTGTCAGTATCCTAATTTCCGGAGGCAGAACCGCGGAACTGGATCATGCTTGATGAGGTGGACAAGGAAATCGTCGGCATCCTGGCCGGCAATGCCCGCCTTTCGCTGAAGGAGCTCGCCGCGCGGGTCAGGCTGTCCTCGCCCAGCACCTCGGAACGGCTGAGGCGGCTGGAGGAACGCGGCGTGATCCGGGCCTTCACCGTCGAGGTGGATGCGCAGGCGCTCGGCTACACGCTGCAGGCGATCATCCGCATTCGCCCGCGCCCCGGCCAGCTGCAGCGGGTGCAGCAACTGATCGAGGACACCCCGCAGATTTGCGAATGCGACAAGGTCACCGGCGATGACTGTCTCATCGCGAGGCTCTATCTGCGCTCGATCGGGGAACTGGACGAGATCGTCGACCGCATCGCCGACAAGGCCGAAACCAATACCGCGATCGTCAAGACGCAACTGCTGAAGCGGCGGCTGCCGCCGCTTTGAGCGTCCGGCGCGCACTCACAACCGTGATCTACGCCGCCCTGGACGGGCCCAGCACGCCGCGGCGCACTTGGTCCTCCTCGATGCTCTCGAACAGGGCGCGGAAATTGCCCTCGCCGAAGCCGTCATCGCCCTTCCTCTGGATGAATTCGAAGAAGATCGGGCCGATCACGGTTCTCGAGAATATCTGCAGGAGAACCCGGGTCTCGCCGCCATCGACGACACCTTCGCCGTCGATGAGGATGCCGTGTTTCTTCAGCCGGTCGACCGGCTCCTGGTGGCCCTTCACGCGCTCGGCGCATTTCGCGTAATAGGTTTCGGGCGGCGGCGGCATGAATCTGACGCCATTGCCGGCGAGCGCGTCGGTCGCGGCATAGATGTCCTCGCTGGCGATGGCGATATGCTGGATGCCCTCGCCCTTGTACTTGCGTAAGTATTCCTCGATCTGGCTCTTGTCGTCGGCGCTCTCGTTGATCGGAATGCGGATCTTGCCGCAGGGCGAGTTGAGGGCACGCGAGAACAGGCCGGTATATTTGCCCTCGATGTCGAAGAAGCGGATCTGGTGGAAGTTGAACAGCTTCGCATAGAAGCCGAACCACTTGTCCATGTTGCCCCGGAACACATTGTGGGTGAGATGGTCGAGATAATAGAAGCCGATGCCCTGGGGCCTCGGATCGCGCTCGCTCAGCCAGTCGAACTCCCCTCCATAGGGCGAGCCCTTGGCGCCGTAGCGGTCGATGAAATAGATGAGGCTGCCGCCAATGCCCTTGATCGCCGGCGCGTCGAGCGTCTTGTCATCGCCGTCATAGGGCTCGGCGCCCAGCGCCACGGCATGGCGGAAGGCGTGATCCGCATCGACGACCCGCCAGGCCATTGCCGGCGCGCAGGGACCGTGGCGTTCCACGAACTTCATGCCGAAGGACGCGGGCTCGGCATTGAGGATGTAGTTGATGTCGCCCTGGCGCCACACCGTGATGTTCTTGCGCTTGTGGCGGGCGACGGGGATGAAGCCGAATTTGCCGAACAGCTCGGCGAGCTTCTCGGGCTCCGGATGGGCGAACTCGACGAACTCGAAACCGTCGGTTCCGGCCGGGTTGTCGGCGCTGATTTCGGGCGGCGGGGCGTCGTGCGGATAGGGTCCCATGGCAATCCTCCGGGATGAAGCGATTGCCGCCCATAATAGGTCGCCAATCCCGTCGTTTTCGGGCATAATCGACCTTGTCAGCCGATCATTTGCATGGAAACGCGCACATAATGGACGAATTTGACCGGAGAATCCTGGACTCACTGCAGCGAAACAGCGCCGCCGGCCGCGCCGAGCTCGCCCAGGAGGCGGGGCTGTCGGAATCGCAGGCGGTGCGCCGCCGCCAGGCCCTGGAGCAGGCCGGCGTCATCCGCCGCTACCGCGCCGATCTCGATGCGCGCGCCCTCGGCCTCGCCGTCACGGCCTTCGTCCATGTGAAGCTGAAGGGCCATTCCGACGGCAATGCCCGGCGCTTCCGCGACCTGGTGCGCATGACGCCCGGCATCCTTGAGGCGCATGCGGTGACCGGCGATTTCGACTATCTGCTCAAGCTGTGCGTCGTCGATCTCGACGCCCTGCGCGATCTCGTCAATGGCGTGCTTCTCATGCACCAGACGGTCGACCGGGTGCGCTCCGAAATCGTGCTCGAGATCCTGCGCGATGATCAGTTGCTGGTGCTGTAGCTGTCAGGTTGATCCGTGCATATCTCTCTATTCGCCTGGGGAGGGAAGTGCATATGAAGTTACCAGCCGACGAGCCATCTCCGATTTTCCCCTCTCCCGCCTGGGCAGGGTTGTCCGGGGAAATTGAATCTTGTGGCAAGCTGACTCCTCCAATCATTCCCCTCTCCCGTCCGCAGGTGTTTGGGCCGGAGACATGGTGGACAACCGTTCGGA
>CAZICN010000378.1:0-3618 GCA_964537655.1 uncultured Aestuariivirga sp.
TGTTGAAGGTTGGAGGGCGTGACCGACACCGTCCTTCATCTCGATCGCATCAGCAAGCGCTTCGGCCCGCTCCTCGCCAATGACGCCATCTCCTTCGATGTGAAGCAGGGTGAGATCGTGGCACTGCTCGGCGAGAATGGCGCGGGCAAGACGACGCTGATGAACATCCTGTTCGGCCACTATGTCGCCGATGAAGGATCGATCAGCGTCCATGGCCGGCCGCTGCCGCCCGGCCAGCCGCATGCGGCGATCGCGGCCGGCATCGGCATGGTGCACCAGCATTTCACCCTCGCCGACAACCTGACCGTCCTCGACAACATCATGCTCGGCACCGAAAGGCTGTGGCGGCTCTCCTCGGCGCGCGCGCAGGCGTTGAAGCGCCTCACGGCACTCGCCCGGGCTTTCGGCCTCAAGGCCGACGCCGGCAAGAAAGTCGCGGAACTCTCGGTCGGCGAGCGCCAGCGCGTCGAGATCCTGAAAGTCCTCTATCGCGAGGCGCGCATCCTCATCCTCGACGAGCCGACCGCGGTGCTCACACCGCAGGAAAGCCAGACGCTGTTCGCGACACTGAAGAAGCTCACCGAAAAAGGCCTGTCGATCATCTTCATCTCGCACAAGCTGCATGAGGTGCTGAGCGTCAGCGACCGCATCTTCGTGCTGCGCTCGGGCAAGCTCGTCGCCGAGCGGGCGACAAAAGCGACGACGCGCCAGGAACTCGCCGAACTGATGGTGGGCCGGCCGGTCGCCGAACCCCGGATCGAGCCGCGGGCGCCGGGCGATGTCCATGTCGAGATCGCTTCCGTCTCGACACCGGACGGTCTCGACCAGGCGAGGCTCACCATCCATGGCGGCGAGATCGTGGGGCTCGCCGGCGTCTCGGGCAACGGCCAGACGGCGCTCGCCAATCTCCTCAGCGGCCTGACGCGGCCGGCGAGCGGTTCCTTGCGCATCTTCGGCGAGGATGCCCGTCACTGGACGCCCGACATGGCGGCGCGGAAACGCATCGCCCGCATCCCGGAAGACCGCCATGCCGAAGGCCTGGTCGCCGACATGTCGGTGACCGAGAACGTCATCGCCGAGCTCTATCGCGAGTCGCGCTTCAACTCCCGCGGCTTCCTCGACTGGAAGGCGGCCGAAGGCTTCGCGCAGGACATCATCACGGGCTTCGACGTGAAATGCCCCTCGCCCGCGGCGCGCGTGCGCCTCCTGTCGGGCGGCAACATGCAGAAGCTGATCCTCGGGCGCACGCTCTCGCTCGATCCGCGCTTCATCCTCGCCTGCCAGCCGGCGCGCGGCCTCGACATCGGCGCCGTCGCCTATGTGCATGAAAGGCTCATCGCGGCGCGCCGCGACGGCGCCTCGGTGCTTCTCATCTCCGACGATCTCGACGAGATCCTGGCGCTCTCCGACCGGATCGCCGTGATCTATCGCGGCCGCATCTCGGCGCCGCTGGCGCGCAGCGCGGTGACGATCAAGGAGCTCGGCCTGATGATGGCCGGCCACGGCTTCGGCGAAGGAGAGGCGCATGCGGCTTGAACCGCGCAGCGAGACCTCGCTCGGCCTGACGCTGCTCTATCCGGCGCTCGCCATCCTCGCCGTCCTCGTCTTCGCGGGCTTCCTCGTTTCGCTCAGCGGCGCCGATCCCTTCTCGGTCTTCGGCCTCATCTTCAAGGGCGCCGCCGGCTCGCAATTCGCCCTGTTCGAGACGCTCACCCGCGCCACGCCGCTGATCTTCACCGGGCTTGCCGCGGCGGTCGCCTTCCGCGCCAAGCTGTGGAATATCGGGGCCGAGGCGCAGCTCTATATGGGCGCCGTCGCGACCGTCGTGTTCGGCACCGGCCTCCTGCCGCTGCCGGCGCCAATCCTGATCCCGCTCCTGATGATCGTCTCGGCGCTGGCCGGCGCGCTGACGCTGCTCGGCCCCGCCTTCCTCAAGGTGCGCTTCGGCGTCGACGAGGTGGTGACGACGCTGCTCCTCAATTTCATCATCCTGCTGTTCGTCAGCCTGCTGCTCGAAGGCCCGCTCAAGGACCCGATGGGCCTCGGCTGGCCGCAGACCAAGAAGGTCATCGCCGAGGCGCAGCTGCCCAAGCTCATCCAGGGCAAACGCCTGCATGCCGGCTTCCTGCTGGCGGTCGTCGCCGCCTTTGCCGTGTGGATCATCAACACGCGCATGGCGCTCGGCTACGAGATGAAGGCGGTGGGCTTCAATCCGCGCGCCGCGCGCTTCGCCGGCATGAAGGTCGACCACGTCATGCTGAAGACGGCGCTGCTGTCGGGCGGGCTCGCCGGCCTCGCCGGCCTCTCGGAAGTGGCGGGCCTCAAGGGCAATCTCACCCGCGACCTGTCGCCGGGCTTCGGCTATGCCGGCATCGTCGTCGCCATGCTGGCGCTGCTGCATCCGCTGGGCGTCGTGGTGGCGGCGATCTTCGTCGCCGGCATCTTCGTCGGGGCCGATGCCATGAGCCGCGGCGCGCGCGTGCCGAGCGACATCGCGCAGGTGATCGTGGCGGCGGCCCTTCTCGCCATGGTCACGGCGCTGATGTTCACGCGCTACCGGCTGCGGTGGAAGTGACCATGGACGCCGTCGAGCTGCTCTTTTCGGCGAGCTTGTGGGCGGCGGCCATCCGCATCGCCTCGCCGCTCATCTTCGCGACGCTGGGCGAACTGATCTCGGAACGCGCCGGCGTCCTCAATCTCGGCATCGAAGGCATCATGACGGCCGGCGCCTTCGCCGGCTGGTTCACCGTCTATCAGGGCGGCGACCTGTGGCTCGGCGTCGTGGTGGCGGCGCTGGCCGGCGCCGCCTTCGGGCTGCTGCACGCCATCCTGGTCGTGCCGCTCGGCCTGTCGCAGCATGTGACCGGCATCGGCATCACGCTCCTCGCCGCGAGCCTCACCTACTACACCTACCGGCTCGCCTTTCCGGAAGTGACCTCGCCGCCCAAGATCGAGCCCTTCGCGCCGTTTCCCATCCCGGTCCTCTCCGACATCCCCTTCCTCGGCGAAGCCCTGTTCCGCCAGACGCCGCTCACCTATTTCGCCTTCATCGCGGCGGGCCTCGTCGGCTGGTTCCTCTACCGCACGCCGGCCGGGCTCGCGGTGCGCACCGCCGGCGAAAATCCCGCCGCCGTCGAGGCGCAGGGCATCGATGTCACGCGGGTGCGCATCCTCGCCGTGGTGGCGGGCAGCGCGCTCATGGGCATCGGCGGCGCCTTCCTGACGCTCTCGGCCTTCAACTCGTTCTATTCCGACATGGTGAACGGGCGCGGCTGGATCGCGATCGCGCTCGTCGTCTTCGGCTCATGGCGGCCGGGCAAGGCGCTCATCGGGGCACTTCTGTTCGCCGCCTTCGACGCCTATCAGCTCAGGCTGCAGCAGCTCGCCTCGGCCTTCGTGCCCTATCAGATCTTCCTGATGCTGCCCTATGCGCTCTCGATCCTGGCGCTCATCGCGATGTCGCGCCGCGCCGCCTATCCGCGCGCGCTGATGATCCCCTACCGCAAGGGGGAGAGGTAGGACCACCCCACCCCCGCCTTCGGCGGACCCTCCCCGCCTTTCGGG
Source organism: uncultured Aestuariivirga sp. (assembly GCA_964537655.1). Classification (GTDB taxonomy): domain Bacteria; phylum Pseudomonadota; class Alphaproteobacteria; order Rhizobiales; family Aestuariivirgaceae; genus Taklimakanibacter. The sequence goes on from CAZICN010000378.1 coordinate 3,565, forward strand.
GAGGGAGAAGATCAGCGTGCGCGCAAGCTCAGCGGTGGAACTTGTCGGCGGTGA
>CAZICN010000379.1:0-3559 GCA_964537655.1 uncultured Aestuariivirga sp.
GCTCTCAATCCGGCGCGTCGAGATCGGGGGCGGCGGGCGCCAGGTTGTAGGCTTCGAGCCGGGCCGAGGACGCATCGGCCGAGGCGAAGCTCAGGATCGTGGCGGTGCCCGGCGTCACCGGCACGACGCGCGACGGCGGCAACCCGAGGAATTCGTGGCAGGCGGCGCGGATGACGCCGCCATGCACGATGGCGAGCGTCGTCCCGGCGCAGGCCTTCAGGCAGTCGCGGATGCCGGCGGCGACGCGCGCGCGGAACACGTCCCAGCTTTCACCGTTGTGCGGCGTGAAGGTGCCGGCGCGCCAGGCGAGATAGTCCTCGCGCTGCTCCGCCTCGAGCTCGGGCTTGATGCGGCCGGTCCAGTCGCCGACATCGATTTCACGCAGCCGCTCGTCCATCGGCACGTCGCTAAAGCCGAGGAGGCTCGCGGTCTCGCGCGTCCGGCCGAGATCGGAGGAGATCACGCGCGCCGGCTCCAGCGCCCTGGCGAAGGCGGCGAAGCGTTTCGCCTGCTGGATGCCGCGGCGCGACAAGGGCGCGTTGTCCTGGCCCTGCAGGCGCTGCTCGGCATTCCAGGTGGTTTCTCCGTGCCGCACCAGAATCACTCTCATTCACTTATCCTCTCACCGGTCATGGCAAATACGGCGCCGGGCGGCGCCACGAATGTCAAAGGGATGCGCTCGCCCGGCCGGGCGCGGAAATAGCCGTCGGCCATCGCGGTGACGCGCAGCCCGTCGAGGAAGGCCGTCACCATCGTCCGGCCGGCGATCGGCGCCGCCTCGTCGAAGACGGCGAAGACACCGGGCCTGCCGGCGGCCTCGCCGACCAGAATGTCATGGGCGCGATAGAGCAGCTGCACCTGCTGGCGGCCGCGCGCCTCGTGGCCCGAGGCCAGGCGGACATCGCCGAGCCGGAAGTGATCGCCGTCGCAGGCGACGGTGAGGAGATTGGCGGGCGGCGTGCCGAGGAATGTCGCGACGAAGGTCGTCTGCGGCTTCTCCAGAAGATCGATGGGTGCGCCGAACTGCTCGACCCTGCCCTTGTTGAGCACCGCCACATGGCTCGCCATGGTCATCGCCTCCACCTGATCATGGGTGACATAGACCGAGGTGGCACCGGTGGCGCGATGGATGCGCATGAGCTCGCTGCGCATCTCGATGCGCAATTTGGCGTCGAGATTGGACAGCGGCTCGTCGAACAGCAGTATCCCGGGCTTCGGCGCGATGGTGCGGGCTATGGCGACGCGCTGCTGCTGGCCGCCCGAGACCTCGGCCGGATAGCGCTCGCGCAGCTCCTCGATGCCGAGCAGCGCCGCGACTTCCGCCACGCGCGCCTGGCGCTCCGCTCTCGGCCATCCGGCGACCTTGAGCGGCCATTCGATATTGCCGGCGACCGTCATATGCGGCCACAGCGCATAGCTCTGGAAGACGAGGCCGGCATCGCGCGCCCGCGCATCGGCGATCAGTCCCCTGGCGCCGCTCGACACCACCTTGCCGGCGAAGGCGATCTCGCCGTCGGTCGGCGTCTCGAGGCCGGCGAGCATGCGCAGCAGCGTCGATTTTCCGCAGCCCGACGGACCGACCAGCACCAGGAAGGAGCCGCGCGGCACCGCGAGCGTGACGCCGTCGACGGCCGCCACCGCGCCGAAGCGCTTGCCGAGGCCCTTGAGCCCGATGGCCTCGTGAGGTTCGGTCGTTGCGGTCATGACTCCTTCCACTTCTGGACGCGGTTCTCCAGCCGCCGCGCGGCGAGCGTCGCGACCAGGCAGACCAGGAGAATGACGACGGTGATCGCATTGGCGAATTGCAGGAACCCTTCCGAGGCATAACGATAGGCCATCATGCTCAGCACCGGCGATGTCGCGGTGAACAGCAGCACAACGAGCGAGAGATCGCGCACGATCTTGACGAAGACCAGAAGAGCTCCGGCGAGCAGCCCGCGGATGGCGAGCGGCATGACGATCTGGCCCATGCGGCGGAAGATGCCGGCGCCGGTGAGCCGGGCGCTCTCCTCGATATCGACCGATATCTGGCCGAGCACCGAGCGGCCCGACTGCACGGCAAAAGGCAGGAGATGCGCCGAGGCGGCGATGACGAGAAGCGCGAAGGTCCCGTAGAGCGGCGGCAGCGGACCGATCGGCGCGCCATAGAGGGCGATATAGGCGGCGGCGAAGGCGATGCTCGGGATGAAGATCGGCATGAAGGAGAGCTGCGCCAGCGCCGTCGCCAGGAGCGTGCCCTTGTTGCGGGCGATCGCATGGGCGAGCGCCAGGCCGAGGACCATGGCGACGAGCGCCACCGACAGCGCCAGCCTGAGCGTCGTCCACAGGGCATCGAGCAGGACGGGATTGCGGAAGATGCCGGCCTGGCCCTGCGCCATTTCGGTTCCGCCTTCGCCGACCCAGAAATGCAGCGTCCAGTTGGAGAACAGCGAGCCGTTCTGCAGCGCGAAGCTCGAGGCGAGGAGGATCAAAGCCGGCACGAAGGTCGTCACCAGGCAGAGCGCGATCGCCAGGACGAAAAGCGGCCAGCGCCATTTGCCGAGCGGAAAGCGTTTCGTGCGCCCGCCCTTGCCGGTGATGGTCACGAAATTGCGCCGGCCGGTCACCAGCCTTTCGCCGAACCACAGGAAGACGGCGGAAACGGCGATCAGCAACAGGGCGATGACGAAGCCGCGTTCGGTCTGGCCGGTCTCGATCATGCCGAACAGCCGCGTCGACAGCGTCTGCATGCGCACCGGCAGGCCGAGCAGCGCCGGGGCGGCGAAATTGGAAACCGCGCCGGCGAAAGTGAGCGACGCCGCAGCGATGAGCGCCGGCGTCACCACCGGCAGGATGATGCCGAAGAAGATGCGCGACGTCCTGGCGCCGGCCATCTGGGCGGCTTCCACCAGATCGGCGCCGAGCGAGCCGAGCGCCGCGGCGATGATGGTGAAGGCGAGCGAATAATAATGGGCGGTGAGCACGATGAGCGTCGGCACCAGCCCCCAGGCCAGCCAGTCCGGGATCGCATAGCCGTTCGCCTCGAAGAAGCCGAGGGACCCGCCGAGCCGGCTGTTGCGGAAGAGGGCACCCCAGGCGAGGGCGGCGGCGAAGCTCGGGATCATAAAGGGAAGTGCTGCCAGGAACCACAGCGTCCGGCGCGCCGGCACATCGGTCAGAACGACGAGCCAGGCGAGGAAGCCGCCGATGAGGACGCAGCCGAGCGCGACACCCCCGCCCAGGACCAGCGTGTTGCCGAGCGGCCGCCACCACAGGTTAAGCGACAGCGCGCTGGCCAGCACCGACCGCCAGGCCTCGATGCCCTCGGCCGAGAGTGTCGTCAGCACGATCATCGCGAGCGGCGCCACGATCAGCAGAGCGACGACGGCGAGCAGGATGAGCGGCAGCAGCGCATCGGCGCGCAGCCTGTCCTTCCGCGGCATGACGGTCGAGAGGGAGATGTTCATTCTGGGCCTATAGGGACGCCGGTGCTTCTTGGATCACGATGAACTGAGGTCGCGCCATAGGTGCGAAATCTCCCTCCTTGCGCGCCAGCGCGGGGAGGGTGGACGCCCGCAGG
>CAZICN010000380.1:0-3549 GCA_964537655.1 uncultured Aestuariivirga sp.
GCGCTAGGTCACGATGAGTTTGGATCGTTACGATCCAAACTCATAAACGTGATCGGTTTCTTTAAGTTAGCGCGGGATTCTCGCGAAAAACCGGTATCCACTCTTTCGCATCCCGCGCTACCCCCTGTTTCGGCTCGATTTTCTGCCTGTAGCCGGAACTGGGGTGATTTTGTATGCTGACCCCCAGAGCCATGCATCACCTCTTCCCCATCAGCCTCCATCCGCGGTTCGGGCCCCTCCAGACAAATGGATAAAAATCTCGCCAAATATATCTGGACGCATACGAGCCGGCAGCAGATCTGGATATTGTTCATCATCCTCCTGTCGATGCCGACCTATTTCCTGTCGCTCGACCTGCCCAAACAGATCGTCAACGGACCGATCCAGGGCGATGGCTTCAACACACCGGATGCAGAGCAGACCTTCCTGCGGCTGGCGATCGACCTGCCCGACTGGATCAGCACAACCGAGCCCGTCGTCCTGTTCGAGGGCATGAGCCTCGACCGGTTCCAGATGCTGATGGCGCTCTCCGCCGCCTTCCTCGTCCTCGTCATCATCAACGGCCTCTTCAAATTCTATATCAACACCTTCAAGGGCCGGCTCGGCGAGCGGATGCTGCGCCGCCTGCGCTTCCAGCTGGTCGACCGCGTGCTGCGCTTTCCGCCCAACATATTCAAGCGGGTGAAGGCATCGGAAGTCGCCACCATGGTGAAGGACGAAGTCGAGCCCCTGGGCGGCTTTATCGGCGATGCCTTCGTCCAGCCGGCCTTCCTCGGCCTCCAGGCGGCGACGGCGCTGTTCTTCATCATCCTGCAGAACTTCTGGCTCGGCATTCTGGCCGCGCTGATGGTCGGCATCCAGGGCGTCATCATTCCGAAGATGCGCCGCCGGCTGATCAAGCTCGGCAAGGAACGACAGCTCACCGCGCGCCAACTTGCCGGCCGGGTCGGCGAGATCGTCGACGGCATCTCCTCGATCCACGTGCATGACACGTCGAATTACGAGCGCGCCGACATCGCCCAGCGGCTGGGACGAATCTTCAAGATCCGCTACGACCTCTATCAGTGGAAATTCTTCGTAAAATTCCTCAACAACTTCCTGGCCCAGGTCACGCCCTTCCTGTTCTACGCGATCGGCGGCTACCTCGCGCTGCGGGGCCAGCTCGATATCGGCCAGCTGATCGCGGTGATCTCGGCCTACAAGGACCTGCCGAGCCCGATCAAGGACCTGATCGACTGGGACCAGCAGCGCCTCGATGTGCAGGTCAAGTACGCCCAGGTCTACGAGCAGTTCCATGTCGACCAGCTCATCGAACCCTCGGTGCAGGCTCTCGCTCCCGAACCGGTGCCACCGATTGCCACGCCGATCTCCATCGTCAACTTCTCCGCCAGCGACGACAGCGGCGCCAGGCTCCTCGAGAACATCACGATGGATATCCGCCCGGGCGAGACCGTCGCCGTCATCGGCACCGCCGGTGGCGGCACCGAGGCACTCGCCGACGCCATCGCCCGCCTGGTCTGGCCGGAGAACGGCCGCATCGCCGTCAATGGCTCCGATCTCCTGGAACTGCCGGAAGCGGTGACCGGGCGGCGTATCGCCTATGCGGCGGGCGAGGCGCATCTCTTCCAGGGCACCATCCACGACAACCTCGTCTATGTGCTCAAGCATTTTCCGGTTCGCCACCAGACCTATGACGGCACGCTGGCGACCCAGCGCGCCTGGGAAGTAGACGAGGCGCAACGCGCCGGAAATCCCGATCACGACCTGCGCAGCGACTGGATCGACTATGAGACGATCGGCGCCAGCGGACCCGAAGAGCTGTTCACGGCCATCGAGCAGGTGCTGGAGGCCGTCTCGTTCTCCGCCGACGTCTTCGATCTGGGGCTGCGGGCGTCGGTGGACGAGGAATTGCACCAGGCGATCCCGCGGAGCATCGTGGGAGCCCGTAAGGCGCTGCAGACCCGGCTCGAGGAAGAGGGATTGTCGGGTCTCGTCACCTCCTTCGACCTGGCGCTCTACAACAGCGAAGCGACGGTCGCCGAGAATCTCCTGTTCGGCACGCCGGTCGGTCCTGAGCTGTCCAACCTCAATCTCGCCTCGAACGCCTATTTCCGCTCGATCCTGGCGCAATCGAACCTCGATGAGGCGCTTTACCGCATGGGAATGGAAATCGCCCGCAACGCGGTCGAACTGTTCCGCGACCTGCCGCCCGATCACCCGTTCTTCCAGCAGTTGATCTTCATGACCGCGGATGAAATCCCGGACTATCAGGCGCTGCTGCAGCGGCTGCAGGACAAGACCTTCGCCGCCGTCGCGGAGCCTGAGCGCAAGAGGTTCATGAAGCTGGCGTTCTCCTATGTCGAGCCGCGCTATCGCTTCGGTCTCCTCGACCAGGACCTGATGGATCGCATCGTACAGGCGCGCATGGCCTTCCACGACAACCTGCCCGACAGCCTCAAGGACGCGATCGAGCTTTATGATCCCGAAGGCTACAACACCTCCGCCAGCATCCTCGACAATGTGCTGTTCGGCCGCATCGGCCACCGGCATGCTGACGGGGCCGAGCGCATCCGCGACATCGTGCGCTCGGTGCTCGATGACCTGAAACTGAGTCAGGACGTGGTGAAGGTCGGACTCGAGTTCAATGTCGGCGTCGGCGGCCGCCGCCTGACGACGGTGCAGCGCCAGAAGCTGCATGTGGCGCGTGCATTGCTGAAGCGCGGCGACTACATCATCCTGAACAAGGCGATGTCCTCGGTCGAGCAGCGCACCCAGGAGCAGCTGGTGCGCTCGGTGCTCGGCGAAGCCTGCCGCGACGGCCGCAAGCCGGCGGTCATCTGGGTGCTGAGCAACCCCAATCTCGCCCGGCTGTTCGACCGGGTGGTCGTGCTCGACCGCGGCACCACGGTCGAGGACGGCGACTATGATCTTCTGATATCGCGAAAGGGCGTTTTCGCCGGGCTTCTGGCGTCGTAGTATGGTGAGGATTGAAATGGGAGATATGAGCCATGCAGCTCAGGGATGAAGTCGAGCTGTTGCGGCGCGTGCCGCTCTTCTCAGGCGTCGCTCCAGCCAAGCTCAAGCTTCTGGCCTTCACGTCGGACCGGATCAGCTTCGACAGCGGACAGACCTTGTTCAAACAGGGCGATCCGGGCGATGCCGCCTATGTCGTCCTGTCGGGCTCCGCCGACATCCTGGTCAATTCGCAGAGCGGCGAAATCAAGGTCGCGACACTCGAGCCGAATTCGATCGTCGGCGAGATCGCCATACTCTGCGATGTCGCCCGGACCGCAACGGTCAGGGCTAACGCGCCGCTCGAGACACTGCGCATCCGCAAGGATCATTTCCTCAAGCTTCTGGCGGAGTTTCCGGAAATGGCGGTCGAGATCATGCGGGTGCTCGCCGACCGTCTGAGCCACACCACCGCCGAGCTCAGCGAGGCGCGCAGCGAATTGCGGCGCAGAGCGAACTAGATCACGATGAGTTTGGATCGTTTCGATCCAAACTCATAAACGTGATCGATTCTTTTGTGTTGGCGCGGGATTCTCG
>CAZICN010000381.1:0-3545 GCA_964537655.1 uncultured Aestuariivirga sp.
ATCGTCGGCGGCCTGACCGGCGCCTTGTAGATCTTGGGCTGGATCCTGAGCTTCGGCTGCACCTGGATGTTCGGAGACTGCGCCACCGCAGGCTCTCCGGCAAACAGCATCATCGCCGCAAGGGCGATCATGGTGAGTGTCCGACGCATTCTCGATCCTTCTTCCTTGAGAAGTAAAGTAAACGCCGGAACATGAACCACGCATGAATAGCTGGACGGCCAGCCTCTCCAGTACTAAGCCGCTGCAAATATGGGGATTTTCGTTGTCCCGGCGAGTTCCAGAACGGGCCGTTCCGGAACCGCAGATGAACGCTATTTCTGTCCTTGGAACAGCATCGGATTCTACCTCGCGGCCACCAGGCCATCGATCCTGCCGAAATCTGAAAGAGCCCCTGCCCTAAACGCGCACCCATAGAAAAAGGCGGCCGCGTCCGGCCGCCTTAAGTCCCCTGCTCTCATCTCGAAATCGGTGAGTCGAAGACAGAGGTTAAGTCATTATGACGACCCAAGCCAGCAGATCGGCACATCATCAGGTTCTGTGCCACGCCGATACATATCTTATAAACCACTGATTTTACTTGTTGTATCGCCTTGCGGTGGAAGGGACACTGTGACTTTCACGCAACAGAAGCGGAAAAACTCGTGACCTACGAGGCGGGCTTCGATGCCCGCGGCAGTTTCCACAAGTGGCTCTCGAGATCCGCCTCGGGAACGCCTTCCTCGGACTGTACCCGACCCTTGACCGAGATTCCCGCTTCCACCACGCTCGACTTGCGACCAGAAACCAAAGGATGCCACCAGGCGAGCGGCTGGCCGCGAGCGAGCCGGCGATAGGCGCAGCTGTCGGGCAGCCAGTTGAGTTCGCCGACATTCTGGGGCGTGAGGCGGACGCAATCCGGAACCCGCACGCTGCGGTTGGCATAGTCGCCGCAACGGCAGGTCTGGCGGTTGAGCAGCTTGCACGCGAGACGGGTGAAATGGATCTTGCCGGTATCCTCATCCTCGAGCTTGACGAGGCAACAGCGCCCGCAGCCGTCACACAGGCTCTCCCATTCCTGCGGCGTCATTTCGGACAGTGTCTTGGTCTTCCAGAACGGCTTGCTCATCCGACTGTCATAGGCCTCTGCCGATCACATTCAAGATCACCGACACCAGAAGCCCGGCATCATGCTGGCCGCGATGCCAGGGATCCTCGAAATCGCGGGCAATGATCTCAGGCCTCGTGGCCGTCAACGGCGAGCGCGTCACGAAACGCGAAGCGCCAACGACGCGCACCCCCGGCACCGCCCCCTCATGCGCCAGGACATGGGTTAGCACCGGGCGCCCTTCGCCGGCCCGTTCGAGGCCGGCCGCCATCTCGTCAAGGGTGAGGCCTCGGGTCTCGCGGTCCTCCAGCATATTGCCCACCAGGATCTTGGGGACTCCCGACCGGACGATGGTTTGGACCACATCGCCGATGAGGAGATGCGGCAGGATGCTGGTGTAGTAGCTCCCCGGGCCGTAGACGATCGTATCCGCCGCCATGATCGCCTGGAGCGCCTGCGGATTGGCACGCGCCCTGCCGAGCGAAACGTCCCTGATCCCGACGGCGGCATCGGCATCCGCCAACCCGGTGATCAGGTGCTGCCCATCGATGCGCCGCCCGTCCTTGAGCTCGGCCGTGAGCATCAGATCATGATCGCGCGACACCGGCCAGACATCGCCGGAAATACCGCAGAGCGCGCGGAAAGCGAGTATGGCCGCATTGATATCGCCATCCTCGGCAAGCAGCGCCCCCGACAGAATGAAATTCCCGATCGAGCCGCGGCGCCAATCGAAGCCCGTACCCACCGCCGTGATGAAGATTCTCAAATAACGCAGGATCGCCTCGGCAATTTCGGCCTTCATCGCCCGAAGGACCGGATGACGTCCTTCGGCATAGAAAGCGAGTTCGCGGGCGAGTTCAGCGCCGTTACCGGTCTCGGAAAGCCTGGCATTGAAGATGCGAACGAGATCGCCGGCATGGCCCTCGGCATAGGCCATGGTCATCAGGGCCTGGCGGATGTCGCCGACCGGGAGGATACGCAGGGTCTCGCGGATAGGCTTGGAGGAGCCGCCTGAGTCCCAGGCCGGGACAAGCCGGGTCACCCGGATCCCCTGGCGGATCAGGGTGATGGTGAGGTTCCGCGACGCCGTCCCTCCGGCGAGAATGACGATATGGGGGCTCGCCATCCCTTTCCTCAATCGGTCTTCGGTCATGCCGGCCGGTTGTGCCATGGAACATTTTACGGCGATAGACCACCCCTTCCGGCCCCTTTCCGTCATAATCCTGAAGTAGGTGGAAACCGCCCGGCAACCAGTGATAAGAGCTTGGCAGGATAGCGGACGTCGATCTTGGCCAAATCGCAGAACAGTTCCAGTTACCGGACGATCATGTGGCTCGACTCCTATGTGAGTTCGGGCGTCTATGAACTGTTCGACGCGATCAGGCGGGGCGCCTCGGCCTATTCCTCCTTCGTTTACCGCTTCCGCCTTTCCGGCCCCAAGCGCGTCGCCATCGATCTCCTCGACGACATGGCAACCTTCGGCACGGTCACGGCATTCGGCCTTCTCGCCTTCGCGCTGCCGCCTTTCTCCGGCACCGGCGATGTGTGGAACAAGGGCCGCGACTACGCGATCACCTTCACCGACGAGAATGGCGAGATCATCGGCCGGCGCGGCATCCGCCAGGACGACGCCATCCCACTCGAAGACATCCCACCGCATGTGATCAAGGCGGCACTCGCCACCGAGGATGCGCGCTTCTACCAGCATTTCGGCGTCGACGTCTTCGGCACCTTCCGGGCCATCATCCAGAATGCGCGCGCCAACGAAGTGGTGCAGGGCGGCTCGTCGATCACCCAGCAGGTGGCGAAGAACCTGTTCCTCAGCCCCGAGCGCACCATCCAGCGCAAGATCCACGAAGCCTTCCTGAGCGTATGGATCGAGGCGCGGCTGTCGAAGGACGAGATCCTCAAGCTTTATCTCGACCGCTCCTATCTGGGCGGCGGCAACTACGGCGTCGAGGCGGCGGCCCAGTATTACTTCGGCAAGTCGATCCGCGATGTCAATCTCGCCGAAGCGGCGATGCTCGCCGGCCGGTTCAAGGCGCCGTCAAAATATGCGCCGCATGTGAGCATGGAGCAGGCGCGCGCGCGCGCCAACGTCGTGCTCTACCGCATGCTCGACGCCGGCTTCATCACCCAGGGCCAGCTGGTGCAGGCAAGGCGCGAACCCGCCGCCCTCGTCAACTCGCCGGCGGTCGCCAGTCCCGACTGGTTCCTCGACAAGGCCTATGCCGACACACTCGCCCTCATCGAAGCCAAGCATATCACCGGCGACTATGTGATCGAGGTGAAGACGACGATCAACGCCAAGCTGCAGGAAGCGGCCCAGCGCATCATCAACAAGTCGCTCGACACCGAGGGTCCGCAATACCGCGCGACGCAGGCGGCGGTAGTGACCATGACGCCCGAAGGCGCCGTCAAGGCGATCGTCGGCGGGCGCGACTACGAAAACAGCCAGTTC
>CAZICN010000382.1:0-3541 GCA_964537655.1 uncultured Aestuariivirga sp.
TACAAGCGCACCTTCAACTATGTGGTGCGCGACGGCGAGCCCTTCATCGCCATCACCCAGAATGACGTGCGCGCCATTCAGCTCGCCAAGGCCGCCCTCTATGCCGGCACGCGGCTCCTGATGGACAAGCTCGGCATCGACCATGTCGACCGCATCCGCCTCGCCGGCGCCTTCGGCAGCCATATCGACGTGAAATTCGCCATGATCCTCGGCCTCATTCCCGATTGTCCGCTGGAGAAGGTGCAATCCGCCGGCAATGCGGCGGGCACGGGTGCGCGCATAGCGCTTCTCAATGCCAAGGCGCGCGATGAGATCGAGCAGGTGGTGCGTCGGATCGAGAAGATCGAGACCGCCGTCGAGCCCCTGTTCCAGCAGCATTTCGTCGAGGCGATGGCCATCCCGCATAAGACGGCCTTTTTCGCCAATCTCGCCAGGGAAGTTAAGTTCCCGGAGGCGAAGATCATAAGTCCGCCAGAATCGGATGGCACCGAGAGACGCAGGCGCCGGCGCGGCTGACCGGCCTCGCCACAGGGAGGATCTCGGCTTTCGCATGATTTTCCCCTGCATCCGCTTCCTGGCCTTTGCCATTCTTATTGTGTTCGTTGCAATTCCGCTGCGCGCCGACGAGCCGCTCGCCGTCCTCACCCAGCCGCAGGGCAGCGTCCTCATCCGCAACGATCCCGAGGTCAGGATGTTGCTCGATGCGGCGCTCACGGCCGCCGAACAGGGCAGCAGCGCCGAAATAGCGTCCGCCATCGGCAAGGCCGAGGCGATCGTCGGCCGGAAATATGGAACGTCGGGCCGGCACATGACGGCGCTGCAACAGGAGGCGGCGGCCGGCTTCGCGATCGTCGGCGATCATGAGGCGGCACTCGCCCATGGCCGCAAGGCCATGGCGCTCGGCCGCGCCCTCGCGGCAAGCTACCTGTTCTACCGCGGCATGGCGATCGGCATGCCGGTCTTCGAGCAGACCGAGCCGTTCCGCGATTTCCTGTCGTCCACCTATGTGATGATGGACGGGGCCGACGCGGCTCTCTCAAGGCGCCTCGCCGCCGAGGCCTTCAAGGCCGCACAGCTGGCGCATATGACGAAGGCCGGCTTCGCGGTGCTGCGTCACCAGGCGAACCGCTCCGCCCCGCCCGGGCGGCAAAACGATGCGGTGAAGCTCGTCCAGATGGTTGTCGATACGATCGGTCCCACTCTGCAGACGGGGCGCGAGATTGCCGCCGGACTTCACGGCGAGGCGGGAAGCTCCGAACGTGCCCGGATGGAGGAACTGCAGGCCGGCCAGATGAAGCTGCTGCAGGACGCCATCGCGCTCATCGCCAGGGAGAGGATCGACATCGCCGATACGCTCCTGCCGCGGTCGCTGGAAGCCGAAGACGTCGCGAAGATGCTCGCTCCCGATGAGGCGCTTGTCTTCTTCGTCGAAGGCAACATGGCGGAGGTCTTTGGCTTCATCGTCACACGCGAGACCGTGCGCTGGACCGAGATTTCACTGAAGATCCTCGAAATCGACGAGTTGGTGGGGCGTTTCCGCAGCGCCATCGGCGCTCCGCTCGGCCGCGGCGCGAGCGTCATCGCCACGCAGGACCTGCCCGAGGATGATGATGTGTTGGCGTCGGCCTGGGAACTCTATCGAGACCTCCTCGGACCGTTCAAGGACGAGCTGAAAGGCAAGGCTCATCTCATGGTCGTTGCCGACGGCTCGCTGGCAAAACTTCCCTTCGAGGCCCTGCTGACCGAAGCGCCCCCACCCGTGGCTACCGACTATCGCAGCTTGCCCTGGCTGGTGCGCGACCATGCCATCACGGTACTGCCGGTGCTTTCATCGCTTGCCGGCCGGGAGCAACGTGCGCTGACGAGCGAAGTCCCGACCGAGGCATTCCTCGGGATCGGCAATCCGAACTACGCGGCGCTTGCGGGCAAGCCCGGCCTTACCCGCGCCGTTCAAGGCCTCGTCGGGCTCGCCCCCTTGCCCGAATCCGAAGACGAAGTGCGCCGTATCGCGGGTGTCCTCGGATCGTCCCCGCAAAAGCTGCTCATTGGCAATGAGGCGTCGGAAGAAAAGCTCTATGCGATCTCGAGCACGGGGGCGCTGGCGCGATACCGCATGCTGACATTCGCCACGCATGGATTGCTGCCGGGCGAGATCGATGGGCTCTATGAGGCCGCCCTCGCTCTGACGCCGGTGGAGAAGGACGCGCGCTCGCTTGTCGTCCCTTCGGCCATGGGCCTCATCACCCAGGCCGATGGGCTGCTGACCACCTCGGAAATTCCGCAGCTGAAGCTCAAGGCGAGCATCGTCGTCCTGTCGGCCTGCAATACCGGGGCGGACAGTCCCGTCGATCTCGAAGCCTATTCTGGCCTTGCCGCCGCCTTTCTGAGCGCCGGCGCGCGCTCGGTCATGGTCTCGCACTGGCCGGTGAATTCGGATGCCGCCGTCGCCATCACGACAGGCACGATCGCCCATTGGACATCGCGCACTCCGGGACGCGATTTCGCGCTCGCCTTCCGCAAGGCCCTTCTCGATGTGATCGCAACCAGCCCCGAAACGGCGCGGCCGTCCTATTGGGCGCCCTTCTCGCTCTTCGGCGAGCCCTGATCCACGAACCGCGCCTTGACGAAATCCCGCAAGGCGAGCGCCGGCGGCGTCAGGGCCTGGGATTTCGCCCAGGCCAGCAGGATGCGCTGGTTCTGCAACCGGTCGGAGACCGGCCGCACCGCGAGCCTCCTTCCGTCATAGCTCTGGTCGGATTTCGGGCGCGTATAGGCGAGCGCCACGCCAAGGCCATTCGCCACCATGCCGCGCTGGAGCTCGAAGGACGAGGCCCGCGCCGCCACATCGACGTCGAGCCCAGCGGCATTGAACAGCGCCACGATATGCTGCCAGCTCAGCGCCTGGTCGGTGAGGATCAAGGGGAATTTCGCGAGATCGGCGAGCGCCACGGCGGAACGGCGCGCCAGGACATGATTTGCCGGCAGCATCGCATAAGGACGGAGCTCGATGAGCGTCTCGCGCGCAATGTCGGGACCAAGGCCCAGATCGTAGGTGAGCGCCAGGTCGATCGATCCCTTGGCGATGCGGCTGGCCAGCTCATCGAACCCCGCATCGTGGAAATCGACGGCAACCGCCGGCGCGATCTTGCGGAACTGACCGAGAAGACCCGGCACATAATAGGGAGCAAGGTCAGTGAAGCAGCCCAGTGTCACCTCGCCCGACACGATTTCGGCGGAGCGGCCGAGCGCGGCGAGACGGGCGGCCTCCTCCAGCAGCTTGCGCGCCTCGCGGACAAAGCCATTGCCGAAGGATGTCGGCACGACGCCCTCGCCCTTGCGGCGCACAAAGAGCTTGCGGCCGTAATGCGCCTCGATCTGGGCGATGGCGACCGAAATGGACGGCTGCGACACATGCAGCCTTTCCGCTGCCTGGGTGACATTGCGGGCATCGGCCGCGGCCACCGCATAACGCAGCTGCTTGAGCGTCAAGGATAGGATTTCTTCATGTTTCATATTATCAAACATTATTTTACTTGATCTA
>CAZICN010000383.1:0-3535 GCA_964537655.1 uncultured Aestuariivirga sp.
CGGCAGGTGGCCGAAGCCGAACCAGCCATTCTGGTCGCCGACATCGCTCTGCAGTTCGACCAGGCCGAAAGCCAGATTCCAGTTGCCCTCTTCGGCGAAACCCTGGGTCACCCAGGCGTTCTTCCATTGCACGCCGTCAAACGGGCGCGTGTCGCCATTGATGCCGGGATAGAAATCGAGATTCTGCTCCCACTGCTTGCTCTCCGGGTTGAAGATGCAATAGGCGGCGGTGAGAACGAAGCGCTTGCCGATCAGCGTGCCCGAGCAGCCATTCGAAAGAAGGCCGACCGCGGTATAGGGATATTGCGTCGTGTCCTTGATCGGCACCAGCTTGCCGGGCTTCGGCGCCTGGCCGATCGCGGCCGCCCCCTGGCCCTTGAGCACCATGCCCTTGAGGCGGTTCGGCACCTTGACGGTGCGCGCCTTGCCGTCGCGGCTCATCGACATGCCGGTCAGCGCCTTGAGCTGTCCCGCCGGCGTCAGCTTCTCCGGCGCCTTGCGGGTGAGGCCGGCGGCACCCGGCTTGGCCGTGGGCGCCATCTTGCTGTCGCCGGATTTCACCGCACCGGCCTCGACCGACGGCCACTGGCCGCGTTTGATCTTGGGCGCTTCCGCGGCCGTGGCCGAGCCGGCGAGAACCGCGGCAATGAGAAGCGAGCCGGTAAAAGCGAGAGAGGTGATCGATGAGGATCGAATCATAAGCCGTCCTTGAGGTTGTGGATTTCAGTCAGTTATTCGCACGACATGACAATCTAGCCATGGTCGCATGACCAAAACTAGACCTCGCGGCAATAAATCGGTGGCGGAAAAATGTCCACGGCATGTTGCGCCAGGACGGTTGCGTCCCGGCGATGACGTCATGCTCCGGTTCAGGCGTCCGGATAGTAGATGCCGGTCCTGGGATCCTGCCTGAGGCGCGTGACCTTGCGCGGATCGGCGGGGCGCCGGGCGGCGACCTTGGCCTTGGCGGCGTTGAGACCATCCATGAGCTGCTTGAGGGCGGCGGCCGTGAGAATGCCGGCGACGGCGATGGTCAGAGCTTTCAGCATGAAACGGTCCTCCCAGTCTTGGAACGCTTGCCGCGACAAGGAAGCGTCCCACAAAATATATGTACTGCGGTGATCATAAACCGAAACGTCCCCATAATGCACGGATTTCCATGGCATCAATGAGGCCGGAGGCGGGGTCGAGGGTGGTGCCGAAACCCAGCCGCCGCAAGCCCCAGCCCTGGGGCCTGGCGATCAGCTTGAATTCGGTCCGGTCGCCGAAGCGCGCCCGCATGACGTCGCGCATATGGCCGATGCCGTCGACCAGCCCGAGGCTCAGGGCCTGGCGGCCCGACCAGAAGGCGCCGGAAAACAGCTCCGCCTCGTCGCCCCGCAACTTCTCATTGCGGCGCGACTTGACCAACGCCTTAAAGTCCTCATGCACGTCGCGCTGCAGGCTCTTCAGCCGTTCGACGTCCTCAGGCTTCTCCGGCTGGAACGGATCGAGGACCGATTTGCTCTCGCCCGCCGTATGCACGCGCCGCTCGATGCCGAGCTTGCGGATCGCCTCGACGAAGCCGAAGCCCGCCGCGATGACGCCGATCGAGCCCACGATCGAGCTCGAATCGGCATAAATCTCGTCACCGGCGCAGGCGAGCCAGTAGCCGCCCGATGCCGCCACGTCCTCGCAGAAGGCGAAGACCGGGATGTTCTTCTCGGCCCGAAGGGCGCGGATGCGGGCATGGATCAGGGCCGACTGCACCGCCGCACCGCCCGGCGAATTGATGATGAGCGCGACCGCCGCCACATCCTTGCGGGCGAAGGCACGCTCCAGCGTCTCGGCCAGTCCCTCCAGGGTCAAAGGCGGCTTGAGCGGCGTGCCGACGCCGATCGTGCCCTGCAGGCGCACGACATGAACGAGGGGCGTTTTCTTGCGCCAGCGGCGCGGGATCAGGCGTTTGAGGAAACCGGACATGGCGCACAAATAGGTACGGCAAGCCCAACCGGCAAGCCGAAGCCCGACTTCAGCGCATCGGCCAGGGAGCACCCTCGCGCAGGATCGCCTCGGCGGCCGGGGTGAATTTCCCGTCTTCGCCATGCAGCACCAGGCCGGGGAGGAGCTGGATCGGGGCGCGCGAGCCCTTGACGCCCTGGACGATGATGCGGGTCGCGGCGAGGCCGCGGCGCGGGAACAGGGGCGCCAGGGTGATGTCGCCGAAACGCCCGTCGAAGGTGGCGAGGAGCTTGGGCAGGGCCTCGGCGCGATAGATCAGCGTGGCGGTGCCGCGCGGCTCGATCAGGCCGTGCATGGCCTTGACCCAGAGGTCGAGGTCGTCCGGCCCGAAACTATGGGCGCCCGCCTTGATCGCCACGGGTGGGGGCGTCGCCTTGCCGTCCTCGAAATAGGGCGGATTGGCATAGGCATGGCTGAAGGAACCGGCCGCCGGCATATGGGCGACGTCGCGGCGCAGCGCCTCCTTGATGTCGGCATGGATGATCTTGATGCCCGCCCCGCATTCATTGCGCCGCGCATTCTCCTCGGCCAGCATGGCATAACGGGCGGCGACCTCGATGCCGGTGATGTGCAGGCCCTTCACCCGGTGGGCCAGGCACAAAGCGGCGACGCCGGTGCCCATGCCGGCCTCGAAGATCCGGTCACCTTCGGCGCAGGGAATGCTGGCGGCGAGAAAAACCGCGTCGATCCCGGCCCGGTAGCCCTTTTCCGGCTGCAGGACGCGCAGACGGCCATTGAGGAAGCCGTCCTCGGTCAGGCTGGGCGGGATGGCCGGCGGGGTGGCGCCGGAGGATGAATCGGCGAAGGAAGGGTCGTGCATGGGCGGCCAGCCTACAGGGACGGGGTTATCGCAACGTTACTCAACTCCTTCAAAGCGCGCGCCACGTCGTCGTCCGGAACCATCAGGCGGCGCGGAAAGGCTCCGATCGAACCTTCGACGGCGCTCATATGCGCGTCGAAGACGGTGGCCTCGATCCCGGCCTCGGCCAGCACATGGGCGGCATAGGACAGAAGCACGAGATCGTTGGTCCGCAGCACTTCACGCATCGTTCTTTTACCCTTAGCGTCAACCGGTCGCGCTTGCCCAGGGGCAGTCCGGCCCCCTATTGTCCTCAGAGTATCATAGCCAAAAAAAGGTTCACTCCCTTGGGTGTCGTCATTCCCTTCGAAGGCAGCGATCAGAGGCAGCCGAGCCTCGATCCCCTGATCGCCCTGACCTCCGCCGACATGGTCAAGGTGAACGAGGCCATTCTGGCGCGGGCCGCATCGCATGTCGAACTGATCCCGGAGCTTGCCGGCCACCTGATCAATTCCGGCGGCAAGCGCATCAGGCCGATGCTCACCGTCGCCACGGCCCGCATGTGCGGAACCCGCAGCGACGCCCATGTCAAGCTCGCCACCTCGGTCGAGTTCATGCATACGGCGACCTTGCTGCATGACGATGTCGTCGATGAAAGCGACCTCCGGCGCGGCCAGAAGACGGCGCGGCTCATCTGGGGCAACCAGGCGAGCGTGCTGGTCGGCGACTATCTTC
>CAZICN010000384.1:0-3519 GCA_964537655.1 uncultured Aestuariivirga sp.
ATGATGGACGCATGGTTCAGGCTGTCGGAGATGATCGCATCCTCCGCCCCGAACAGCGGCTCGAAGACGCCGCCATTGGCATCGAAACAGGCGGCATAGAGGATGCAATCCTCCTGCTGGACATAGTCGGCGATCTTGGTCTCGAGTTCGCGGTGGAGGTCGGTCGTGCCGCAGATGAAGCGCACCGAGGCCATGCCGAGGCCATGGCTTTCCATGGCGGCCTTCGCCGCCTCGATCAGGGCCGGATGGTCGGCAAGACCCAGATAATTGTTGGCGCAGAAATTGAGGACCTCGTGGCGGGCGCCGTCGCGGATGACCTTGATGTGGCCGTCCTGCGGCGACACGATGGATCGTTCGGTCTTCCACAGGGATTGCGCCCGGATGGCGTCAAGTTCGGTCGCGATATCGGCAAGTACGGACATCAAGCACTCCTCGGCAATTCATGCCCCCAAAGAGAAACGCTCAAACTATCACCGATATTCAACGCAAATGTCGATCCACTTTTGCAAATTCGACAGTGCAGCCATGACGAGGCGGAGGCTACATATGGATCACGCGGCCATAGGCGTCGAGCACGCTCTCATGCATCATTTCCGAGAGCGTGGGATGCGGGAAGACG
This sequence comes from uncultured Aestuariivirga sp., assembly GCA_964537655.1. GTDB lineage: Bacteria > Pseudomonadota > Alphaproteobacteria > Rhizobiales > Aestuariivirgaceae > Taklimakanibacter. The sequence goes on from CAZICN010000384.1 coordinate 620, forward strand.
CTGTGGATCAGCTCCTCTTCGGTCGTCTCGAGACCCATGGCGATGACGAAGCCCTGGATCAGTTCCGTCACCTCGGCGCCGACCATATGGGCGCCGATCAGCTGGCCGGTCCTGGCGTCGAAGATCGTCTTGACAAGACCCTGATCCTCGCCGAGCGCAATGGCCTTGCCATTGGCGAGGAAGGGGAAGCGGCCGACCTTGATCTCGATGCCGGCGGCCTTCGCCTTCGCCTCGGTGAGGCCGACGGACGCGACCTGCGGGTGGCAATAGGTGCAGCCCGGGATCCTGTTCTTGTCCATCGGATGGGCATCGAGGCCCTTGATCTTCTCGACGCAGATTACGCCTTCATGCTCGGCCTTGTGGGCCAGCATCGGCGGGCCCGCCACGTCGCCGATCGCATAGAGGCCCGCCACATTGGTGCGCCCGTAGCCGTCGATGACGATGCAGCCCTTCTCGGTTTTCGCGCCGAGCGCTTCGAGGCCCAGATTCTCGATATTGCCGACGACGCCGACGGCCGAGATGACGCGATCGACGGTCAGCTCCGACTTGGCGCCGCCCTGCTCGATCGTCGCCGTCACGGAATTGGCGGATTTCTTCAGCGCGCTGACCTTGGCGCCGGTCTTGATCTTGAGACCGCGCTTTTCCAGCTGCTTCTGGGCGATCTTGGCGATCTCGGCATCCTCGACCGGCATGATCTGGTCGAGGATCTCGACCACCGTCACATCGACGCCCATCGAATGGTAGAAGGAGGCGAATTCGATGCCGATGGCGCCCGATCCCACGACCAGGAGCGACTTCGGCATCTCGGGCGGCACCATGGCCTCGAAATAGGTCCAGACGAGCTTGCCGTCAGGCTCGAGCCCCGGCAGCACGCGTGGCCTGGCGCCGGTCGCGATGATGATGTGCTTGGCCTTGTAGGTGCCCGCACCCAGCGTGCCGCGCGGCGGGGCGTGTTGCGGCTGCATCGGCGCCTTGGCCGGATTGGCGACGATCACCTCGCCCGCCTTGCCGAGCCTGGCTTCGCCCCAGATGATCTGCACCTTGTTCTTCTTGAGAAGGCCGCCGACGCCCATATTGAGTCGGCCGGAAACCGCGCGCGAGCGCTGCACCACGGCCTTGGCGTCGAAGCCGACTTTCTCGGCGGAGAGGCCATAGTCCTTGGCATGCTGCATATAATGATAGATCTCGGCCGAGCGCAGAAGCGCCTTGGTCGGGATGCAGCCCCAGTTGAGGCAGATGCCGCCCAGATGCTCGCGCTCCACGAGCGCCACGTTCATCTTGAGCTGCGCCGCGCGGATGGCGGCGACATAGCCGCCTGGCCCGCCACCCACCACCACGAGATCGAAATTGCCGTCGGTCATGTTCCCCACCATGGAAGCGTTTCGGTCTTGGGCCATTCGGCCATGGGCAACGCCATCAGGTCGCGCACGCCGTAGAAAAGCTTGAGCGTGCCGGCATTGTCGTTGGCCGCGCGCAGCTTCGCCAACCGCGCGGCGAAAGGCGGACATTCCTCGCGCAAGGACGTCGCCGCGCGGCGCAGCGCCAGATTGCGGATGCGGAAGTGCCGGTCCGAATCGTCATCCAGCCCTTGCGTGCTTTGCGGCTGGCGCATCGACGAGCCGACCACGGCGGCCACCACCAGGCCGTTGCGGTCGATGGCCTGCAGGTAGGATTCGAACACGAGGAGCCAGCGCCCCTTGTCGCGCTTGAACTCCAACTGGTCGTCGAAGCCGATCGTGCTGCCGCTTTCGCGCTTGAACTCCCAGCGATAGTCGGCGGCGGCGGATTCGCCCAGCACACCGGCCACCTTCAGCCGTTCGGACGCCTCGACCCACGGCAGGCCGGCGCTCTGGCGGCCCTCCAGCGCGATCACGCCGCGCGCCGTCAGGCCGCTCTTGAGCAACGATCGCACGTAACCCGGGCCTTCGCGGAAATACGCGCACAGATGGAGTCCGCGCACGAGGGCGATGCTGTAATGGTCGAACAGCGTGCCGCGCTCGGCGTCGAACTCTTCCGTGCCCAGCGCTTTGCGCCCCACCCCATCGAAATAGGCGTAGAGCCCCTCGGCCGGCTCGTCCGCCGGCAAGGCGGCCTCGTCCTTGGCCGCCATGGCCGCTTTGAACGCCTGAAAGCTGCGCAGGATGTCGTCGTCAGGGGCCGCGCGTGCGGGGACGGCGAGCGCCGCGAGCGCCAAGCCGCAAAGGCCGAGCGCGGCGCGGCGCGCGACGATCACTTGTTCCACCACGCCAAGGTCTTCGGCTCCGGCCAATCCTGCACCGGCGTCAGCAGCAGCTTGTTCAGGCGGCCGCGGAAATTCTCCAGCGTGTCCGTCTGCTTGGCATCCTTGAGCCGCGTCAAATGGGCGCTCGAATCCGGGCAGGCCTTGGTGCCCAGATAATCGAAGGCGCGCGCGGTCACGACGTCGAGCGCGGCGGCGTTCTTGTCCTGCGTCATGTCGCCGGGCTCGATTTTCGGTACGACGCTGGTGGCCAGCACGGGCCAATGGCGGTCCAGCATCGCGGCATAGGACTCGAACGCCAGCGTCCAGCGCCCATCAGCGCGACGGAACTCGACCTTGTCGGTGAAGGACAGCGGCGTGCCACGGCCGAGGGGCCGCGTGCCGGCCCACCGGTATTCGGCCACCGCCGTGTCGCCCGAAACCTGGATCGCGCCCAGAGACTCGTCGCCCTTGCCCCAGGGCCACGCCGCGTTCGCGCCGCGCAGCATGTCGAGCGCGCCGATCGCATCGCCGCTTTGCAACGCGCGCTGGGTGGTGTCCTTCTGCGGCCCTAGATAGCGGCAGAAGGCGACACCGCGCAGCATGTGGACGTTATAGGCCTCGAGATACGTGGAACCCGGCGCGCCCATCCCTTCCGTGCCGTAGGCGCGGCGCGCGATAC
>CAZICN010000385.1:0-3499 GCA_964537655.1 uncultured Aestuariivirga sp.
GTCCGGCCGACATCAGGAAGGCCGGCCAGTAGACCGTATGGAAGCGCACGATGTCCTTGCCGACGATATGGAGATCGGCGGGCCAGTAGTGGTTGCGTTCCGTCTTGTCGGGCCATCCGGTGGCGGAGAGGTAGTTGATCAAGGCATCGAGCCACACATACATGATGTGGCCTTTGACGCCGGGGACCGGGATGCCCCAGTCAAAAGTGGTGCGCGATACGGAAAGATCCTGCAGGCCACCTTTGACGAAGCTCACCACCTCGTTGCGCCGTTCCGCCGGGCCGATGAAATCAGGCTGGTCGGCATAGAGCTTGAGGAGCTTGTTCTGATAGGTCGAGAGCCGGAAGAAATAGCTCGCTTCCTCCACCCATTCGACGGGTGTCCCCGTCTTGGTGGAGAATTTCTGGCCGTTGCGATCCTCGATTTCGTCTTCGCCATAGAAGGCTTCGTCGCGCACCGAATACCAGCCGGAATAGTTCGACAGATAGACATCGCCGGCCGCTTCGAGGCGCTTCCAGAGTTCGGTGACTGTCTTCTTGTGGCGGGCTTCCGTGGTGCGGATGAAGTCGTCGTTGGAGCAGCCGAGCGAGGCCACCATGTCCTTGAACAGCTGCGCCATTTCATCGACGAAGTCACCCGGCGTGCGGCCCTGCTTGCGCGCCGTCTGCTCGATTTTCTGGCCGTGCTCGTCGGTGCCGGTCAGGAACAGGACGTCATAGCCGTCGAGCCGCTTGAAGCGGGCAAGCGCATCCGTGGCCAGAACCTCATAGGCATGACCGATATGGGGTGCGCCATTCGGATAGGAAATGGCGGTGGTGATGTAGAACTTCTCAGTCACTCGGGAATCTCGATTAGTTACGCGGCTTGGAGCCTCCCTCCTTAGCTCAAATCGGGAACCCGATTTGAGCTAAGGAGGGAAAAGGCTCGATTATTGTTCCGCCGCGCTACCTTATCGCCAAAGTCGAACAACTTTGGCGGGAAGCGCTAGGCTGATCCGAGAGCAGTCAGCGCGTCAAGGATCGTCTGGCGGCGGTCGAGGTTTAGGGCATTTGCCACACGAAGGGAATGCCCGATCTCCTCATGCGCGCGAGCGAGCGCCGCACCTTCCCCCGCGAGCGCCGCGCGCCGCGCCATGTCGGCGACCAAACTCATCAGAAGCTCAGAGAAGATGGCGAAATCCTCTGCCATGTCGCGCCCTTGAAGACCATCAGCAATGCTTATTTTCTCTGCAAGACCAATATCTTGTGAACGATTCATGATCTGACGCAACAGGTCGAAATATTTCGCCCCTTGCGAATTCAGAAGCTCGACTGCGCGTCCCGGGCTTCCCTTGGAGAGGCGTATGGCGCGCTCGATCTCATCAGGATTCTGCACCGCCATGCTCTCCATCACGGCGATCGTGTCGGCTTCGCTCAGGGGCGCCAGATCGAGCCTCAGGCAGCGCGACCGGATCGTCGGCAACAACCTCCCGGCCTGGTGGCTGACCAGGATGAACAGCGAGCGGGCCGGCGGCTCCTCGAGGATCTTGAGCAGCGCATTGGCCGATTCCGTATTGAGGTCCTCGGCTGCATCGACGATGCAGATGCGCCAGCCCCCTTCCCCCGCAGTGCGCCCGAAGAAGGCCGATGCCTTGCGCACGTCATCGACCGCGATCTCGGATTTGAGCCGCTCGGCCTTGGCGTCATAGGCGCGCTCGAGCGTTATGAGGTCGGCATGGCCGCGCGCCGCGATACGATGTGCGACCGGAGCCTCGGCCGGCACATAGAGGCTGGTGCGAGATGGGGCCGCGCCGGGATCGGGAAAGGCGAGCAGAAAGCGCGCCAGGCGGTAGGCCAGGGTCGCCTTGCCGATGCCGCGCGGGCCGGCGAACAGCCAGCCGTGATGCATGCGGCCTGAGCGATACTGCCTGAGCAGTGTCTCTTCCGCCGCCTGATGGCCGATGAGATCGGTGCGCCGACGCGGGTGGTGCCCGTTCTCGCGCGGGTCCTCGGCTTCATCGCTCATGCGCCACCCATGATCGGCGCAACCAGCCGACGGATATCTTTAGCGACCGCCGCATAGGGCCGGCTTGAATCAATGACGCGGCAGCGCCCCGGGTCCTGCCGGGCGATATCGAGAAAACCAGCGCGCAGCTTCCTGTGGAATTCGAGCCCCTTCTTCTCGAACCGATCCTCGCCATTGCCGCGGCCCCTGGCGCGTTTCAGCCCAAGTTCCGGGTCGACATCGAGAATCAGGGTGAGTTCAGGACGTGTCGTCCCGACGATGGTTCGCTCGAGAGTCTCGATCAACTCCATGTCGCCACCGCCGGCGAAGCCCTGATAGGCACGGGTGGAGTCCATGAACCGGTCGCACAACACGAGCTCGCCACGCGCCAGCGCCGGCCTGATCGTTTCGCGGAGATGGGTCTCGCGCGCGGCATAGTTCAGGAGTGTTTCGGCGGCAACCGACCAGCGTCCGACAGCACCCGTGACGAGCAGCGCCCGGATGTCCTCGGCGCCGGGCGAACCGCCCGGTTCGCGCGTCAGCACGACGTTTTTGCCCAACTTGCGCAGTCCGTCGGCGAGATCGCGGGCATGTGAACTCTTGCCGGTGCCCTCGCCCCCTTCGAAGGTAATGAAGTGGCCGGGCACGTCAGCCGCCGAAGGCCATGAAGATCAAGCTATCCCAGGCTTTCAGCCACATGGACGAGACAGAGGCGATTTCATTCGATGTCTCGATCGGAAATTCGGCGACCGTGCGTCCGTCGAGATTGAACTGGATCGTCCCCGCCTTGGTTCCGGCCTTTACCGGCGCCAGCAGCGGCCCGCTGTAATGCAGATCGACGGTGACCTTCTGCTGCTCGGTCGGCGACAGATTGATGCGGATTTCCTGAGGCGTGATGAGGTCGACCCAGCGGCTGTCTCCACCCCACACGCGCGCCCGCCCGACCCGATCATTGGCATTGTAGACCTCGATCGGGCGGAACTGCTTGAAGCCCCAGTCAAGAATCTTCTGGGATTCCTTGCGGCGCTCATCGATGGAACTGGAGCCATTGACGACCAGGATGAGGCGGCGGCCATCGCGGATCGCCGAGCCGACCAGGCCGTAGCCCCCTGCCTTGGTATAGCCGGTCTTCATCCCGTCGGCGCCGGCATAATCGAGCAGCAGCGGGTTGCGGTTCTTCTGGGTGATCTTGTTCCAGGTGAACTCGCGCTGACTGTAATAATGATAATAATCAGGGAAGGCCTTGACGATATACTGCGCCAACGTAGCGAGTTCGCGCACCGACGTCAGATGCTGAGGATCCGGCAGGCCGGTCGAGTTGCGGAAGACGGCCTGGGCGACGCCAAGCTCGCGCGCCCGGCGCGTCATGCGGTCGGCAAAGGCCTCTTCCGAGCCCGCCATCCCCTCCGCGACGGCAATGCAGGCGTCATTGGCCGATTGCACGATGATGCCCTGGATGAGGTCGGAGAGCTTCACCTTCGAATTCAGCGACGCATACATCGTCGAGCCGCCGGAT
>CAZICN010000386.1:0-330 GCA_964537655.1 uncultured Aestuariivirga sp.
GTTTTGGCGTCGCAGGTCACGGCAGATGCAGGCCGCAACCGAGCAGGTTGCGGTGGCGCCGGCCGCTGCGCCTGCTCCTGCCCGGGCCAAGCCGCGCGCCGGCATGATGCGGCAATACGACTTGGTTGAAAAAGTTAGGTCATACAACCCGGATACCGACGAAGACCTGCTCAACCGCGCCTATGTCTATGCCATGAAGGCCCATGGCGGCCAGAAACGCGCCTCGGGCGAAGCCTACTTCAACCATCCTCTCGAAGTGGCGGCGATCCTGGCCGAGATGAAGCTCGACGGCGCCACCATCGCCGCGGCGCTGCTTCATGATGTGGTTGA
>CAZICN010000386.1:340-3498 GCA_964537655.1 uncultured Aestuariivirga sp.
CCAGATCGAGGAGAAGTTCGGTCACGAGATCGCCTCCCTCGTCGACGGGCTGACCAAGATCAAGCGCCTCGACCTCGTCACCAAGGAAGCGACGCAGGCCGAGAACCTGCGCAAGCTGCTCCTCGCCATGGCCAAGGACGTGCGCGTCCTGCTGGTGAAGCTCGCCGACCGCCTGCACAATATGCGCACTTTGGGCCACATGGCGCCCGACAAGAAGATCCGCATCGCCCAGGAGACGATGGACATCTATGCGCCGCTCGCCGGGCGCATGGGCATGCAGAATGTGCGCGAGGAGCTCGAGGACATCAGTTTCCGGGTGCTCAATCCGGATGCCTTCGCCACGGTGAAGAAGCGCCTCGACCGTCTGCATGAGGAGAGCGGCAGTCTCCTGGTCGAGATCGAGAAGGAGCTGAAGGCCGAGCTCAAGACGAACGGCATCGATGCCAAGGTGACGGGCCGCGAGAAGCGTCCCTATTCGATCTGGCGCAAGATGGAGCGCAAGAGCCTGTCACTCGGCCAGCTCTCCGACATTTTCGGCTTCCGCGTCATCGTCGCGACGAGCGATGAGTGCTACCGGGCGCTCGGTGTCGCGCACCGCACCTGGCGCGCGGTGCCCGGTCGCTTCAAGGATTATATTTCGACACCCAAGCAGAACGACTACCAGTCGCTCCACACCACGGTGATCGGCCCGCATCACCGCCGCGTCGAGATGCAGATCCGCACCCGCGAGATGAACGAGATCGCCGAGCGCGGTGTCGCCGCGCACGCGCTCTACAAGGACGTCAAGCGTCAGCAGGACGCGATCAACGGGGTTCGTGTGCCCTCGGCCGAATCGAATGCCTATCGCTGGCTCAGGCACCTTGTCGAGATGCTGTCGGAAGGCGAAAGCCCGCGTGAATTCCTCGAACACACGCGGCTCGAATTGTTCCAGGACCAGGTGTTCTGCTTCACGCCCAAGGGCCAGCTCATCGCCCTGCCGCGCGGCGCGACACCGATCGACTTCGCCTATGCGGTGCATACGAGCATAGGCGACAGTTGCGTCGGCTGCCGCATCAACGGCCGCCATGCCCCGCTGGTCACGCAGCTCGACAATGGCGATGAGGTGGAGATTATCCGCTCCGAAGCGCAGGTGCCGCCTGCCGCTTGGGAAGGGCTGGCGGTCACCGGCAAGGCGCGCGCCGCCATCCGCCGCGCCACCAGGCTCGCGACAAGGCGCCAGTATGCCGGCCTCGGCAAGGAGATCGTCGAGCGCCTGCTCGAGAAGGTCGGCAAGAGTTTCGTCAAGGCCGACGTCGCGGCGGCAATCACGCGCACCGGCCACAAGAATCTGGAGGATGCCCTGTCGGCCGTGGGGCGGGGCGAACTGGCCGCGGCCGATATCCTCAAGGCGATGGGTTTAGTGGTCGAAAGCCCGACGCCGCAGCGCAAGAAGCCGGTGACGCGCCACGGCGAATTGGAGACCGGCATCCCGGTCAGGGGCGCCGGGCGCGACCAGGCGCTCAAATTCTCGTTGGCGACGGGGGCGGTGCCGGGCGAACGCATCGTCGGCATCCGCATGCCGGGCGAGGGCATCGTCATCTATCCGATCTTCGCGCGCGCCCTCGAAAGCTTCGACAGTGAGCCCAGCCGCTGGATCGACCTGACCTGGGACCCGACGACCGAGGGTCAGCGCTTCCCCGCCCGCATCCTCGTCAAGGTTCACAACGAGGTCGGAGCACTGGCCCAGGTGGCACAGGTGATCGGTGATTCGGGCGCCAATATCGACGAACTGCAGATGGTCACCCAGGAAGGGGCGCGTGATTTCTTTGATCTCGACATCCTGATCGAAGTACATGATCTAAAACATCTCAACCAAATCATGCGCGATCTCGACGTGAAGCCCCTGGTGAGCTCGGTCGACCGCGCCGAAGGATAGGACTGGCTAGTGTGGTGGTTCAGAAAATCCCCCGTTGTTGTGGCGGACGCGCGAGGAATTTTCTTAACCAAGAAACCCACTAGAATCATAGAGTTTCTAGTGCCCTTCCGAATCCGAAGTTCGCTCGGAAGGTGCTGCGAATGGTTGCGAACTTCGGATTCGGGGCACTAGATGACCAACGACGAGGTTGTGGCGGAGTTCAAGGCGGCGGGCGCCCTGCTGGAAGGGCATTTCATTCTGTCGTCTGGCCTGCGCAGCCCGCGCTACCTGCAATGCGCCCGCGTGCTGATGGATCCCAAGCGCGCCGAACGCCTGTGCGCAGCGCTGGCGGCCAAGGTCAGGGCGCTGATCGGCGGCGGCATCGATCTCGTCGCATCGCCCGCCATGGGCGGCGTCATCGTGGGCTACGAGATGGCCCGGCAATTGCGGGTCGATTCGATCTTCTTCGAGCGCGTCGACGGCAAGCTTGCGTTGCGACGCGGCTTCTCGATCGCCAAGGGCGCCCGCGTCCTTATGGTCGAGGACATCGTGACCACCGGGCTGTCGTCGCGCGAATGCATCGCCGGCATCGTCGAGGAGGGAGGACAGGCGGTGGGCGCCGCGTGCCTGATCGACCGGTCTGGCGGCAAGGCCGATCTCGGCGTGCCGCTCGCGGCCCTGGCGCGGCTCGAAATTCCGACCTATCCGGCCGACCAGTTGCCTGCCGGTCTCGCCGCCATTCCGGCGGTGAAGCCGGGAAGCCGGGGACTCAAATGATCATTGGCCTCGGCAGCGATCTGATCGATATCCGCAGGATCGAGAAGACGCTCGCACGGCATGGCGAGCGCTTCACCCATAGAGTTTTCACCGAGATCGAGCGCCGGAAGTCGGACCGCCGGGCCCAGCGCGCGGCCTCCTATGCCAAACGCTTTGCCGCCAAGGAAGCCTGCTCCAAGGCGCTGGGGACCGGCTTCAGCCGCGGCGTCTATTTGCGCGACCTGGGCGTGGTGAACGAGCCATCGGGCAAGCCGACCATGGTGCTGGAAGGAGCGGCCGGCCGGCGGCTTCAGGACCTCATGCCCAAGGGGCACCGGCCCCATATCCATTTGACGATTACGGATGATTTCCCCTATGCGCAGGCCTTCGTCATCATCGAGGCCATTCCCACCGATGCCTGAAACCGGGATGTAATCTTTCCTACCGTTGAATGAGTCATATATGCGTACTATAGGCTGGAAAAAGGGCCGGTCCGGAACTTGGCATG
>CAZICN010000387.1:0-1735 GCA_964537655.1 uncultured Aestuariivirga sp.
AAAGCCAGATCAAGCAGTTCATCGATCGTCTCGGCAGCCAGGGCGGCATGGCCGAGGAGATCGAGGCGGCGGTCGCCGCCGGCCGCGAGGCGCTGGCGCAGAACGACCTCGGCCAGGCGGCGCAGATCTTCGCCCAGGTGCTGGGCGTCGACCGCGAGCATGCGGGCGCCATTGCCGGCCTCGCCAAAAGCCAGATCGCCTCGGGCGATCTCGACCAGGCCAAGGCGACACTGGCGCTGGTGCCGCCCGCCAAGGGGAGCGATCCCGAAGTGGTGAGCGCCAAGGCGGCTCTCGAGCTCGCGGCGACGCCGGTCGATCACGGCGAGATCGCCAATCTCACTCGCGCCATCGAGGCCAACCCGGACGACCACCAGTCCCGCCTCGATCTGGCGGTGGCGCTCAACGCCGCAGGCAAGAAGCAGGAGGCCCTCGACCACCTGCTTCTTATCGTGCGCCGCAAGCGCGACTGGAATGAAGAGGCGGCGCGCAAGCAGCTGGTCAAGTTCTTCGAGGCCTGGGGCCCCAAGGACGAGCTGACCCTCCAGGGCCGCCGTAAATTGTCCTCTATTCTGTTCTCTTGATAGGCCATGAGTTTTCTCGACCAGTATCGCTCGGCCGCCGATCTGCCGCGCCTTCTCAAGGTGTTCCCGTTGCCGGGGGCGCTGCTCCTGCCGCATGCCGAATTGCCGCTCAATATATTCGAGCCGCGCTATCTCGCCATGGTGTCGGACGCGCTCTCGGGCGATCGTCTCATCGGCATGATCCAGCCCGCCAATGACGAGGCGGATCTCGCCGGCAGTCCGGCACTCAAGCAGGTCGGCTGCGCCGGCCGCATCACCTCCTTCACCGAGACGCCGGATGGCCGCATCCTCATCACCCTGTCGGGCATCTGCCGCTTCGCCATCGTCACGGAGGTGGGCTCCGACCGGCCCTATCGCCAGGTCGAGGTCGATTTTGAGGGCTTCGCCGACGATCTCACCGACAGCGAGGACGATGACGGCGTCGACCGCACATCCCTCCTCAAAGTGTTCCAGGACTATCTCGCCGCCAATGACATGAGCGCCGATTGGGATCAGGTGAAGGCCGCATCGACCGAGGCGCTGGTCAACACCCTGGCGGTGCTGGCACCCTATGCGCCGCGCGACAAGCAGGCCTTGCTCGAGGCGAAGGATCTCAAGTCCCGCGCCGACGTGCTCATCGCCCTGACCGAGATGGCGCTGGCGCGGCAGGGCTCGGGCTCGAGCTCCAGCCTTCAGTGAGACGCTCATGAGCCGGCAGACCGATCCCAAGCTTCTCGAAATCCTCGTCTGCCCGATGACCAAGACGCGCCTGGAATACGACCGCGACAAGCAGGAGCTGATCTCGCGCGCGGCGCGTGTCGCCTATCCGATCCGCGACGGCATCCCGATCATGCTGGCGGACGAGGCGCGCGAGCTCGGCGAAAATGAGTAGCGATCCGCCGGAAGAGATAAGGCTGAAGGATCATGGCCGCACGCTCGAGATCCAGTATGGTCCGCAGGAAACCTACGCGCTGTCGGCCGAATATCTGAGGGTCGAAAGCCCAAGCGCCGAAGTGAAGGGCCATGGTCCCGGCCAGGAAGTCACTGTCGCCGGCAAGAAGAATGTGCGCATCCTGCGCCTCGCCCCGGTCGGCCACTACGCGTTGCGCATCGTCTTCGACGATCGCCACGACACCGGCCTTTACACCTGGGGCTATCTGCGCGAGCTGGGCCGC
>CAZICN010000387.1:1835-3491 GCA_964537655.1 uncultured Aestuariivirga sp.
TAGCTCGGCACGCGGCCTTCGCGTTTCGCCTTCGCTTCATAGCGCGTCTCGATCCATCCGGAAAACGGCAAGCGCCAGTCGGCCGCACTCTCGGCCTGCCAGGTGAAGCCGCCCGCCTTGCGCATCTCGAACAGCGTCCACTGCACATAATGCGCGATATCGCTGGCGAAGAGAAAAAGTCCGCCCGGCTTCAGCAGGCGGTGGAAATGCGCGATGTTTTCCGGCGCGACGAGGCGCCTCCGGTGATGGCGCGCTTTCGGCCAGGGATCGGGATAGAGCAGATAGATGCGTTCCAGCGACCGGTCGGGCAAGAGCTCGAAAAGCGCGCGCACGTCACCTGGATGGATAGCGATGTTGGTGAGCTTCTTCGCTTCGATGAGTGTCAGGAGCTTCGCCACGCCATTGACGAAGGGTTCGGCACCGATGAAGGCGACTTCGGGATGAAGCGACGCCTGATGCGCAAGATGCTCGCCGCCGCCGAAGCCGATCTCAAGTCGGACGGGCCTGTCCTTGAAGTCGTAGCGCGCTGGATCGAACTCGAGCTGCGGCAAAAGCTCGGCCATCAGCCTCGCGTGATGCGGACGCAGGGACTTGCCCTTGCGCCGCCCGTAGAACTGGAAGCGCCGTTCCCTGTCGCTCACTTCACCGCAGCTTTGAGCGCCTTGACGAGGTCGGTCTTCTCCCAGGAGAAGCCGCCGTCACCTTCCGCATGCCGGCCGAAATGGCCATAGGAGGAGGTGCGCGCATAGATCGGCTTGTTGAGGCCGAGATGATTGCGGATGCCGCGCGGCGTCAGGTCCATCACCTTGGCCAGCGCTTTTTCGAGATGCCGTTCTTCGATCTTGCCGGTGCCGTGCGTGTCGACATAGATCGACAGGGGCTGGGCGACGCCAATGGCATAGGAGAGCTGGATGGTGCAGCGCTTGGCGAGGCCGGCGGCCACGACATTCTTGGCGAGATAGCGCGCCGCATAGGCGGCCGAACGATCGACCTTGGTCGGGTCCTTGCCGGAGAAGGCGCCGCCGCCATGGGGAGCCGCACCGCCATAGGTGTCGACGATGATCTTGCGCCCGGTGAGGCCGCAATCGCCGTCGGGACCGCCGATGAAGAACTTGCCGGTGGGATTGATGTGCCAGACCGTGTCCTTGCTGATCCAGCCCTTGGGCAAGGCCTTCTTCACATAGGGCTCGATCAGCTTGCGCATGTCCCCCGATGACAGGCTCTCGTCAAGATGCTGCTGCGACACGACGATCTGCGTCACGCCGACCGGCTTGCCGTTCTTGTACTGGACGGTGACCTGGCTCTTGGCGTCGGGACCGAGCGCCTTTTCCTTGCCGGAGCGGCGCGCATCGGAGAGCGCCTGCAGGATGCGGTGGGCATAATAGATCGGCGCCGGCATCTGCTCCGGCGTCTCGTCGCAGGCATAACCGAACATGATGCCCTGGTCGCCCGCGCCTTCGTCTTTCTTCTCGGCGCCATCGACGCCCTGCGCGATGTCGGCCGACTGGCCGTGCAGCAGGATCTCGACCTTGGCGTTCCTCCAGTGGAAGCCGTCCTGCTCGTAGCCGATGTCCTTGATGGCGTTGCGCGCCGCCGCCTCGATCTTGTCATGCGTGACGCTGACGGGGCCGCGATATTCACCGGCGATGATCGCCC
>CAZICN010000388.1:0-3489 GCA_964537655.1 uncultured Aestuariivirga sp.
CATCATCAGGCGGGGAGCGCGTGTCCTGCAGGTCGCAATGGCGGAAGAGGGGGCCCGCGAGATCGCGCGGCGCTCGCGCGGCACGCCGCGCATCGCCGGGAGACTCCTGCGGCGGGTGCGCGATTTCGCTTCCGTCGCCGGCACCGCGACGATCGATTCCAAGGTCGCCGACAAGGCGCTGCGCAATCTCGAGGTCGACAGCCGCGGGCTCGACGCGCTCGACCACCGCTACCTCTCCTGCATCGCCGTCAATTTCGGCGGCGGGCCGGTTGGCGTCGAAACTATCGCCGCATCGCTCTCCGAGGCGCGCGATGCGATCGAGGAAGTGATCGAGCCTTTCCTGATCCAGCTGGGCTTCGTCAACCGCACGCCGCGTGGCCGCCTGTTGACGCCGCACGCTTTCAGGCATCTGGGCCTCGCGGTGCCGCAGCGCCCGGAGATCACCCAGGGCATCCTGCCGCTCGAGAACGGCGATGACTGAGTGGAAGGATCTCGCCGGGCGCATCGATGCGGGCCGCCATGTGCTGCCGGTGCGCGTCTATTACGAGGACACGGATTTCTCCGGCGCCGTCTATCACGCCAACTATCTCAAATTCTGCGAACGTGGCCGCTCCGACTGCCTGAGGCTCATCGGCATCCATCATCACGAGATGCACTGGCATGAAACCGAGGGCCGCATGGGCTTCGTGGTCAGGCGCATGGTGTGCGATTTCCTCAAGCCCGCCCGGATCGACGACCTGCTCGAAATCGAGACCCGCTTCCGCGAGATGGGCGGGGCCCGCATGGAACTCGACCAGGCCGTGCGGCGCGGGGGCGAAATCCTCTTCTCAGCCGCGGTGACGGTGGCGCTGGTCGACGCGGCGGGACGGCCTAAAAGGTTCCCGAAGGCCATTGCTGGGCGGCTCAAGACCTTTTGACGCAACCTGTGTCCTGCTTCGGCTCCCCATCGTAACCATACCTTAACCATAGCTTGCTGTTGTCGGAGCTGATACAGGCCCGGATCCGGCGCGAAAATGCCGCTGCGCCGCAGTTTGGACAGATTTAACCTTATTTACCTCGCTCTCTTCACCCAGAAGATCGGGGCGGGGTCTCGATACGAAGCGCCGGCGGTGGGAAAGAAAGCAAAGCATGGAAGTTGAGACGGTACAGAACGTGGCGCAAGGGGCGGGGCAGCTCTCCCTCTGGCATCTGATCTGGAATGCGGGCTTCGTGGTCCAGCTCGTGATGATCGGCCTCGCCGCGGCATCGGTGTGGTCCTGGGCGATCATCTTCGAGAAATTCTTCGTCTACCGGCGCACCCAGTCACAGAGCGAGAAATTCGAGCAGAATTTCTGGTCCGGCCAGTCCCTGGACGATCTCTATATGGCGCTCGGCTCGCGCAGCAATGCGGGGCTCGCCGCGATCTTCATGGCGGCGATGCGGGAATGGAAACGCAGCCAGGGTGCGGCGACCCGGGCCGGCTTCCAGGGGGTCCAGAAGCGCATCGAAAAGGTCATGGACGTCCAGATCCAGAAGGAGATGGGCTATATCGAATCGAGACTTCTGTTCCTGGCGACGGTCGGCTCGGCGACCCCCTTCATCGGTCTGTTCGGTACCGTGTGGGGCATCATGACGAGCTTCCAGGCCATCGCCAATTCGCAGAACACCAATCTGGCGGTCGTCGCCCCCGGCATCGCGGAAGCCCTGATCGCCACGGCGCTCGGCCTCCTTGCTGCCATACCGGCGACAATCTTCTACAATAAGTTCGCCGCCGACGCGTCGAAGATCGGGGCCAGACTGGAGAACTTCGCAGACGAATTTTCCGCGATCATCTCGCGGCAGCTGGACGAGCGGGTGTAAGCATGGGTGCTTCGGCAGGTGGAGCGAGCGGAGGGTATACGAGGCGCGGCAGCCGTCGGCGCTCGTCCTTCTCGGCAATGAGCGAAATCAACGTGACGCCGCTGGTCGACGTCATGCTGGTGCTGTTGATCGTGTTCATGGTGGCAGCACCCCTGATGACGGTCGGCGTGCCGATCGAGCTGCCGCAGACCAAGGCCAAGCCCTTGCAGGGCGATTCAGAGCCGATCACCGTCTCGGTCGACAAGGACGGCAAGGTGTTCCTGCAGGAAACCGAGATCGATGTCGAGACGCTGATCCCCAAGCTCGAGGCGATCGCCAAGAACGGCTATGACGAGCGCATCTTCGTGCGCGGCGACACGAGCGTGAACTACGGCGCGGTGATGAAGGTGATGGGCTCGCTCAACGCCGCCGGCTTCAAGAAGATAGGCCTCGTCACCGGCGCGGAACCCGAGAAGAAGGACCAGAAGAAGGCGCAGAAGTAGGGATATGCGGCGCAGCCTCACCATATCGCTTATGGCGCATGCGGCGATCCTCGCCTCGGCCTTCATCGTGCTGCCCAATCCGGATGAATTCAAGGTCGAAGACCAGGAATCGATCCCGATCGACATCGTGTCGATCGAGGATCTGGGCAAGAAGCAGGCGACAGTGAAGACGCCGGAGAAGCCGGTCGAGAAGGCGGCGCCGAAACCGGTCGAGGTCGTGACGCCAGTGAAGCCCGCGCCTGAAGTCGCGCCCGAAGTAAAGACGGCGGCCAAGGAGGCCTCGGCACCTCCCGAGCCCAAGCCCGAGCCCAAGAAGGAAGAACCGAAGAAGGAAGAGCCGAAGCCGGAACCCAAGCCGGAAGAGCTCGCCGAACTCATTAAAAAGGTGGATGAGCCGGAGCCCGAGAAGAAGAAGGAAGAGCCGAAGAAAGCGGAAGTGAAACCGGAGAAGAAGCCGGTCGAGAAACCGCCGGAGAAGAAACCCGAGAAGAAGCTGAAGCCCAAGAAGGACTTCAATCCGGACGAGATCGCGGCCTTCCTCAACAAGACTGACGAGAAACGCACCGCGCCGCTCAAGCCGCAGGAAGAGACGGGCACGCCGAAGCAGGGCGAGTTCAATCTGTCGGGCATCGATCCGAGCGTCGCCGCGACGTTGATAGACGCCTTGCGGCAGAAATTGGAGCAGTGCTGGGACATTCCGCCCGGCGCGCGCGAGGCGGCCATCGTCGTCAAGGTCCATTTTTTCCTCAATCCCGACGGCACGGTGAGCGGAATGCCGGAAGTAATGAACAGCAGCTCCGATCCGTTGTTTGTCGCCACCGCCCAATCTGCCATATCGGCGGTGATGAGTTGCCAGGCTTACGATTTCCTGCCCCAAGACAAGTACGATATCTGGCGGGAAATAACCTTCACCTTCAATCCGAACCTGATGAGCTAGATGAGGCGGCATGACCTTGAAGCGCATTCCTGACCCACGTTTCTTCTCGGCTGCCCTCGCGGCCCTCCTGTGGCTGGCGCTCTTGTCCCCGGCGCGCTCCCAGGGCCTCGAAGTCGATATCAACAAGGGCCAGATCGATCCTTTGCCGATCGCCATCACGGCTTTCGTCGGGACGTCGCCGGAAAGCGCACAGGCCGGCGCCGACATTGCCGGCGTCATTGCCAACAATCT
>CAZICN010000389.1:0-3445 GCA_964537655.1 uncultured Aestuariivirga sp.
TGTTAAGCCTGCCGCCAGCGTTCGTTCTGAGCCAGGATCAAACTCTCAAGTTTGAAACAGCTCTCCGGCAGACCCGAAGGTCACCGGATAATGATCGCATTGCGTACATTGACGAGATGCCATGTGCTTTCGATGTAACCATCGAAGCTTTGGCTCTCAATAAACGCAAACGACCGATGTTTCGGTTGTCCGTGGTTTCCCACGAACCGCCAGGACACACGCCGCCTGCGTTTCTCTTTCTTTCTTCTACGATTTCAATGAGCGGGGAGGATTTTCACCCTCCTGCATCTGGAGGCAGACGCGAAAGTAGGCTGGACCCCTTTTGGGCGGTACCAGCTTTATTCGCCAGCTGCATCTGGATGCGTCAAGGAGCGTTGCGCTGTCGAGCAGCGCGGCGCCCCTTCAGTGACGGGGGTTATATGAGGGGGCAGGTTCAGGTGTCAAGCGCCTTGTCGTAAAATTTTTGCATATCCACAGACAGGCCCGTTTCACGCTGATTTTTCGCACTGAATCCCGACAATCCCCTTGCCTTTTTTCACCCGATATTTTAGAAACTAAATGGTTTCTTTATATGGGAAAGGGCCCGTCAGGATGCAAGATCCGGCCAGCAGCGAGGAGCGCATCCTGCGTTTCCTCAAGTTCCGCGGGGCCCAGAGCACCCCTGCCATTGCCCGCCATCTGAAAATGACCCTTCCCGGCGCCCGTAAGCATCTGACCCTGCTGCACGAGGCCCGTCTCGTGAGCTTCAGCGACGAGGCGGGCAAGGTCGGCCGTCCCAGGCGCTCCTGGCAATTGACGCCCTTGGCCGACAAGCGTTTCCCCGACAGCCATGCGGTCCTGACCCTCGAGATGATCACGTCCATACGCTCGGTCTTTGGCGAGGACGGGCTCGACCGTCTGATCGCCAGCCGCGAAGGCGAGACCGAGGCCCGCTATGGCGCCGCTCTCTCGGGGCTGCGCGACATGGGCAGGAAAGTCGCGCGGCTCTGCGAATTGCGCAGCGAGGAGGGTTACATGGCTGACTGGCAGGTCCTGTCCGACGGCGCCTATCTCCTCGCCGAGAATCACTGCCCGATCTGCGCCGCGGCCCGATCCTGCCAGGGCTTCTGCCGCTCCGAGCTCAGCGTCTTCCGCGCCGCTCTGGGGCCCGGCGTCACGGTCGAGCGCGCCGAGCATATCCTGGCCGGTGCGAGGCGTTGCGCCTACCGGATCGCCCCCATCCTCTCCCGCAAGCCGTGAAGGCCACGCCCGCGATCGGCGGGGTACTGCGGTTCTTTGCGCTGCCGCGGGCCGTCTATTGGCTGAGCGGTGCTGCCTTCTTCGCCAGCCTCAGCACGATGGCGACAAAATTCGCCGCCCTCTATCTGAGCCTCGGCTTCGACTACTCGATCGAGGAGATCGGCCGTACGCTCGCAGCCTATGGCCTGGGCGCGATCCTGGGCGCCTTGGGCGGCGGCTACTTCCTCGGACGGTTCGGCAGCCAGGCGATTCTCGTCGCGAGCCTCGCGGCTCTGGTGCCGGCCTTCCTGGGCTTCGCGTTGGCGCCGCCTCTCGCCATCCCCTTTGTGCTCTTCATCGTCGGCATCCTGCAGTCGGCTTTTCGCCCCGCCTACAATGGCGCCCTGCTGGCGCTCTGCCCGCCGGATGACCGGGCAAGGTCCTATTCCGCCTACATCACCGCGGTGAATATCGGCGGCGCGATCGCCGGCGGCCTCGGCGGCATTCTTGCCGCCCATGACTTTCGCCTGATCTTCCTGTTCTCGGCGCTGCCGCCGGTGATCGCCGCCTTCTTTGTCCTCAAAGCTCTTGCCGGCGTGTCGCGCGCCCCTGACCGATCGAGCCATCATGCCGCTCAGCCCGGCCATCGCCTCGCCGTGCTGCGCGATCGCTGCTTCATGGCGCTCTGCCTGCTCGAACTCATCTGCGCCTTCATCATGGCGCAGCTGTTCAGCACCTATCCGATCTATCTCAAGGACGAATACGGCTTCACCCCCGACCAGTTCGGTTATCTGCTGATGGCGAGCAGCCTCCTCGTCGCCGGCCTGAGCCTGCCCTTGACCACGCTTTCCGGCAAATATCGCGACGACATCGTCGCGGTGCTCGCCATCGCCTGTTTCGGCGGCGGTTTTGCCATGCTGCCGATGAGCAGCGCTGTCTGGTTCGCCGTGACCGCCATGATCGTCTGGACATTGGGCGAGATCCTGCTCTGGCCGATCCTCATGAAGCTCGTCATGCAGCGGGCCGAGCAGGCGGCGGGCGGCGCTTATCTCGGCATCTATCATTCGATATTCTCGATCTCGCAGATCGTGTCGCCAGTGCTCGGCGCTGCCATCTATTCGGCCATGGGCGGGCGGGCGCTGTGGATCATCTGCGGCGGTCTCGGCGCCCTGGCGATCGCGGTCCTGCGGATATTCGATCTCGGCCGGCCGGAAAGTTGCGACAAGCCAACCGCAGGGTTTCATACATGACACAACTGGCTCGGCAACGCGTCGATTGGCCCGCTCTGTGGCGCTCGGGCGATCTCGCCCGCTTCTGCTTCATCAGCCTCGGCATTCTGCTGCATGCGACCAACGAGACGATGGTGATGACGGTCATGCCGGCCATGCTGCGCGACATCGACGGCGTCCGGTTCATCGGCTGGTCCTTCGCGGTCTATGAGATCGGCTCGATCGTGGCGGGTGCGGCGACCGGCCGCCTCGTCAGCTTCGTGCCGCTGCGCGGCAACATGGTGATCGCCGCCTTGCTGTTCATGGCGGGCTGCGTCGTCTGCGCGCTAGCCACGTCCATGCCGGCGTTCCTCTTCGGCCGCCTGCTCGAGGGTTTCGGCGGCGGCGGCCTTGTGGCGCTCGCCTTCGTGTCGGTCGAGCGGCTGTTCCCGCGCGCCATCTGGCCGCAGCTCTTCGCCATCACCTCGGTGATCTGGGGCGTATCGGCTTTCTCGGGCCCGCTGCTCGGCGCTCTCGCTTCGGAATACCTGTCCTGGCGCTGGGCCTTCGGGGTTTCGGCCTTCGGCGGGCTCGCCATGGCGGCGGCGAGCTTCCTCGTCCTGCGCATGCGCGCCGCCCGGGAAGTTGCCGCGACACCCGACAGGCAGCACCCGTCCTTCCCCTATGAAGTGCTGCTGTGCCTCGCGGCGAGCGTCATCCTCATCGCCATGGCGGGCCTGGTCATCGCGCCCCTGCGGTCGTCGCTCCTGCTGGTCGCAGGGCTTCTTGGCATCGGCCTCGTCTTCGTGCTCGATGCGCGAAAGCCCGAAGCGCGCCTTTTTCCGTCGCGCCCGTTCGACTGGCGCTCGCCGGTCGGCACCGGCATGACGATGATCGCCGCCTTTTCCGTGGCCACCTGTTCCTTTGGCCTCTATGCGCCGCTGATATTGACCAGCCTGCACGGCGTGCCGCTTCTGACCTCGGGCTATATCATCGCGTCTGAATCGATCGCCTGGTCG
>CAZICN010000390.1:0-3433 GCA_964537655.1 uncultured Aestuariivirga sp.
CTTCGGCGTCTTTGGGCACACGATGAGAGCCCTCACCCGCACTTCGGGCACCCTCTCCCATCCTTCGGACGGGAGAGGGGAATGATTGGAGTCAGCTTGCCACGAGGTTCAATTTCCCCGGACAACCCTACCGCAGGCGGGAGAAGGGGAATGACGGCAAGCGACGTAGAACCTCCTAAAGCAAGCGCCCTTCCGATCTCTCGAAAGGGCGCTCGATCTTCAGCGATGGAAACTCAGTGAACGGTGACCGGCGTCAGCTCATGCTCGCGCGCCGCCGCGAAGGCCGCCTCGACGCTCGCTGAAATCGACATCGGCGTGCCGTCGGCGCCATAGAGGCAATAGAGCCGGATATCGCCCGGCACGTTGATCTTCTGCGGACCGAGAAGCTTGGCGGCGTTGCCCGGCTCGATCTCGCGGATATAGCCAAGCGCGCCATTGCCCAGCACGGCCAGGTCCTCAGTGGCGATTTCGAATTTCTTTTCGGTTTCGGGTCCGGTCATGGCTCAGACTCCTTTTATGTCGATCTTGCGCACGATCCTTTGCGGCTCCGGCCGCTCGAGATCGATGGCGAGCAGGCCGTTCTCCAGTTGGGCGCTCTTCACTTCGACACTCTCCGCCAGGACGAAAGCACGCTGGAACTGGCGAGCGGCAATGCCGCGGTGGAGATAGGCCCGGGAACCATCGTCGATCTGACGGCCCCTGATGATGAGTTGGTTCTCTTCGATGGTGATTTCAAGCTCGTCGCGCGAAAAGCCGGCGACCGCGAGCGTGATGCGGAATTTCTCGGGCGCATTGTCGGCCCTGGCGACGCGCTCGATATTGTACGGGGGATAGCCGTCATTCGCCGATTTGGCGGCCCGGTCGACAATTCGTTCGAAATCGTCGAAACCGAGCAGATAGGGGCTGGAAAACAGCGAAACGCGAGTCATGACGGGCCCTTGTAAAAGCAGCTCTCCGCCTCCGGCCCCCAAGGGGCACCGGAAGGCTTGGAACCAATATGTTGATCGCGGCGGTGCATTTCAAGACATGGGAGGGAGGTGGGTCGGCCCTGAAACGCGCGTGAATCGCGGACGATCACACGTCGGGCTTGTGGGCTTAGCCTAACGGCTCCTTGCAAATGACACGCGTCTGGCGTCAACTGGCCGTTCCTCATGGGCCGGACCGGTCCGGGGACGAGGCCTGGGGCTGATCGGATGGGGCAGGTTCCTCTTTTCCCGGTTCCGCGCTAGGCTGGGACAACGAAAAATCGAACAGGGAGGTTTTCATGATCAGGAAGCTGTTTGCGGCCGTTGCCATGACGGCATTAATGGCGGGCGCAAGCTTGGCGGCGGAGGTTAAGCCGGCGGTCGTCTACGATCTGGGTGGCCGCAACGACAAATCCTTCAATGAGAGCGCCTATATGGGCGCCGAGAAATTCAAGGCCGATACCGGCATCGCTTTCCAGGATTTCGAGATCCAGAATGACAGCCAGCGCGAGCAGGCTTTGCGCAAATTCGCCGAACGCGGCTTTTCGCCGGTCGTCGCCATCGGCTTCAGCCATGCCGAGGCGGTGAAGAAGGTCGCGGCGGAATTCCCCAACACGCAATTCGCCATCATCGACATGGTCGTCAATGCCCCGAATGTCGCCTCGATCGTGTTCAAGGAGCAGGAAGGCAGCTACCTCGTCGGCGTCCTGGCGGCTCTCGCCTCCAAGTCCGGCAAGGTCGGCTTTGTCGGCGGCATGGATATCCCGCTGATCCGGCGTTTCGCCTGCGGCTATGTCGGTGGCGTCAAGGCCGCCAACAAGGACGCCGAGGTGTTCCAGAACATGACCGGCACGACGGGTGCGGCCTGGACCGATCCGGTGAAGGGCGGCGAGCTCGCCAAGTCGCAGTTCGATCGCGGCGCCGACGTCGTCTATCACGCGGCCGGCGGCACCGGCATCGGCGTGCTGCAGGCGGCGGCGGATGCCGGCAAGCTCGGCATCGGCGTCGATTCCAACCAGAACGGCCTGCATCCCGGCAAGGTGCTGACTTCGATGCTGAAGCGCGTCGACGTCGCCACCTACAATGTCTTCAAGGCCGGCCAGGACGGCACGTTCAAGTCGGGTGTCACGGTTCTCGGCCTCGCCGAAGGCGGCGTCGGCTGGGCGCTCGATGACAACAACAAGGCGCTGATCACCCCTGAGATGAAGGCAGCGGTCGACAAGGCCGAGGCCGATATCAAGGGCGGCACGGTCCAGGTGCACGACTATATGGCGGATTCTGCCTGCCCCTACTGACCGGGCCTCTATCATGACAGCACAGAAAGCGATGGCGGCACCTCTCGCCATCGCCCTTGCCCATATCGACAAGCGTTTCGGTCCGGTCCACGCCAACAAGGACATCTCGCTCGCGATCGAGAAGGGCACCATCCACGGCATCGTGGGTGAGAATGGCGCCGGCAAATCCACCCTGATGTCGATCCTGTTCGGCTTCTACCAGGCCGATACGGGCGATATCCTGATCGACGGCAAGAAAACCCGCATCGCCAGCCCGACGGACGCGATCAGGGCCGGCATCGGCATGGTGCACCAGCATTTCATGCTCGTCGGCAAGTTCACTGTGCTCGAGAATATCGTCCTCGGCGCCGAGGGCGGGTTCGTCCTCAACAGCGGTCTCGCCAGAGCGCGCCGCGAACTGGCCCGCCTCGAGAAGGATTACGGGCTGCAGGTCGATCCCGACGCCGTCATCGACGACCTTCCCGTCGGCCTGCAGCAGCGTGTCGAGATCCTGAAGGCGCTCTATCGCGGCGCCGATGTGCTCATTCTCGACGAGCCGACCGGCGTGCTGACCCCCAACGAGGCCGAGCATCTTTTCCGCATCCTCAAGCAGCTGAAGCAGCAGGGCAAGACCATCGTCCTCATCACCCACAAGCTCAAGGAGATCATGGCGGTCACCGATCGCGTTTCGGTCATGCGCCGCGGCGAGATGGTGGCGACCGTCGAGACGGCGCAGACCTCGCCCGAGCAGCTGGCCGAGCTCATGGTCGGCCGGCGCGTTCTCTTGCGGGTGGTCAAGTCGGAGCGCCAGCCCGAGCGCACCGTGCTCGAAGTGAGGAACCTAGTGGTGAAGGACGCGCTGGGGACGGTAAAGGTGGACGGCGTGTCCTTCATCGTGCGGGCCGGCGAGATCGTCGGCATTGCCGGCGTCTCCGGCAACGGGCAGAGCGAGCTGCTCGAGGCGATCACCGGCATCAGGCCGCCTTTCTCGGGCGAGATACTGCTCAACGGCAAGCCTCTGCCTTGCGACGCGGCCGAGGCCAGGGCCCAGAAGCTCGCCCATGTGCCGGAGGACCGTCACCGGCTCGGCATCGTCACCTCCTTCGATGCCTGCGAGAACGTCATCCTCGGGTATCACGGCTACGAGCTCTACCAGAAGGGGCTCGAAGACGAGCGGCGGATGTACCACAAAGA
>CAZICN010000391.1:0-3431 GCA_964537655.1 uncultured Aestuariivirga sp.
GAGGCGGTCGACCTCTTCGCGCGCGGCGAAGTGGTGACCTCCGCCATCGGCTGGGACGCGATGGTGGGCTTCGCCGCCGCCAAGAACAAGGCGCTCGATTTCGTCGTGCCGGAAGAGGGCGCCATGGTGTTCATGGACACGCTGGCGATCCCCAAGGGTGCCCCCAACCGCGACCTCGCCTACAAGCTCCTCGGCCAGTCGGTCTCGCCCGAAGGCCAGAAGCAGATCGCCGACGCGCTGACGCAGGCGATCATCACCAAGGCGGCGCTTCCCCTGGTCGATGACAAGAACAAGACGATCTATCAGTATGACAATCTGCCGAAGCTCTTCGAGAAGGCGCGGTTCTATCCGTTCTGGCCGATCGAGGCGGAAGGCCAATTCGTCACCCATGCGCAGGTCATGGAAGAATACCAGCGCTTCCTGAAGGCGTGATGGTGCGTGCTGAAGGCAAGTCACCCCACCCGGCGCTTCGCGCCACCCTCCCCGCATAGGACGCGGGGAGGGAGTAGTGAGGAATCTCCCTCCCCGATCCCGGGGAGGGTGGCGAGCGCAGCGAGCCAGGTGGGGTTCTGAAAACATGACCTCCGCGCCTCTCCTCAAGCTTTCCGGCATCTCCAAATCCTTCGGCACGGTGACCGCGGTCGAGAAGCTCGATCTCGATGTCGCGGCGGGCGATTTCTGTGCCATTCTCGGTCCCTCGGGCTGCGGCAAGTCCACCTTGCTACGCATGATCGCGGGCTTCATCGAGCCCTCGACCGGCGCCATCGCCATCGAAGGCCATGACGTCACAAGGCTCGGGCCGGAGAAGCGTCCGACCAACATGGTGTTCCAGAGTTATGGCCTGTTCCCGCATCTGACGGTTGCGGAGAATGTCGGCTTCGGCCTCGCCCTCAAGAAGCTGCCGCGCGAGGAGATCGCCCGGCGCACCGAGGAGGCGCTGCGCCTCGTCCGTCTCGAGGCCTTCGGCGCGCGGACGATCGACCGGCTGTCGGGCGGCCAGCAGCAGCGCGTGGCGCTCGCCCGCGCCCTCATCATGCGACCCAAGGTGCTTCTTCTCGATGAGCCGCTGGCGGCGCTCGATCTCAAGCTGCGCCATCAGATGCAGGAAGAACTACGCCGCATCCATCAGGAAATCGGCGGCACCTTCATCTTCGTGACGCATGACCAGAGCGAGGCCTTCGCGCTCGCCAATCTGGTGGCGGTGATGAACCAGGGCCGGGTCGAGCAGATCGGCAGTCCGGGCCGCGTCTATCTCCACCCCGCGACATTGTTCGTCGCCGATTTTGTCGGCGAGACCACCCTGCTCGAGGGGGAACGGCGCAATGGCCGCGTGCGGCTCAAGGCCGGCCCCGAATTCGACAGCCGGGGCGCTGACGGCAGAGTGCGTGTCGTGGTGCGCCCGGAGCGCGTCGAACTGCGCAAGGAGGGCATCGCGGCGGTCGTCACCGATGCGGTGTTCTTCGGTTCGTCACTCAAGGTGTCGCTGCGGCTGCCATCCGATGAAGCGCTGATCCTGCGCTCGAGCGCGGCCGATGCGGCGATCCACTACCAGGCCGGAACGCGCCTCACCATCGGCTGGGACAGCCGCGACCAGCAGGTCATCGACCTGGGCCCGCCATGAGCCGCCGGTTCAACCTGTTCCTCATGCCGGCGCTCGCCGTGCTGGCGGGCGTCTTCGCTTTGCCGATCGCGCTTCTCTTCGCGGTGAGCTTCTGGTCGGTGAAGAATTTCAAGCTTCAGCCGGATTTCACCTTCGCCGCCTGGCAGCGCTTCTTCGGCGTCTATGGCGACCTCACGCTCTATACGCTGCTGGTCGGGCTCGCGGCCGGCCTCCTGTGCACGGTGCTGGGCCTCGTCTTCGCCTATGCGGCGCGCTTCAAGGCCGGGCGCTTCGGCGATCTTCTCCTCGTCGCTACCCTCATCACCCTGTTCGGCGGCTATCTGGTCAAGATCTATGCGTGGAAATCGATCCTCGGCGCCGACGGCCTGTTCAACCAGGCGATGATGAGCCTCGGCCTCATCGATGAGCCGCTCGCCTTCCTCATCTACAGCCGGGGTGCCGTCATCATCGCGCTTGTCCATTTCCTGCTGCCCTTCGCCATCCTGCCGATCTATGCATCCTTGCGGAACGTATCGGAGGCGACGATCGAGGCGGCGCGCGATCTCGGCGCATCCGGATGGCAGGTTCTCACCCGCGTCATCATCCCGCAATCGCTCTCCGGCCTGTTCTCGGCCTTCGCCTTCTCGTTCCTGCTGGCGGCCGGCGACTATGTGACGCCGATGCTGCTCGGCGGCACGTCGGGCAGCATGCTCGGCCAGTTCGTGCTCCTCGAATTCTCGACCAACTTCAACTGGCCGGCGGGTTCGGCGCTGTCCTTCGGGCTGCTCTTCGCCTGCCTCATGCTGATCGCGGCGCTGGCCGCGGCGGGCAGCCGGATGATGCGGCGGCCGCCAGGGGCCGCGTCATGATCTGGCGCGTCATCATCGCTCTCTTCCTCGTCTTCATGCTGGGACCGATCGCGCTCGTCGTCGTCTTTTCCTTCGGCTCGAACGCGCTGATCGGCTTCCCGATGGGCGGCTTCACGCTCGACTGGTATGCGAAGCTCGCTACCGATACCGGGTTCCATTCGGCCTTCCGGACCAGCCTCATCGTGGCATTTTCGACGGCGGTGCTTGCCACCGTGACCGGCACGCTCGCCGCCATCGGGCTGATGAAGGTGACGCCCGGTGCGGCGCGCGGCGTGCTCGCCGCTTTGTCGCTGCCGGTGCTGCTGCCGCCGCTGGTCGTCGCCATCGCTATCGTCGTCCTGTTCGTGCGCGGTCTCGGCCTCGGTCTCGGACTCCCGGTCGTCGTGCTCGGGCACATACTGGTGGCGCAGCCCTTCGTCGTCCTCATCGTCATGGCGAGGCTTTCGCGTTTCGATCAATCGACCGTCGATGCGGCGCGCGATCTCGGCGCCTCGCGGCTCAAGGCCTTCCGGCTCGTCACCCTGCCGCAGATATCGAGCGCCCTCATCGGCGCCGCCTTGGTGAGTGCGGCGATCTCGCTCGATGACTTCATCATCGCCTCCTTCACCATCGGCGGCGGCAACACGCTCTCGACCTTCGTGTGGGGCAAGATGCGCACGACACTCGATCCCTCGATCAACGCGATCGCGACCATCCTGCTGGTGCTGACGGTAGGCCTTTCGGCGCTGGCGCTCAGGGTCAGCAAGTATAAGGGGTAATTCCCTCTCCCATAGGGAGAGGGTTAGGGTGAGGGGATAAGGTCTATCCACAAAGAGCGTATCCCCTCATCCTGTCTGCGCTTTGCGCAGACATCCTTCTCCCCCTGGGAGAAGGAAGAGGCTACAACCTGCGCTCGACCATCATCTTCTTGATCTCGGCGATGGCCTTGGCCGGGTTCAGATGCTTGGGGCAAGCCTTGGCGC
>CAZICN010000392.1:0-3418 GCA_964537655.1 uncultured Aestuariivirga sp.
GCGCGGTCACCTGTAGCGGACCTTCAGGATCTCGTAGCTCTTGCCGCCGCCAGGGGTCGAGACCTCGACGGAATCGCCCTTGCGCTTGCCGATGATGGCGCGCGCGATCGGCGATGACACCGAGATGAGGCCCTTCTTCACGTCGGCCTCGAATTCGCCGACGATCTGATAGGCGGCTTCGTCCTCGGTATCCTCATCGACGAGGGTGACCCTGGCGCCGAATTTAACCGTGTCGCCGGACAGCTTCGAAATGTCGATCACCTCGGCGCGGCTGATCTTGTCCTCAAGCTCGGCGACGCGGGCCTCGGTCCAGCCCTGTTGCTCCTTGGCGGCATGGTATTCCGCATTCTCCGAGAGATCGCCGTGCGAGCGCGCTTCCTCGATCGCGCGGATGATGCGCGGGCGCTCCACCGATTTCAGGTGCTTGATCTCATCCATCATGGCGGCGTGACCCGCCTCAGTCATCGGAACCTTGTCCATGGCGTCGTAAATCCGTCAGTTCAACTCTTTCCGGCGGGGCTCAGAAGCCGCGCCGGGTTCAATTGCATCCGTGTGAGCGGAAACCAATTCCCGGCGAATGGTCCTCAAAATGCGGGCCGTCACCGGGAACAGCCCACAAACATGGCTTAAGGCGGCGCGGAATTCAAGAGTCCCGTTAACTCATTCTGCGGCTTGGCGAATTTCAGCCTCCGAAGAGGCCAGAGCCGGCCTGCGCAGGGGGCCTTTGAGCTGCTTCAGGCCGGTCGAGACGAGCGCCCCGTCGAAGCCGTCCCTGTCGGCCGCGAAAAGGCCGGGGAGGCTCGCCCAGGAGGCGAGGGGATGGCGATGATGCACGCGGTGCATGTTGTGATTGAGGATGAAGGGCTTCATGAAAGCGGGCACCGACAGGTTGTTCGCCGCCGCCGCATCATGCGGGTCAGTGCCATAGTGATAGGCGTTGTCATAGAACGAGACGATCAGGCCGCGCCAGAAGAACAGCAGGATGAAGGGCGTGAGGTCGTGCCAATTGCACAGGCACTGCGCCAGGATGAAGCCGACGCTGAGCACGGCGTCGAACTGGATCGTCTGCACCATCCGGCGGGTGAACGTGTCGAGGATGGTGGCGACCGCCTGATTCTTCGTGAAAGCGAGAATGACGCGCCTGACGCGTTTCCAGAAGAAGAACAGCAGCGGCGCCAGCACCTCGGAAATATAGAGGCCGCCGAGGATGCGGGCATAATAGGCCAGCCACCAGACGACGAAATGGCGGGTCTCCGCCGGCACCAACTCGGTCGTGTCGAGCTCGCTCCTGTTGTAGCGGTGATGCGTCATGTGCCCGACCTTCAGGATGTGAAAGGGGCAGCCGAAAAGGATGGCGTGGACGCGGCCGAGCCGGTCATTGGCCACGCGATTGTTCAGGAGCTTGTAGTGGATGGCCTCGTGGACGAGCAGCCAGCTCATCACCGTCGCATAGCCATAGACGAGGAGATAGACGGCGAAGGCCCAGCCGTTCCAGGCCCAGATCAGGGGCGTGAGGGCGAGGCCGGCGAGCTGGAGGGCGATGGCGAATGCCGAGAATGCGATATTCTGCTTCTGGGGCAGGTAGCGAAGCGAGCCGGATGCTGTACCAGTGGAGGGCGAGGCGATTGAAACGACATCCGCTTCCGGCGAAGCGGCGGCCCGTGGAGGTCGAGTGGAGGAATCCATTCTAGATGCCGCTGCTCCTCTCATCCGCCGGATCGCGAACTGTCCAGATCACACGCTTTGACAATGAAGTTCCCCAGCACAAGTCACTTTTGGTTCAGAAATTCCCTCAAATCCTGATCGCAATACTGGAGGGAGTTTCTGAACCACCACACTACGACGCCGGCCGGCTCACTCTCATCCCACCGGAGCCGGCCAATCACCATTCAATGATAGTCTTGCAGCGGTCGCACGTCGAGGGTTCCGGCCTTCTGAGCGCCGATGGCCTTGGTGACAGCAAGGATACCGGGAAGCGTCGTATAATGAGGAACTTTCTGCAGGAGGGCCGTCTGGCGGATCGGCTTTGAATCGGATTCCGACGACTTGGATTCGGTTGTGTTGAGCACGAGCTGGATCTCGCCGTTCTTCAAGGCGTCGACGACATTGGGCCGGCCCTCCAGCACCTTGTTGATCTTGGCGCAATCGAGCCCCTTGGCTTCGAGGAAGCGCTGGGTGCCGCCCGTGGCGCAGATGCGGAAGCCCAACTCGATGAGCTTCCTCACCGCCGGCAGGATGCGCGGCTTGTCGGCGTCCTTGACCGAGATGAAGACCGTGCCGGCCAGCGGCACGCGCATGCCCGCCCCCAGCTGGCTCTTGGCGAAGGCCATGTCGTAGCTCCTGTCGAGGCCCATGACCTCGCCGGTCGAGCGCATTTCGGGACCTAAGAGAATGTCGACGCCGGGGAAGCGGTTGAAGGGAAAAACCGCTTCCTTCACAGCCACATGATTCAGTTTCTTGTGCTTCAGCCTGAAGCTTGCCAGGCTCTCGCCCGCCATCACCCGTGCGGCGATCTTGGCGACCGGCTCGCCGATCACCTTGGCGACGAAGGGCACGGTGCGCGAGGCGCGTGGATTGACCTCGAGGATATAGATGTCGTCGTCCTTGACGGCGAACTGCACGTTCATCAGCCCGACGACCTTGAGGGCGAGCGCCAGCTGGCGCGCCTGCTTCTCGATCTCGGCGACGATCGCGGCCTTGAGCGAATAGGGCGGCAGCGAGCAGGCGCTGTCGCCCGAATGGATGCCCGCTTCCTCGATATGTTCCATCACGCCGGCAATGAACACGTCCTTGCCGTCCGAGATCGCATCGACATCGACCTCGATGGCGTTCGACAGGTAGGAATCGATGAGTACCGGGCTGTCGCCCGAGACGACCACGGCCTCGGTGATATAGCGACTTAGCTGCGCATCGTCGCGCACGATTTCCATGGCGCGCCCGCCCAGCACATAGGAGGGGCGGATGACGACCGGGAAGCCGATGGCCCTGGCGATCTTGCGGGCCTCGGCGGCGGAGCGGGCAATGCCGTTGCGCGGCTGACGCAGCTTCAGCCTCTTGAGCAGCTTGGCGAACCGGTCGCGGTCCTCGGCGAGGTCGATGGCATCGGGCGTCGTGCCGAGGATCGGCACGCCGGCGCTTTCGAGCGCATGGGCGAGATTGAGCGGCGTCTGGCCGCCGAACTGGACGATGACGCCTTTCAGTGTGCCGTTCAACCGCTCGGCGGCGATGATCTCGAGCACGTCCTCGGCGGTCAGCGGCTCGAAGTAGAGGCGATCGGACGTATCATAGTCGGTCGACACGGTCTCGGGGTTGCAGTTGACCATAATCGATTCATAACCCACGTCATGCAGCGCGAAGCAGGCATGGCAGCAGCAGTAGTCGAACTCGATGCCCTGGCCGATCCGGTTCGGGCCGCCGC
>CAZICN010000393.1:0-3415 GCA_964537655.1 uncultured Aestuariivirga sp.
GTATAGAAGTCGGGCCACGGAATGAAGTCGACGTCGAGCTTCACGGTGTTGCCGGATTTCGGCTTGTACTGCTCGTCGAAGAACTTCTTCATGATGCGGGTCGGCGGCCAGTCCGGCACCGCCATCTTGAGCACCACTTCTTCCGCCGATACCGGCTGAAGGAAGGTGCCGCTCATCAGGGTCGCGACGGCCGCGGCGCCTGCAAAGGACGTCAACTTATACTGCCAACTCATGTCCAGTTTCTCCTCCCTAAAGCATGACCCGGAAAAGTGCGAAGCGGCCTTCCGGGAAGATCATGCGCAACAAAAACGATAGTCCGTGATGGCGTTCCAAGGCAATTAGCGTCTAGGCACTTCATTCTCCCTTCGCGCCGCCGGCGGCTCACCTGAGGGCGAGACCGTCCTGCGCGCTGAAGACATGGATCTTTCGAGCATCGATCTTGATGGGCAGCTTGTCACCGAGCTTGATCTCGCTCGCCCGCGATTCGGGCAGCAGGATGCGCAGATTGTCGGCCTTCTCGCCGAGCGACACGACGGTGACATCGCCCAAAGGCTCCAGCAATTGCACCGGGGCCGACAGATCGGCCGATTTGGCGGCCGCGATCTCGAGATCGGCGGGCCTGACACCCATGACGACCTTGTCGCCGGCCTTGGCGGCAACCTTGCGGGCGAGGGCGAAGCTGCCGAAGCCGGTCTTCAGCGCCTTGCCGTTCTCGGCGACGGTCGCCAGCAGGAGATTCATATGCGGCGCGCCGATCTTGGACGCGACATAGACATCGGCCGGCGCTTCATAGAGTTCGTCCGGCGTGCCCTTCTGGACCACCGCACCCTCGCGCATCACCGCGATCTCTTCGCCCATCGACAGCGCCTCGAGCTCGTCGGGCGTGGCATAGATGATCGTCATGCCGAATTGCCGGTGCAACCGCTTGAGTTCGGCCCGCATGTCATGCCTGAGCTTCGCGTCGAGATTGGTCAGGGGCTCGTCGAGAAGCAGGATGTTGGGCCGGCGGATCAGCGAGCGCCCGAGCGCGACGCGCTGCTGCTCGCCACCCGAGAGCGTGTTGGGCTTGCGCTCGAGCCGGTGCGCCAGGCGCAGCATCTCGGCGGTTTCCTTGACCCGCTTGTCGATCTCAGGTCTCGCGACCTTCGCCTCGCGCAGCGGATAGGCGAAATTCTCGTAGACCGTGAGATGCGGATAAAGCGCGAAGGACTGGAACACCATCGACACGCCGCGCGACTTGATCGGCGCCCGCGTCACATCCACCCCGTGCAGCGCCACCCTGCCCTCATCCGGCATCACCAGGCCCGAAATGGTGCGCAGCGCGGTCGTCTTGCCGACCGAGCTTGGCCCGAACAGAGCGAAGAACTGGCCTTCGCCGACATTGAAGGTGAGCTTGTCGAGCGCCCTGACGCGCCCATAGGCTTTCGACACGCCTTCCAGGCTGACGGCGGAACCGGCACTGTGAGGGGCAACCACCCGCGGCCTCACATAAAGAGAGAGATTTTGGGCCAGCTTGGCATCATCGACGCGAATTCCTCCCATGGACGCGCTTTTCGCGCCCTTCCTTATTGAACAAACTGGTAGTACCAAATTGATCGGGGTGCAAGCCCTTCTGTTGGACCCGCATCGCAAAACTGCTGCTGCACATGCGAATTCCGCCCCTTGCGGGCCAATTCAAGCTGTTCTATGCGTAAAGAAACAAATTTGGTCGGACCAAAATGGTCGATCCAGTCAGTCAGGGAGGAACTTCATGCATCTTTCAACTCACAACTGGATGCGCGCCGAGCCGCTGGAGACCACTTTGGCCCGCATCAAGAAGTTCGGTTATGAGAGCATCGAGATCTCCGGCGAGCCAACGCAATATAATGTGAACGATACGCGCAAGCTCCTGAAGCAGTATGGCATTCGCTGCTGGGGCTCGGTGACCCTCACCCTCGCCGACCGCAACCTCGCCGCCAGGGACGCGGGCCAGCGCGCCCGCACCGTCGACTACATGAAGAGCGTCATCACCATGGTGAGCGAGCTCGACGGTGAGATCATCACCCTCGTCCCCGCCACCGTCGGCAAGATCACGCCCGACGGCACGCCCGAGGAAGAGTGGAAATGGCTCATCGAGGGCGTCACCGAATGCTATCATCACGGCAAGAAGAAGGGCGTGCGCATCGCCATCGAGCCGCTCAACCGCTTCGAGACCTATCTCCTGAACCGCGCCGACCAGGCCTTGGCGCTCGCCGAGGCGGTGGCACCCGATTGCGGCGTGTGCATCGACGCCTTTCATCTCAATATCGAGGATGCCGACATGTATGCCTCGATCAGAAAGGCCGGCAAGCGTCTCTATGACTTTCACATCGCCGACAACAACCGCATGGCGCCAGGCCAGGGCGCGCTCGACTGGAAGAAGATCGTCAAGACGCTGAAGGACACGGGCTATGACGGTGCGCTCACCGTCGAGTTCGTGGCGCCCGTCGACCGCACCCCGGCCTCGCAATATCCCAACGCCATCGAGAAGAACCCGGTCGACATCTCGCCCGAACAGCTGAAGTTCATCCAGGATCACGGCTCGAGCCTGTTGAGCGAGGAGTTCTACACGATGCTCGTGAAGAAATCGGCCGAAACGATGCTGCCGTTGATCAAGTGACCGGCCGGGCGGGGCCGCTACCGGCTGCCCTGCCCGCTCTGGCCGGGAGAACATGATGAAGATCGAACGGATCGAAGCCACCTGGGTATCTATCCCCATCGCTGCCGAGCGCCAGCACAAGAGCGATTTCGGGCAAATCCGCACCTTTGATGCGGCGATCGTGCGCATCGATACCGATGCCGGCATCACCGGCTGGGGCGAAGGCAAGAATGCCGCGGGAAGCTCCGGCACCTATGCCGGGCTCGTCACCCTCATCAATCAGGAATTCGCTCCGCGCCTTTTAGGCCGGGATGCGCGCGACATCTCGGTGATCTGGGACTCGCTCTACAACGGCGTGCGTGCCCATCACGCGACGGCGCGCGGGCATGCGATGCCCGACATGGCGCGCCGCGGCCAGACCATTGCCGCCATCAGCGCCATCGATATTGCCCTGTGGGACATTGCCGGCAAGTCGCTGGGCGTGCCGGTCTGGCGCCTGCTCGGCGGCCGCAAGGCGGCGAGCATGCCGGCCTATGCCTCGGGTGGATGGGCCGATGCCAAGACGATCGGCGATCAGCTCGCGGGTTATGTGAGGCAAGGCGGTTTCAAGGCGGTGAAGATGCGGGTCGGCGCCATGGACGGCCAGCCGCAGGTGAGCGCCGAGCGCGTCAAGGCGGCGCGCGCCGCCCTCGGACCCGATATCGAGATCATGGTCGACTCGCACGGAACCTTCACGGTCGCCGAGGCCAAGCGCTTCGCCTATCTGGTGCGCGACTGCAATCTCGCCTGGTTCGAGGA
>CAZICN010000394.1:0-3395 GCA_964537655.1 uncultured Aestuariivirga sp.
ATTTGCGAGGGTAACAAGGGTTTTCTGGATGAGGATTGTGAATATGAACACCAGGCGCACCCGCATATATGAGGGCAAGGCCAAGATCCTGTATGAAGGGCCCGAGCCCGGAACCCTGATCGTTCACTATAAGGACGATGCAACCGCCTTCAATGCCCAGAAGAAGGCCGTCATCGACGGCAAGGGCGTGCTCAACAACCGCATCTCGGAAATGATCTTCACCCGGCTGAACGAACTCGGTCTGCCGACCCATTTCCTCAAGCGCCTCAACATGCGCGAGCAGCTCGTGCGCGAAGTCGAGATCATCCCGCTCGAAGTCGTGGTGCGCAATGTCGCCGCGGGTTCGCTCGCCAAGCGGCTCGGCATCGAGGAAGGCACAGCACTGCCGCGCTCGATCATCGAATTCTACTACAAGAAGGACGAACTCAACGATCCGATGGTCTCCGAGGAGCACATCACCGCGTTCAACTGGGCGACACCCCAGGAGATCGACGACATGATGCATCTCGCCATCCGCATCAACGATTTCATGTCGGGACTTTTCCTCGGCATCGGCATCAAGCTCGTCGACTTCAAGGTCGAATTCGGCAGGCTCTATGAGAACGACATGATGCGCATCGTTCTCGCCGACGAGATCAGCCCCGATTCCTGCCGCCTGTGGGATATCAAGACCCAGGACAAGCTGGACAAGGACCGTTTCCGCCGCGATATGGGCGGCCTCGTCGAAGCTTATCAGGAAGTGGCCAAGCGCCTCGGCATCATGCCCGAGCTCGCCGAGCCGGAACGGTCTCGTCCGCAACTCGTGAAGAGCGATTGAGCATCCAACGCATGCTCCCGAAAAGTTGCAGGCTTTTCGGACGAGAGCGTGCGTAAAAGAGAGATATCAATGAAGGCCAAGATCAAGGTGACACTGAAGAACGGCGTTCTCGATCCGCAGGGCAAGGCGATCGAGGGCGCGCTCGGCTCGCTCGGCTTCTCCGGCATCGATCATGTGCGCCAGGGCAAGTATTTCGAGATCGACCTGAAGGGTTCGGACAAGGCGAAGGCCAAGGCCCAGCTCGACGACATCTGCAGGAAGCTCCTCGCCAACACGGTCATCGAGAATTACGAGATCGAGCTCGCTTAGCGCATGAAATCCGCCGTCATCCTCTTCCCGGGCATCAATCGCGAGCGCGACATGGCGCGCGCCCTCGAAGCGGTCACCGGCCACAAGCCGGTCATTGTCTGGCACACCGAAACCACCCTTCCCAAGGTCGACCTCGTCGCCGTGCCGGGCGGTTTCTCCTACGGCGACTATCTGCGCTGCGGCGCCATCGCCGCACGCTCGCCGATCATGGCCGATGTCCGCGCCAGGGCCGCCGCGGGACTCAAGGTATTGGGCGTCTGCAACGGCTTCCAGATCATCACCGAGGCGGGCCTCCTGCCGGGCGCCCTGTTGCGCAATTCCGGCCTTAAATTCGTCTGCCGCGAAGTGAAGCTGAAGGTCGAGAACACCCGCACCTTCTTCACCAACCGCATGAAGCAGGGCGACATCGTGCGCTGCCCGATCGCTCATGGCGAAGGCAACTACATCTGCGACGCCGAGACGCTGAAGGCACTCGAGGACAATAACCGCATCGTCTTCCGCTATGCCGAGGGCACCAACCCCAATGGCGCGATGAACGACATCGCCGGAATCGTGAACGAAGCGGGCAATGTCATCGGCATGATGCCGCACCCCGAGAACATGATCGAGCCGCTGCACGGCAACAGCGATTGCCGGCCGCTGTTCGAAAGCCTGCTGGCGGCGTGAGCGCCGGCGTCACGCTTTTCGGCGCCCGCTACAGCGTCTATGTGCGTGCCGCGCTGATGGCGCTCGAAAGCAAGGGCGTCACCTACAGACTCGAACCCGTTGATATCTTCGCTCAGGACGAGACTGTACGGTCGTATCGCAATCTCCATCCCTTCGGACGGATCCCGGCACTGCGGCATGGCGATTTCGTTCTCTATGAGACGGCGGCCATCAACCGCTATATCGACGAAGCTTTCCCGGGGCCTCCCCTGCAGCCCTCTACGGCCGAAGAACGCGCCCGCATGACGCAGATCATGTCGATGACCGATTCTTACGGCTATCGCCCGCTGGTCTGGGACATCTATGTCGAGCGCGTCGGAAATCCGCAGGAAGGCAAGCCCTCCGATGAGGCCTTGATCGCGTCGGCCATCCCCAAGGCCCGCCTCTATAGTCAGGCGCTTAGCGATCTCATGGGCGGCAAGGTGTTTCTCGCCGGCGCGTCGCCGACCCTGGCCGACTTCCACGCGGCACCCGTCTTCGGCTACTTTCTTGAGGCGGGCGAAGGGCGCCAGATGATGACGGAATTTCCACGGCTCATGAACTGGTGGCAACGGATCGCTGCCGCGCCGGCCTGGCAGCGCGCGGTGGCGCCATGAGCGCCAGCGGCAAGAGCCTGGCGGCCGTCGGCCTCATTCTCGGCCTCGCGACATTGGTCTCCCAGTTTCCGCTGACGGTCTCGTTGTCCATGGGCGCCGGCCGAAGCCTTCCGGGCTCGATCGTCTTTTTCTTCAGCTTCTTCACCATCCTCAGCAACATGCTGGCGGTCGCCGGTTTCGCCGCCGTCGTGTTTTCCGGCCGGCAGGGCCTCGCTTTCTTCCGCCGTCCGAAAGTCCAGACGGCGGTGGCGCTCTATATGCTGGTGGTTGCCATCATCTATATCGGCATCCTCGAAGGCCTATGGGCGCCTCAGGGCCTCATGCGGCTCCTCGACACGCTGCTCCACTATGTGATGCCCGCCCTCGTCCTCACCTATTGGCTGCTGTTCGTCCCGAAGGGCATGGCAACCTATGGTGATATCCCGAAATGGCTGGCCTTCCCGTTCCTCTATGCCGTCTATGTGATGATCCGCGGCGCGCTTTCCGGCGATTACCCCTATCCGATCATGGATGCGGGCAGGCTCGGGCTTGCCCTGGCGCTTCGCAATACGGGCTTCATCTTCCTTCTGTTCGTGGTCCTGGGCCTGACCTTCGTCGCCTATGACCGCTGGGCCGGCCGGACCGGCCGGCCTGTGCCACCAGGATGAGATTTTTTGCCGAGTTGTTATCCGGCCGCAAGCCCGCTAAGCAGACCGCTTTCCCGCATCCGACCCAGCGAAACCATGATTCCCAACGACATCAAGATTACCCCCGAACTCGTCGCCCAGCACGGCCTCAAGCCCGACGAATATGAGCGCTTCCGCAAGCTCATCGGCCGCGAGCCGACGATCACCGAACTCGGCATCGTCTCGGCCATGTGGAACGAGCACTGCTCCTACAAATCCTCCAAGAAGTGGCTGAAGACCCTGCCGACCAAGGGTCCCAAGGTCATCCAGGGGCCGGGCGAGAATGCCGGCGTCGTCGATATC
>CAZICN010000395.1:0-3387 GCA_964537655.1 uncultured Aestuariivirga sp.
TTGCCGGCGAAGACGTTCTTGCCGGTCTTCACGTCCATCACCGACTGATGGATATGCATCGAGGAGCCCGGCTCGTTCTCATGCGGCTTGGCCATGAAGGTCGCATACATGTCGTGCTTGAGCGCCGCCTGGCGCACGGTGCGCTTGAACAGGAAGACCTGGTCGGCAAGCTCCAGCGGATCGCCGTGATTGAAATTGATCTCGAGCTGGGCCGGGCCGCTCTCATGGCTCAGCGTGTCGACATCGAGTTCCTGCGCCTCGCAGAAATCATAGATGTCCTCGACGATGGGATCGAAATCATTGGCGGCGTCGATGCCATAGGCCTGGCCGCCGGCCTCCTTGCGACCTGAGCGGCCGACCGCCGCTTCGAGCGGATAGTCGGGATCGATGTTGCGCTTGACCAGGTAGAATTCGAGTTCGGGCGCGATGACCGGGCGCCAGCCCCTTTCCTTGTAGAGATCGAGCACGCGCTTCAGGACATGGCGCGGCGATATGTCGACCGGGTCGTCATTGAGATGGAAGGCGTCGCAGATGACCTGCGCCGTCGGCTCGTTGTACCAGGGCACCAGCCTGATGGTGTCGAAATCGGGCTGCAGATAGATGTCGATCGCCGCATCGCTGACGGCGGCAGTCTCCCAGACATAGCGGCCATTGATGGTGAGGGTAAAAACTTCCTCGGGGATGCGCAGGCCGCGGGACTTGTTGCCCTTGAGGAACTTCGACGGGGGCAAAATCTTGCCCCGGGCCGTTCCCGACATGTCGGCCACCAGACATTCAACTTCACTGATACGGCGTTCGGTAATCCATTCCTCAAATTTCGCTTGCGACATGATACCCTGTAAAAGCGTTGCGACAGCCCACTCTAGCTGGCCTTCTTGACGGAGGAAACAGGGCTTGGCATTGGTCTTGGACCATGCCGGCTTCCATTGACGCGCAATCTTATTACCAGGCTTCCGCCCACCCTTTTCCCTCTCAGCCCCGCCTGAATGGTGACCTGACGGCCGATATCTGCATCATCGGCGCCGGGTTCACCGGCCTTTCGGCGGCCCTTGAGCTGGCCGAGGCCGGCTACAAGGTCGCCGTCCTCGAGGCCCGTGAGGTCGGCTATGGCGCATCGGGACGCAATGGCGGGCAGATCTGCACCGGCTTCTCGCCCGGCCAGCAGCGCATCGAAGCACAGCTCGGCAAGGATGATGCGGTCAAGTGCTTCGCCATCGCCGAAGAGGCCAAGAAGCTGATCGTCGATCGCATCGCCAGATACCGGATCGACTGCGACCTCAAATGGGGCTATCTGCATGCCATCCCCAAGCCGTCCCAGTTCGACGGTCTCAAGGAATGGAAGGATGAGTGGGACGCCCTCGGCTATACCGACACGAGTATCCTGAACAAGACCGAACTCGAAGAGCGTCTCGGCACCACGATCTATCATGGGGCGCTGCGCGAAGGCGGCGCCGGGCACTTCCATCCCCTCAATTATTGCCTTGGGCTTGCGAAGGCGGCGATCGCCGCCGGCGCCCGGATATTCGAGAATTCGGCCGTCCTCGCCGTCGAGCCGGGTGAGACGGTCACCGCGCGAACGAGCCAGGGCTCGGTGCGCGCCAAATTCATGATCATCGGCTGCAACGCCTATATCGGCCGGATGATGCCGAAACTCCTCGGCCGCATCATGCCGGTGACAAGCTACATCATCGCCACCGAGCCCCTGGGCGAGAACAGGGCCAAGTCGCTCATTCGCGACAATGACGCGGTGGCCAACACGAATTTCATCGTCGACTACTTCCGCCTCACCCGGGACACGCGCCTCTTGTTCGGCGGCCGCGCCAGCTATTCGACGCTCGAGCCGCCTAATCTCGGCGCCTATATGCGCCCGCGCATGCTCTCGGTGTTTCCCGGCCTCAAGGATATCAAGGTCGATCACGCCTGGGGCGGCTACATTGCCATCACCTCGAACCGCATTCCCGATTGCGGCCGGCTCGAACCCAACATCTATTATGCGCATGGCTATTCCGGGCAAGGAGTCGCCCTGGCCGGCATGTACGGGAAGCTGATGGCCGATTGCGTGCGGGGCCAGGCCGAGCGCTTCGATCTCCTGGCGCGGATCAAGCACCTGCCCTTCCCCGGCGGCCCGATCCGCACGCCGCTGCTCGTCGCGGCGATGCTG
This sequence comes from uncultured Aestuariivirga sp., assembly GCA_964537655.1. Classification (GTDB taxonomy): domain Bacteria; phylum Pseudomonadota; class Alphaproteobacteria; order Rhizobiales; family Aestuariivirgaceae; genus Taklimakanibacter. Next base: position 2,162 of record CAZICN010000395.1, read on the forward strand.
TTCTACCGGATGCGCGACGCCTTGAGCTGAGGCGCCCTGGGCGCGAAGTCCGCCATGAGCCCACGATAAGTCTTGGGCAACGGGAAAGCGAGATCGCCGCGCTTGCTCGTCTTCAGCCCCAGGCCGACCAGCGCCTCGGCGAAGCGCACCGCCGCGGCGACACCGTCGATGACCGGAACTTGCAGCCGGTCCTCGATATGCTTCGTCAGATCGGCCATGCCCGCACAGCCGAGAACGATGGCGCCGGCGCTGTCCTCGGCGATCGCCGTCTCGCATTCGGCCAGAATGCGGTCGCGCGCGTTGGAGGTGGGATCCTCGAGGGCGAGGACGGGAATATCCACCGCGCGCACGCGGCGGCAATGCTGCGTCATGCCGTAGTTGCGCACCAGATGCTCGGCGATGATCCGCGTGCGCTCGAGCGTCGTGACGATCGAGAAGCCGGTGGCGATGAAGCTCGCGGCATGCATCGCCGCCTCGGCGATGCCGAGCACCGGTGCTGCCGTGAACTCGCGCGCCGCCAGCAGACCCGGATCTCCGAAGCAGGCGATCACATAGGCATCGGCGTCGGGATCTTCGCGGATCGCCTCGATCAGGCCGACGACACTCATCGCTTCATCATAGTGCCCTTCGATGGACGCGGCGCCCGACTTCGACGTCGTTGCCGATATCACGGTGCCCGCGGAAGCGAACAGCCGCGCCGCTTCGGCGATCGTCTCGGTCATCGTTTCGGTCGTGTTGGGATTGATCAGGCGTATGTGCATGCTGGGACTGTTCTTGCAAATTCAGGAAAGGCGGGATTCGCCGGCGTGATGGCAACGGATCGTCGTTGCCCCGAGACGAGAGGCTTCGGGTGCCGTCTTCCGGCATAAGTCGGACGCCAGCGGGCAGCGTGGATGATAGACGCAGCCGGGGGGCGGACTGATCGGACTGGGCAAGTCGACGGCAACGGGGACACGCTCGCGGTCGGGAAGGAGAAGGTCGGGCACCGAGCCGAGCAGGAACTTCGTATAGGGATGCCGGGGGTGATCGAATAGTTCGTCGGCCGGCGCCTCCTCGACGATGCGGCCGAGATACATCACCGCCACCCGGTCGGACACGTGGCGCACCGCCGAAAGATTGTGGCTGATGAACAGATAGGTGAGGCCGAGATCGCTCTGCAGATCGGCGAGCAGGTTCAGGATCTGCGCCTGCACCGACACGTCGAGCGCCGAGGTCGGCTCGTCGCA
>CAZICN010000396.1:0-3358 GCA_964537655.1 uncultured Aestuariivirga sp.
CGCAGGGCAGGTTGCGGCCATATTCGGTGCCGAAGGAAGCCCATTCGCGCGCCTCCTCGATGGTGATGAGGGCCGGGCGCAGATCCTCGCGGGCATAGAATTCGGCCTGGCCCGGAAACAGGCCGTCGAGCACATAGATGACGGCCTCGCGCGGCAGCAGCGCGCGCAGCTCGCCGCCTTCCATGGGCCGCGCCACGAAGAAGGTGCGGCAGCCCGCCGCCCACAGGGCGACGGCCACCTGCTCGACGCCGAGCCCATAGGCATTGCCTTTCACCGCCGCCCCGCATTCGGCCGGCGCAGCCTTGGCGGCCAGCCGCTTCCAGTTCTCCTGGATGGCGTCGAGATCGACGGTCAGGATGGCGCCGGCCAGATCGGTGGGCGGGCCGCTGATATGGGCGTTGGAGGAACTCATGGCCTGCGCATAAAGCGTCAAACGCCCCGGGATGCAAGCCTTGGATCGAGGGCCTCACCCCGCGGCCTTCACCGGGCTGCGGCTGGCGCTGCGGCCGCGCAGCAGGGCGAGCGCCAGCTCGGCCACCGCGAAAGCCAGTACGGCCGTGAGGAAGCCCGCTGTCCCGATGGTGACGATGAGCCAGCCGCCCAGCACCGGGAAGCCGAAGATGCCAACAAAATAGGCGATCACGAACCAGGTCAGCGCCGCGTTGCGCAGGTCCGCCGGCGCGTCGTTGACGGCCTGCGTCTGGATGACGGTGTAGACCAGGCCATAGCCGAGGCCGAGCAGGATGGCGCTCGCGATCTGGATGGCGGCGCCATAGGGGAGAGCGAAGGCCACCACGACGCCGAGGACCATGAGGACCAGGAGGGCAATGGCCGCGCGGTCGCCATCGGCGCGGTTGATGGCCGGCGCCAGGATGAAGCGCGCCACCACCACGGTGAGGGCATAGGCGGCGAAGAAGGTGCCGGCTTCGAGACCGGTGCCGCGCACCAGCGAGGTTTGAAAGGTGAGAAGGCCGCTGAATACGCAGGCGCCCAGTCCCACCATGAGGATCGGATAGAGCGCCCGTGTCCTGAGAAGGGCGGGCAGCGCGCCGACCCAGTTGCCGTTCTGGCTCTGCGACTGGCGCGATGGCGGCTGCGGCGAGACCCATTCGAAGGACCACAGGAGCAGGGCGGCGGCGAAAGCGACGGCGGCGATGACGCCGAACGCCTCTCCCGTCGCAAGGCCAAGGCGGCTGACAAGCGCCGCGGCGATGATCGGGCTGAAGCCGATGCCCGCCATCTGGAAGGCGCCGAAGCGGGTGAACCAGAAGCCGCGATCCTGGTCGGTGACGCGTTCGGAAAGCGACATGGGGGCGGCGAGATAGAAGATGCCCCAGCCGAGGCCGATGAAGAAGCCCGCCACCGCGATGAGCGGCGTCAGCGTCGCGATGAGGGCCAGGACGAGATAGCCTGCCGCCACCGAGACGGCGCCGGCCGCCGCCATGCGCGCCGCCCGCAGGCGTTTCGCATGCCAGCCGACCAGCGGCACCCCGATCAGGGTTCCGAGCATGGCGCCGCCGAGCGTCGCGCTGGTGTCGAGCTCGCTGCCGCCGAGGGAGCGGAAATGTTCGGTGAGGAGGAAGGTCGCTCCGTAGCCGGCGGCGGTGAGCAATGTGCCGGCGAAGAGGAAATAGGCGTGCGAGGCGCGCATGGCGAAGATCCGGGTTGAACGCCCGGACTATGCCGATGAAGCGGATGAGCCGGTATGGCCACTTCCCGCGATGCGATGAAGGCCACTCCGTAGCCGGGAACTCTCGTTACTGGAACTGCTCCGGCAGGTGGTCCGTCTTGACCAGGTCCTGGAACTTGGTGAGCGAGGCGTCGAATTGCAGTTCGACGATGCCGGTGGGGCCGTGGCGCTGCTTGCCGATGATGACTTCGGCGATGCCGGTCACCCGGTTCATCTTCTCCTGCCACTCGAAATGCTCCGGCGTATTGGGCCGGGGCTCGGAGCGTCCGAGGTAATATTCCTCGCGGTAGATGAACAGCACGACGTCGGCGTCCTGCTCGATCGAGCCCGATTCACGCAAGTCCGCGAGCTGCGGACGTTTGTCGTCGCGGTTCTCCACCTGGCGCGAGAGCTGGGAGAGCGCGATGATCGGCACCTTGAGCTCCTTGGCCAGCGCCTTGAGGCCGACGGTGATCTCGGTCACTTCCTGCACGCGGCCCTCGGAGGCGCGCTTCGCCGAGCCGGCGAGAAGCTGGAGATAGTCGACGATGATGAGGCCGAGGCCTCGCTGGCGCTTGAGACGGCGGGCGCGGGCCGCGACCTGCGCGATGGTGAGGCCGCCGGTCGCGTCGATATAGAGCGGCAGCGACTGCAGTTCCTGCGAGACGGAGACGAGGCGGCGGAATTCGTCCTCGCTGATCTTGCCGCGCCTGATGCGCTCCGAGGAGATGCCGGACTGCTCGGCGATGATGCGCGTCGCCAGTTGCTCCTGCGACATTTCGAGCGAGAAGAAGCCGACGATGCCGCCATCGAGGATGCGCACCGATCCGTCCGGCTGGTGGTCGGCCTTGTAGTCCTTGGCCACCTGATAGGCGATGTTGGTGGCGAGCGATGTCTTGCCCATCGCCGGGCGGCCGGCGAGGATGATGAGGTCGGAGGCCTGCAGGCCGCCCATCTTCTCATCGAGGTCGCGCAGGCCCGCCGAGATGCCGGAGAGGCCGCCGTCGCGCTGATAGGCCGCCGCCGCCATGTCGACCGCCTCGGTCAGCGCGCGCCCGAAGACCTGGAAGCCCTGGCCGTATTTGCCGGTCTCGGCGATCTCGTAGAGGCTCTGCTCGGCCGTCTCGATGAGATCGCGCGCCGTCATGTCGACCGGTGTGTCGAAGGACGTGTTGACGATGTCGCTGCCGATATCGATGAGCTTGCGGCGCTGCGCCAGCTCATAGATGGCCCGGCCATATTCCTCGGCATTGATGATCGTCGTCGCCGCCGCGGCGAGCCTCGCCAGGTAGACCGGCCCGCCGATGTCCTTCAGCGTCTCGTCGCGCTCGAAATAGGTCTTCAGCGTCACCGGCGAGGCGAGCTTGCCGGCGCGGATGAGCGTCGCCGCCGCCTCGTAGATGCGCGCATGCACCGCTTCGAAGAAATGCGACGGGTCGAGGAAGGAGGAAACCCGGTCGCACGCCTCGTTGTTGACCAGGATTGCGCCCAGAAGCGCCTGTTCCGCCTCGATATTATGCGGCGGCGAGCGGTAGGAGTCGGATTCTGGTTCGGGCGCGAGTGCCCGCGCGGCGTTCTGTGCGTTCATGGAACTTTGATAGCGATTGGCCGCGTCGAGCGGCGATTCCTTTGGACATTATGCGCGCTATCCACAGCCTGGGAAATCAGCGTCTTTCACAAACCGGTGAT
>CAZICN010000397.1:0-3338 GCA_964537655.1 uncultured Aestuariivirga sp.
CGCGGGATTCTCGCGAAAAACCGGTACCCACTTTTTCGCATCCCGCGCTAGTGTCGCCTCTCCGATACGGGAGGAAACATGGCGGACGAACTCAACTGGCTGAGCGCGGCGAAGCTCGTGAAAGCGTACAGGAAGAAGAAGCTCTCGCCGGTCGAAGTCACGCGCGCGTGCCTCAACCAGATCGCCCGGCATGACCTGGCGCTCAACGCCATGTGCCTCACCGACGAGAAATCCGCCCTCAAGCAGGCCAAGGCCTCGGAAGCGCGCTGGCACAAGGGCGCGCCGCAAGGGGCGCTTGACGGCGTGCCGACGCTCATCAAGGATCTCCTCCTGGTCAAGGGCTGGCCCACTTTGCGCGGCTCGAAGACCGTCGATCGCGATCAGGCCTGGGACCAGGACGGACCGTCGGTGGCGCGGCTGCGCGAGGACGGCGCGGTGCTGCTCGGCCTCACCACGACGCCGGAATTCGGCTGGAAGGGCGTCACCGATTCGCCGCTCACCGGCATCACCCGCAATCCCTGGGACGTGACGAAGACGCCGGGCGGCTCGTCCGGCGGTTCATCGGCGGCGGTCGCGGCGGGTTATGCGCCGCTGGCGCTCGGCACCGATGGCGGCGGCTCGATCCGCATCCCGGCGGGCTTCTCCGGCATATTCGGGCACAAGCCGTCCTTCGGCCGCGTTCCCGCCTGGCCACTCTCGCCTTTCGGCACCGTCGCTCATACCGGCCCGATGACAAGGCGCGTCGAAGACGCAGCCCTCATGCTCAACGTCATCGCCAGGCCCGATGCGCGCGACTGGCATTCACTGCCCTATGACGGGCGCGACTACACCAAGAAGCTCGACCGGGGCATCAAGGGCCTGCGCATCGCCTTCAGCCCGGCGCTCGGCCATGCCGAGGTCGATCCGGAAATCGCCGCCGCGGTGAAGAAGGCAGTCAAGGTGCTGCGCGCGCTGGGCGCCAAGATCGATATCGTCGATCCAGGCTTCAAGGATCCCGGTCCCATCTTCCGCGTGCTGTGGTGGTCGGGTGCCAGGGCGCTGCTCGGCCGCCTGCCGGCGGAGAAGAAGGCCTTGCTCGATCCGGGTCTCGCCGATGTCGTCAAGCAGTCGATGGAGATGACGCCGGAGGATTATTTCGATGCCGTCAAGGCGCGCGGCGCGCTCGGCACGCAGATGCGCCAGTTCATGCAGAAATACGACCTCTTGGTGACGCCGACGCTGCCGATCCCGGCCTTCGAGGCGGGCAAGCTCTCGCCCGAGGACGACGGCACCGGCAAATGGGTGAACTGGACGCCGTTCAGCTATCCTTTCAACCTCACCCAGCAGCCGGCGGCGAGCGTGCCCTGCGGCTTCACCAAAGCGGGCCTGCCGATCGGCCTTCACATCATCGGCCGCATGTTCGACGATGAAAGCGTGCTGCGCGCCGCCCATGCCTATGAGCAGGCGACCGACTGGCACAAGTGCCGGCCGGCGCTTGGGGAAGGCGGCAAGGTGGCGTGATGCGGCGAGGGCGCCTCATGGAGGTCCTGCGCCGCCATCGGGCCAGCTGGTCCGTCGCGACCCTCTATCTGTTGCTGCTCCCCGTCCTCCTGGGCGTCCTGCCCAAACCCGAGGCGACAGCGGAATTCCTGCTGCTCAGCGATCTCGCGACACCCCAGATATGCACCATGCCGGGTGCGGGCAAGGCGCCAGGCGCTCCCGCCCGGCATCAGCCCGACTGCATCCTGTGTTCGACAGCCAGCCCCTTTGCCGCATCTCTGGCGGCGACGCCGCCCGCCGACGCTGTAGCGGATCCGAGTTTGCTCCGGCTGGCCTTCGCCCTGCCGCAGCCCATGGACTTCGCGCTGCCGGCGTCGCGTCTTCACATCTCCGACATCCAGTCGCGCGGACCACCCGGATCGAGGCAGCTTCAGATCATCTCGACCTGAAGCTGAAACCTTTTCCATTCGTAGTGATCAAATGACGGCGCCATCGTGCGCTGTCCGCCATTCATGGAGCCATACATGTCCGTCGCCGAACTGCCGCAGGAAACCGCGGCCCTGTCGTCTCCTGCGCTCTATCGCGCCATCTGGAGATGGCATTTCTATGCGGGACTTCTCGTCCTGCCGTTCCTCATCTCGCTCGCCGTCACCGGTGGTCTCTATCTGTTCAAGGACGAGATCAACGCCATCGTCTACAATGAGGAGCTCTATGTCGCGCCGCGCGCGGGCGCGACCTTGCCGCCTTCCGAGATCGTGAAGCGCGCGACGGCGCAGTTGTCGGGCACGGTCTTCCGCTACGCGCCGCCGGAAGCGGCCGACCGCACCGCCGAAGTCGGCATAGAGAGCGAGACGCAGGGCCGGCTGTCGGTCTTCGTCGATCCCTATACGGGCGACGTCACCGGGAGTTTCGCCGATTCCGGATCGTCACGAACGCCCCTGATGCAGTTCGTCAAGAAAATCCACAGCCTCGATTATTTCGGCTGGCCCGCCAACCGCCTCATCGAGATCGTCGCCGGATGGGTGCTGATCCTGGTGATCACCGGTTTCTATCTGTGGTGGCCGCGCGGCCAGAAGGGGGGCGTGATAAGCGTGCGCGCGCGACCGCACGCGCGGCTGTTCTGGCGCGACCTGCATGCGGTGACGGGAGCGCTCGCCGGCGTCCTCGTCTTCTTCCTCGCCATCACCGGGCTGCCATGGTCGGGCTTCTGGGGCGCGGGCCTCAACAAATATGCCGATCAATATGGTCTCGGCTATCCGGCGCAGTTCTGGAGCGACGTGCCGAAATCGGATGAACATGCGGGCCATGTCATGACCCAGACCTCATGGTCGCTTGAGAACACGCCGATGCCGGAAAGCACGATGTCGTCGGGCGAGCCGATCGGCCTCGACAGGGCCGTCGCCATCTTCGACGGGCTCAAGATCCGCAAGGGCTATCTCATCGACCTGCCGCGGGATGGCGAAGGCGTCTATTCCGCCTCGATCTTTCCCGACCAGGTCGCCGACGAACGGGTCATCCATCTCGATCAATATTCCGGCAGGCCTCTGTTCGATGGCGGCTTCGCCGAACTGGGCGCTGTAGGCAAGGCGATCGAATTCGGCGTCAGCGTGCATCAGGGCCAGGAATTCGGCGTCATCAACCAGCTGGTGATGCTGGCGGCCTGCCTCGCCATCATCCTGATGGCGGTGTCGGCGATCGTGATGTGGTGGAAGAGGCGGCCCCAAGGCGCATTGGGCGCGCCGCGCTACCCGGCCGATTACCGCATCCCGCGCACCATCCTCGTCATCGCCGGCGCGGTCGGCATCATCTTCCCGCTCGTCGGACTGACGCTGCTGATCGCGCTCGTGGTCGATTTCCTG
>CAZICN010000398.1:0-3336 GCA_964537655.1 uncultured Aestuariivirga sp.
TCTGGTTGAAGATGATCGAACGCTTGGGATCGAGACCGCAGGCGAGATAGGACGCCGTCACGTCGCGGATATGCTGCCTGAGGTCCTTCGGCGCCTGCCACAGAGTGATGGCATGCAGATCGACCACGCAATAGATGCATTCATGCGTGTCCTGCATCTTGATCCAGTTGACCATGGCGCCGAGATAATTGCCGAGATGCAGATTGTGGGTCGGTTGCATGCCGGAAAAGACGCGAAGTGTCGGGGTGGTCATTCTCTCATTCCTTGAAGCAGGGGCTGCTTATGCCCGTAAAATCCGCGCAAGTGAAGGCCGGCTATCCTTATCTTTTTGACGGGCCGCGACAGATGCTCGCGCCGCCGCCATCTCATCCCAGGCTATTGTATTGGCGCCCTAAATTTCTACTATGGCAAAACCCATGCAGCGCGCCGCTCCAGCCTTCCTGCTCAGACCCGCGACCGAAGCCGACATTGCGGGCGTGCAGCGCATCTATGGCGAGCATGTCGCGCACGGCCTTGCCTCCTTCGAGGAAAGCCCGCCCGGCGTCGAGGAGATGCTGACGCGCTTTCGCGCTCTCAGGAGCCGCTCCTTTCCCTATCTCGTCGCCGAGCGGGACGAAATGATCTGCGGCTATGCCTATGCCGGACCCTACCGCACCCGCTCGGCCTATCGCTTCACCATCGAGAATTCGGTCTATGTCGCCCGCGATTGCGCGGGCCAGGGCATCGGCCGCGCCCTTCTTACGGCCCTCATCTCCGAATGCGAGAAGGGCCCGTGGCGCCAGATGATCGCCATTATCGGCAACAGTGGCAATTCAGCGTCGGTCGCGCTCCATAAGCGTCTCGGCTTCCGCATGGTCGGGACATTGCGCGAGGTCGGCTTCAAGCAGGATCAATGGGTCGACACCGTGCTCATGCAGCGCCGTTTGACCCCGGACTCCGGCGCATCATCTTCCTGAGCTCGCCGAGCGTCATCGCGCCCGTGAGATGGGCGAGCAGGAAGTAGCTGATCGCGCCCAGCGCGACGAGGCCCACGAGCACCAGCGCGCGCAGCCACAGCGCATGGCTGCCGGTGAAGATCGGCGCGGCGAAATAGAAGGTCCCCAGGAGAATGGCGCCCATGGCGAGACTCGCCACGATGATCCGGGGCAGGCGCTTGCGCAGCCGCTCGTCGGCGGTGAAATGGCCCTGGCGGGCGAGCGTCACGCCGAGGAGCGTCGCATTGACCCAGGCGGCCAGCGCCGTCGACAGAGCGATGCCGACATGGCCGATGTAGCGCGACAGGATGAAGCTGCCGAGCACGTTGATCACGACCGAGGTGATGGCGAACATCATCGGGCGCTTCGTGTCCTCGCGCGCGAAGAAGCCGGGAGACAAGACCTTGTTGATGACGAAGGCCGGCAGGCCCATGGCAAAGGCGCCGAGCGCATAGGCGGTGGCGATCGAATCGCTCCTGGTGAACACACCATGCTCGAAGCTGACATTGACGATGGCGAAGGGGATGGCAATGAGCGCGATGGTGGCGGGAAGCGTCAGGAAAAGCGCGAATTCGAGCGCCCGGTTCTGGCTGAGCAACGCCCCTGCCTCGTCGCCGGCACGCAGTCTGCGCGCCATTTCCGGCAGCAGCACCACACCGATGGCAACGCCGACGACGCCCAGAGGCAGTTGATAGACGCGGTCGGCATAGTAGAGATAGGACACGGCGCGATCGATGGTCGTCGCGATCATGGTGGCGATCAGGATGTTCACCTGCGTGATGCCGCCGGCGATGACGCCCGGTATGCCGAGGCGGATCAGCCTCTTCGCATCGGGTGTGAGCTTCGGGAATCTCAGGCGCATGCGCATATTGGCGCGGCTGCAGGCGATATAGAGCAGGATGAATTGCGCAACGCCCGCCGCGCACACGCCCCAGACCAGCGCATAGCCGGTCGCGGCACTTTCGCCCCAGCCCATGAACTGGACGAAGAGCAGGGTCGCGATCATCACCAGATTGAGCAGGATCGGCGCGCAGGCCGCCGCCACAAAGCGGCGCAGGCTGTTGAGGATGCCCGACTGCAAGGCAGTCAGGGACATGAACAACAGATAGGGGAAGGCAATGCGGGTGAGCGCCACCGAGAGATCGAATTTGTCCTGATCGCCGGTGAAGCCGGGTGCGATCACATACATCAGCAGCGGCATGGCGATCTGGGCGATCGCGGTGAACAACAGGAGCCACGCGAACATCACCGCGAAAATGTCCTCGGCGAAGCTCCGGGCCTCCGCCTCGCCGCCGCCTTCGAGCTTCTTGGCGAACATCGGCACGAAGGCCGAATTGAAGGCACCCTCGGCGAAGAGCGAGCGGAACAGATTGGGGAAGCGGAAGGCGACCACGAAAGCCTGCGCCACAGGCCCCGTGCCGAGCACGGAAGCGGTGAGCATGTCGCGGATGAAGCCCGCGGCGCGGCTCACCAAAGTGAGCCCGCCCACGGTCGCGGCCGATTTGAGGAGGGTCATGGGGAGGTTCTATTTTGCCGGACGAATTCCCACAAGGCTCTTAGGATCATGAACCGCTCTTCTGCTCGGCAAGTACGGCCAAAAGCTGGCGCTCGATCTGGGCGTGGCGGGCGGCGCTGACGATCTTGGCGCCGGTCAGGTCGGTCACATAGAAAACGTCGATCACCCTTTCGCCATAGGTGGTGATGTGCGCCGAGCCGATATTGAGGTTCAGGTGATAGAGCGCCTCGGTCAGGTCATAGAGGAAGCCGACGCGGTCGAGGCCGTTGACCTCGATGACGGTGAAGAGATTGGACGAATCGTTGTCGATGATGACCCGCGGCGCCACGGTGAAGGCCTGCAGCCGCGCCTCCGGATGCTGGACCTTGGCGATCATGTCCTTGATGCGGGCCTCGCCCTTCAGCACCTGGCGCACCAGCGCCGCGACCCGCTCGGCGCGGCGGCGCTCGTCCTCGCTGTCGGCGAACTGCCGCTGGATGAGGATCGTGTCCAGCGCCAGGCTGTCGGCGGTGGTGAATATCTGAGCGCCGGCGATATTGGCGTTGGCGGCGGCACAGGCGCCGGTGATCAGCGCCAGGAAGCGCGGGTGATCGGGCGCATGGATGGTGAGCTCGGTGATGGCGGTGAACTCGTCCGTCCTGACCTCGGTCGCGACCGGCTCGCCCTCGGCCCTGGCACGCGCCATCAACCTCTCATGCGCCACCTGCCGGTCGGTATCGACATTGAGCCAGTAGGCGTCGTAGTGACGCGCCGCATAAGCCACCTTCTGCTCGGGCGTCCAGCCTGGATGATGGGCGAAGAATTTCGCCTGCGCCTCGGTGACCCGTTCCTTCCGCGAGATGCTGG
>CAZICN010000399.1:0-3328 GCA_964537655.1 uncultured Aestuariivirga sp.
GCTTCCGCGACTTCACCCGCATCGCCGCCTCCGATCCCACCATGTGGCGCGACGTCTTCCTCAACAACAAGGAAGCGGTGCTCGATACGCTGGGCCGCTTCTCCGAGGATCTCTCGGTGCTGCAGCGCGCCATCCGCTGGGGCGACGGCGACACGCTGTTCAACCTGTTCACCCGCTCGCGCGAGGTGCGGCGCGGCATCATCGCCGCCGGCCAGGAGACCGCAGCACCCGACTTCGGCAGGCAGCCGGCTAGCCTCTCGCCCCGTGAAACGGGGAAAGGGAGGGGCCCGCGCGATGGCGCGGGAGGGTAAGGGGCGCCTGCTCGACGTTTTCGTTGAGCGAGGGATGAGTCGGATCGATCAGTAGATCCGGAGGGCGCAGAGCACAGCTTGCAAGAGACCCCTCACCCTCCCATTGCTGCGCAATGGGGCCCTCTCTCTCCGCTGAAGCGGGGCGAGGGTGTAAATTTCAGAATACCGACGGCAGGTCGGTGAGTTTCACCGGTCCCCAATAGAGCTTGCCGTCCTTGGCGATGAGGTCGAGGCTGATGTCGGTGGTCTTGCCGGGCTGCAGCAGGCCGATCATCGTGGTGAGGGCCTGCGCGTCTTTGTCGGCGAGGCCGAAATTCTGCCGGAGTTCGGCCATCAGCAGGTCGAGGCGATTGGTCGTCGTCGCCAGACGGCCGTTCACTTGCCCTTGCGCGTTGATGCCGATCTCGCCCTTGGCCGTCATCGTAAGCTCGCCCTTCCTGAGACGGATCGCGTCGATCGCGACCGTGGCGCCGCTGCCGGCGAGGCGCCTGATGAAATCGCGGCCAAGCGCGCTCATCGGCACCGTGCCGGTGAGCTGTGCCTCGTCCAGCCTGAGCAACGGGCCACCGGGGATCAGGACCTCGGCCGCCTTGGCGTCGAGGGCGATGTCGAGCCTCTCCGCGCCGGTATCGCGGGCGCTGAGCAGGAGGAGATCGGCGCCGCCGAAGGGCGCCGCCTTGAGCTTCGGCAGTTCGAGCGAGGCCTGCCAGTCGCGCCGGCCCCAGAGGCGCGCGCTCGCCATGGCGCGCTCATGGGTCAAGGTGAGGCCGCGGCTCAGCGCCACCGGCCCGTCGATGAGGGCGATGGCGCGGTTCGGCATATAGGCCTGCATGACGATGAGGAGGCGCTGCGCCTGGGCCGCGTCGCCCTCGACGGTGAGCCGGGGCTCGAGGCAGTCGCGCTCGAAGCGGAAGGGGAAGCCGCCCCAGTCCATCGCCTTGCAGGCGAGCGAGACACCCTGCAGGCTGGCGACCTCGCTCTCGAACTTGTCGCGCACGAAGCGGGCGCCGGCGAGCCAGTAGATGCACCAGGCGACGACCACGAGGACGATGGCGACGAAGGTCAGGTAGATCGACCAGGGGCGTTTCGGCAGGGCGGGCATTGCGTGTCGCGATCCATTCTGTGTAGACGTCGGGCTCCATGCACGAAAATTGGGTGTTCGGCTACGGCTCTTTGATGTGGAATCCGGGCTTCCGCTTCAGCGAGCGGCGGCGCGCCGTCATCCATGGCTATCACCGCAGCCTGTGCATGCTGTCGCATATGTATCGCGGCACGCCGGACCGGCCGGGCCTGGTGCTCGGCCTCGATATCGGCGGCGCCTGCCACGGCATCGCCTTCAGGGTCGCGGCCGATGACTGGGAGGAGGCCAGCGCCTATCTGCGCGCCCGTGAGCAGGTGACCAACATGTATCATGAGCTGGTGAAGCCGGTTCGTCTCGTGGGTGATGGAATGCGCCAGGTGCCGGCGCTGTTCTATGCCGTGAACCGCGGGCACCGGCAATATGCCGGGCGCCTCAGCCTCGAGGATCAGCTTCACCATGTGCGTCAGGGCCACGGCCAGTCCGGCTCATGCGCCGATTACGTGCTGAACACGGTGCAGCATCTGCGCGCCGAAGGCATTCGCGATCACCCGCTGGAGAAGCTCGCTACCGCGCTGGTCAGGATATGACCGGCGGGCGGTGGAAACCGTGGAGAACGGGATGCGCGCGCATCCCGCTCTCAGTAGCTTACGCAATACACAACTTACGCGGCCAGGGCGCCGGGCGCTCTGAACAGATCTCTCTGACGCTCGGGCTCCCTGTCCTGAGCGGCCGGCCGGGCCGGCTCGCCGGCAGGCACGGTTATGCCTGCCTTGAGGGTGGCGCCGAGATCGGCGGCGACCGCCTGCGCCTCCTGATCGTCGCGGCTCAACAGATGGACATGGATCTCGTTGGCGCCGAGATCGCGCCAGCGCGTCGTGCTCTGGGCGATGTTGACGCCCCAGAGGCCGACGAAGCGCCCGGCCCCCAGCACGGTGCGGATCGTGCCCAGCCGGCGCACGGCGAGGAAAACCGCGCCGGGAAGCGGCGGACAGGTATCGGGCGAATAGACGGAATGGATGTAGCGGCGGCCTGAAGCGCCATGCCAGTACCAGAAGCCGGGCTCGCTTTCGCTGCCGCCGGAGAAAGGGATCTGCAGGGGTGTTCCATGAATCAACATGGAACGAATATAGAACAAATAGCCTTATCTGTCAATCGTGATGTTACCCTACTCCCCGCTGCGCGGGGCGAGGTAAATCAGCTGCATTTCGAATAGCCGCAGCTGAGGCAGGTCGAGCAGCCTTCCTGGAAGACGAGCGCCGCCTCGCCGCAGCGCGGGCATTGCGCCGCAGCGCGCGTCTCGTCATTGACGGCGAGCGCCAGGCCGGGCCGGGCATCGGCCTTGAGGAAGCCCGTGTCGATCATGTGCCGCTCGATCACCCCGCCAATGGCGGCGAGCAGGCTCGGCACATAGCGGCCCTCCATCCATTGCCCGCCCCGGGGATCGAACACCGCCTTCAACTCCTCGACCACGAAGGACACATCGCCGCCGCGCCGGAACACCGCCGAGATCATCCGCGTCAGTGCAACCGTCCAGGCGAAATGCTCCATGTTCTTGGAGTTGATGAAGACCTCGAAGGGCCGCCGATGGCCGCCCTGCACGATGTCGTTGATGGTGATGTAGATCGCGTGTTCGCTGTCGGGCCACTTGAGCTTGTAGGTCGCGCCTTCCAGCGCCTGCGGCCGGTCGAGGGGTTCGGACAGGTAGATCACGTCGCCATGCGGGGTGAGGGGTTCCGCGCCGTCCCTGGAGAGGACTTCGGGGGCCTCGGGCGCGGAGGCCTTCGGCTTCTCCTCAGCCACGCTCAGCACAGATCCCGTCACCGCGTTCGGCCGGTAGGTCGTACAGCCCTTGCAGCCCTGATCCCAGGCCGCCATGTAGACATCCCTGAACGCCTCGAAGCTGATGTCCTCGGGGCAGTTGATGGTCTTGGAGATC
>CAZICN010000400.1:0-3319 GCA_964537655.1 uncultured Aestuariivirga sp.
CTAGTCTAGCCGACGAACTTCAGCCCGAGGATGCCGCTGACGATGACGGCGATGCAGACAAGGCGCGCCGTCGTCGCCGGATCGCCGAACAGCCAGATGCCCATGAGGGCCGTGCCGACAGCGCCGACGCCGGTCCACACCGCATAGGCGGTGCCTACGGGAAGCGTCTTGAGCGCAAAGCCCAGCAGCGTCAGACTGACGACCATGCTGGCGACGGTGAGCAGGGAGGGAACCAGGCGGGTAAACCCGTCCGTATATTTCAATCCGATCGCCCAGCCGATCTCGAAGACACCGGCGACGAACAGGTAAAGCCAAGCCATGACGAACCTCTGCTTCTGCAGGGCCGTCCCATGCGCGTATGTAAAGGAAATGCGAGGCCGTCCTCGCGCCGCTTATATAAGGAGCCCGGTTACATTGTTCAAGCGCGCCAAAACGGCTTCTCGATCTCGTTCAGGGCCTGTTCGAGGGTGAGTCCGATATCCTTCACCAGATGGTCGCCGAGCTCTATCCGCCGGCTCAGATCGCGGCGAAAGCGGCGGCGGGCGATCCATGCTCCAACCATATTGTGCATCTTGCCCTCCTTTTCCGGCGTGATCTCACGCTCCCGAGATACTTCCTCTTTATCTCGAATTCAAAGCAAGCTATCTGAGGGTGAGGGTCAGGAAAACTGAGGCTTACCGATCCATGCGCCTCCCATCGCTGAACGCCCTGCGCGCCTTCGAGGCCGCGGCCCGCCATCAGAGCTTCGCCCGCGCCGCGGCTGAGCTCCATGTCAGCGAAGGCGCGGTCAGCCGGCATGTGAAGCTGCTCGAAGAGGAACTCGGCCTGCCACTGTTCATTCGCCTGCCGCGCAAGGTTGAACTCACCGAGCATGGCCGCAAATTGCTGCCCAGCCTGACGCGCGCCTTCAAGACCATGGCCCAGGGCTTCGCTGATGTTGCGGCCGAGGCGCCGAAGCTCAAGCTCTTGAGCCAGCCGAGTTTCTCCATCCGCTGGCTCATCCCCAGGCTCGACCGCTTCCGGCGTGACCATCCCGGCATCGCGGTGAATGTCACCACCGGTCTCTTCGACTGGCCGGAAGCGATCGGCGGCGGCTATGACCTCGTCTTTGGCTGCGGGCCGGACTGTCCGGAGGGTTTTGAGGCGATGTTCGTGGTCGCCGCGACCATGATGCCCGTCTGCTCGCCGCGCCTGCTCGAGGGGCGATCGATCGGCACGCCCGGTGACCTCGCCGGCTTCAATCTCCTGCATACGACGCCCGACCGGCGCGACTGGAGGGTCTGGCTCGAGGAGTTCGGCGTGAATGATGTCGATGCGATGAACGGCGAAACCTTTCCGGTGCTCGACATGGCGATCCAGGCAGCGGTCATGGGGCAGGGCATTGCCATGGGCGAACTCACCCTGCTCAATGACGAGATGGCGAGCGGCGAGCTCGTCTGCCCGTTGCCGGACATGGCGCTGCGCCGCCCCGCCGAGGATTATTATGTCTATGGTCCGTCGGCGGGCTGGGGCAAGCCGCGCGTCCAGGCCTTCCGGAAATGGCTCGAAGCCGTTGCCGTGGGTTAAGTCTTGCCGCCGGCGGCCTTGAGAAGGGCAGCGATGTCGCGATACCCCATCTTTTCGGCATGGCCGAGCGGCGTCACGCCGTCCTTGTCGGCGAGATTCACATCGGCGCCGGCCGCGATGAGAAGCTTGACGATCTCCGCATGCGTCGGTCCGCCGTCGGACAGAATGATGGCCTCCAGCAATGCCGTCCAGCCGAGCCGGTTGACGTGATCGATGGCGACGCCGGCCTTGATCAGCTCACGGATGACTTCGGTATGGCCGCGCTCGGCGGCGGGGATAAGGCCGGTGCCGCCGAAGCGGTTGACGCTCTTGAGATCGGCGCCCGCCTTGAGCGTCATGCGCAGGATCTCGATGCGGCCCGCGGCCGAGGCGTAGAGGTAAGGCGAATCCTGGATGTTGTCCTTGGCGTTGACATCGGCGCCGGCGGCGATCAGCGCGCGTGCCGCGTCAATGGCGTTGGCATGGGTGGCGACGAGGAGGGCGGTGCGCTCGGCCGCGTCGCGCGCGTCGACGCGAGCACCGGCCTTGAGCAGGGTTTCGATCTGCGCCGCATCGTTGCGGGCGGCGGCCTGGTGAAGTTCGGTCGGGGAAGCCATGGCAGGTGCGATCATCGTTACGATTATCAATAAGGTAAAAAGCCGGGTGACGGCGCGGAATACATGCATGTGATCTTGCTCCTTCGCGCCGGCAGATTGAGCAAGATTGTGGCGATAAACGATATCTGCCTAGGCCGGTCAAGCGATTGTGATCCCGACCGTCAGTTTCCGGGCGTGCCGTGGCCATGCCCGCCGTCGGAATTCGCCCCGACATCCTGGGCGCCGTCAGCTGTTTCACCTGGGATGCCATAGCTGTCCATGCGGGATTCGTGGAAGCGATCCGATTCTTTGCGGGTTAACGGCCTCTGCAACAGCCAGACTCCCGCCAAGGCGACAAGCGCGATCAAAAGCAGCAAGAATATGGACGCGTCCATGCCGGCCATCGGACTCCCTCCCTTGGCGTCTCGTACTGTCCGGTCGAATATACACTAGTTACCGCCACCTCCACCATCGCCGCCATCTCCGCCCGACCAGTCGCCGCCGCCTGCGTCGCCGGGAGAGTTATCCGTACGGTTCTTCTTCTGCGAGCGGCATATCCAGAAAGCGACGGGGGTGGCCACGGCGGGTGGATGATTTTCGCCGTGTCCCACGTCACGCTATCTCCCGTCGCGCCTCGTCATGAAAGCCAGCTTCTCGAACAACGACACGTCCTGCTCGTTCTTCAGAAGCGCGCCATGGAGCGGGGGAATGAGCTTGCGCGGGTCGCGCTCGCGCAAGGCCTCGGGACCGATATCCTCACTGAGGAGGAGCTTGATCCAGTCGAGAAGCTCGGAGGTCGACGGTTTCTTCTTGAGGCCCGGCACCTCGCGGATGTCGTAGAAGATGTTCAGCGCCTCATGCACCAGCTTGCCCTTGAGGCCGGGGAAATGCACATCGACGATGGCCTGCATCGTCTCGCGCTCGGGAAATTTGATGTAGTGGAAGAAGCAGCGACGCAGGAAGGCGTCGGGCAGCTCCTTCTCGTTGTTCGAGGTGATGACGACCAGCGGACGGTGCCGCGCGCGCACCGTCGCCTGCGTCTCGTAGACGAAGAACTCCATGCGGTCGAGCTCGCGCAGGAGGTCGTTCGGAAACTCGATGTCGGCCTTGTCGATCTCGTCGATCAGCACGACGGCCGGAACCTCGCTCTCGAAGGCGTCCCAGAGCACGCCGGGCTT
>CAZICN010000401.1:0-3313 GCA_964537655.1 uncultured Aestuariivirga sp.
AGGGCTTACGCCCATAGTCTCCGTCAATACTCGAAACGCGGTACCGGACGCCTAAATGGCACAAGGCCGTGCCTCCAGAGGTTCCCCTCCTGAAGCCAGCCTTCATGTCGGTCTTAATGGGGGTGTATCTAGGGATGAATCGCTCACGCGTCAACCTACTAGATGCCACATTTGCGCGCATCCCGGCGAAGTGGAACTTCGCCGAAAGGATTCGCGCCCCATCACCATTTAGAGCAAATCCTTATCGCCAAAGTCTGCAACTTTGGCGGGATTTGCTCCAGACCGTCATGATCGTTCCAGCACGTCCTCGATCTGGCGGGTTACCAAGCTGATATCCGCCATACCGTTTACCTTGTGCAGCACCCCTGTCCGGCCGTAATAATCGACCAGCGGGGCGGTCTGCCTGTTATAGACCTGAAGCCGGTCCCTGACCGTCTTCTCATTGTCGTCGGCCCGCCGCACGAACTCGGTCGACCCGCAGACATCGCAAACACCGGGCTTTTTCGGCTTCTCGAACTCGTCGTGATAGCCTTTGCCGCATTTGGCGCAGGTGTACCGGCCGGCGATCCGCTTGACCAAAGCCTCGTCATCGACCCTCATCTCGACCACCGCGTCGAGCTTCAGGCCCTTCTCTTTCAGCATCCGGTCGAGGGCTTCCGCCTGCGCCTGGTTGCGCGGGAAGCCGTCGAGGATGAAGCCCTTCTTGACGTCGGGCTTGTCCAGCCGCTCGGCGATGATCGAGACGACGATATCGTCGGAAACGAGATCGCCGCGGTCCATCACCGCCTTGGCCTTGCGGCCCATTTCGGTGCCGGCGGCAACCGCACCGCGCAGCATGTCGCCGGTCGAGAGCTGCTTGAAGCCCCGTCTGTCTTCCAGCAGTTTCGCCTGGGTGCCCTTGCCGGCGCCAGGCGGGCCCAGAAGGATCAGATTCACCGGCGCGCCCCTCTGAGCTTCGCCTTCTTGACCAGACCTTCATATTGCTGCGCCAGCAAGTGGCCCTGGACTTGCGCCACCGTATCCATGGTGACGCTGACCACGATGAGGAGCGACGTGCCGCCGAAGAAGAAGGGCACGGCCGCATAACCGATCAGGAATTCCGGCAGCAGCGAAACCATCGTCAGGTAGATTGCGCCGAGCACAGTGATGCGCGTGAGAACGTAGTCGATATATTCCGCCGTGCGCTCGCCCGGCCTGATGCCCGGAACGAAGCCGCCATATTTCTTCAGGTTGTCGGCCGTGTCCTTCGGATTGAACATGATCGACGTGTAGAAGAAGGCGAAGAAGATGATGAGCAGCGCATAGAGCACGAGGAACAGCGGCTGGCCTTGGCCCAGAAGGGCCGTGATGCGGTTGAGCCAGTCGGGCCCCTGGCCTTGCGTGAAATTGGCGACCGTGATCGGCAGCAGCAGCAGCGAGGAGGCGAAGATCGGCGGGATGACGCCTGAGGTGTTGAGCTTGAGCGGCAAATGCGAGCTGTCGCCCTGGGTGACCTTCATGCCGACCTGGCGCTTGGGATACTGAATCAGCAGGCGGCGCTGGGCGCGTTCGACGAACACGATGAAGGCGACGACGGCAAGCGCCATGACGGCGATGGCAAGGATGAGGAAGATCGACATCTGGCCGGTGCGGCCGAGTTCGAGGAGTGCGGCGAGGCCAGACGGCAGGCCGGCGACGATGCCGGCGAAAATGATGAGCGAGGTGCCGTTGCCGATGCCGCGGGCGGTGATCTGCTCGCCGAGCCACATCAGGAACACGGTGCCGCCGGTAAGCGTGATGACGGTGCTCGCCCGGAAGAACAGCCCCGGATCGAGCACGATGCTGCCCTGCCCTTCGAGGCCGGCAGCGATGCCATAGGCCTGGAGTGCGGCAATCAGCACGGTTCCGTAGCGCGTATACTGATTGATCTTCTTGCGGCCCGACTCGCCTTCCTTCTTGAGCTGCTCGAGATGCGGCGAGACGGTCGTCAGAAGCTGAATGATGATCGATGCCGAGATGTACGGCATGATGTTGAGGGCGAAAATCGCCATGCGGCCGAGCGCACCGCCGGCCAGGCCGTTGACCCAGCCGAGGATGCCGGTCGAATTCTGGGCGGCGAAGCGGGCGAGCTCGACCGTATCGACGCCGGGGATCGGAATATAGGTGCCGAGGCGATAGACGATGAGGGCGCCGAGCGTGAACCAGATGCGTTTCTTGAGATCCTCGGCCTTGCCGAGAGCCGAGAAGTTGATATTGGCTGCAAGTTGTTCAGCTGCCGATGCCATGTGCTTTCCTCAAGACCCCGCCCCAAATCCCCTAAATGGTGTGCGGGGCTGGCGTCCGCAACTCACTTCGCTTTTACCGGTTTCTCTTCTTTCTTGGCCTTGGCGGGCTTGTCGTCCGGCTTGGCCTCCTGAGCCTTGGGGGGCTTCGCTTCGGCCTTGGGAGCCTTGGCTTCCTTGGGCGCATTCGCCTCTGCCTTGCCAGCCTTACCCTTCTTGAATTCCGGTTCCGGCTTGACCGGCTTCAGAACCTTGACGCTGCCGCCGGCCTTCTCGACCGCGGCAATGGCGCCCTTGGAGGCATGATGGACCTCAAAGGCAAGCTTGGCCTTGAGCTCACCCTTGCCGAGCAGGCGCAGGCCCGCCCGCGCCTTGGTGACGACCCCGGCCTTGACCAGGGCGTCGAGCGTCACCGGCTGGCCGGCATCGATCGCCTTGGCGTCGACAGCCTGCTGGATGCGCCCGAGATTGATCTCGTTGTAGTCGACCGGGAACGGGTTGTTGAAGCCGCGCTTGGGCAGGCGCCGGTAGATCGGCATCTGGCCGCCTTCGAAACCGGCCTTGGCGCCACCGGAGCGGGCCGTCTGACCCTTGCCGCCACGACCGGCGGTCTTGCCCAGACCCGAACCGATGCCGCGGCCCAGACGCTTGCGCGGACGCCGCGCACCCTCGTTGTCGGAGATCTGATTGAGTCTCATTCTTCTATTCCCTTACTCGACGACGCGCACAAGGTGCTGGACCTTGGCGATCATGCCGCGAACCGCAGGCGTGTCCTGCAACGTGCTACGTTTATGGCGCTTGTTGAGGCCAAGGCCGATCAGCGTCGCGCGCTGGTCGGCCGGGCGGCGCGACGGGCTGTAGATCTGTTCGACCGTAACGGTCTTGTCTGTCTTTGCTTTCGCCATGGTCACACCTGATTACTCGGCCGTCGCATCCTGGTCGCGGCGGCGGGAAAGGATATCGGAGACTTTCTTGCCGCGCCGTGCAGCGACTGCCCGCGGGCTCGCCTGCTTCTTCAGCGCATCGAACGTGGCGCGCACCATGTTGTAGGG
>CAZICN010000402.1:0-3307 GCA_964537655.1 uncultured Aestuariivirga sp.
GACGGCGGGCTTCAGACCATCAAGGTCAAGATGCCCTTGATCATGACCACCGATCTGCGCCTCAACCAGCCGCGTTATGCCTCGCTCCCCAACATCATGAAGGCGAGGAAGAAGCCGCTCGAGGAAAAGACCCCGGCCGATTTCGGCGCCGACGTGGCGCCCCGCCTCAAAGTCGTCAACACCGCCGAGCCGCCGAAGCGCCAGGCCGGCGTCAAGGTGAAGTCGGTCAATGAACTCGTGTCGAAGCTGAAAGAAGCGGGAGTGATCTGAGATGGCTGTTCTCCTCATTGCCGAGCATGACAATGCTCATCTCAAGGACGCGACCCACAAGGCGCTGACCGCGGCTTCCCAGCTCGGCGGCGAGGTCCATGTGCTGGTCGCCGGCAACAAGGCCGATGCCGCCGCCGCCCAGGCCGCCAAGCTTGCGGGCGTCAAGAAGGTGCTGCATGTCGATGCGGCGCAGTATGAGCGCCCGCTCGCCGAGCCGATGGCCGCCCTGATCGTTTCGCTGGCCGGCCCCTACGACCACATCGTGGCGCCCGCCACCACCAACGGCAAGAACTACATGCCGCGCGCCGCCGCCCTTCTCGATGTCATGCAGATCTCCGACATATCGGAAGTGAAGTCGCCCGACACCTTCGTGCGTCTCATCTATGCCGGCAACGCCGTGCAGACGGTGCAGTCGGGCGACAAGAAGAAGCTCATCACGGTCAGGACCGCGGCCTTCCCGGCGACGGGCGAAGGCGGCTCCGCGGCGGTCGAGAAGACGCAAGGCCCCGCCGATCCGGGCCTCTCCTCCTATCAGGGCGAAAATCTCTCCAAGTCCGACCGGCCCGAGCTCACCTCGGCCAAGATCATCATCTCGGGCGGACGCGGCATGCAGAATGGCGAGAACTTCCACATGCTCGACAAGGTCGCCGACAAACTGGGCGCGGCCGTCGGGGCTTCCCGTGCGGCCGTCGATGCGGGCTTCGTGCCCAACGACTACCAGGTCGGCCAGACCGGCAAGGTCGTCGCCCCCGATCTCTATATCGCGGTCGGCATTTCCGGCGCCATCCAGCATCTCGCCGGCATGAAGGACTCGAAGGTCATCGTCGCCATCAACAAGGACGAGGAGGCGCCGATCTTCCAGGTCGCCGACTACGGCCTCGTCGCCGACCTGTTCCAGGCGGTGCCGGAACTCGAAGCCGAGCTCGGCAAGCTCGGGAAGTAACGCCAGCCTCTCCCAACATTCCCCCCTCTCCCGTCCGCAGGTGTTTGGGCCGGAGACATGGTGGACAACCGTTCGGAGACATCGTGAACACTTTCCGCAGGCTTTTCGGAGGGGTTCACGATGCCATTCGAAGGGATATCCGCGATGTCCCCGGTCTGAACACCGCAGGATGGGAGAGGGTGCCCGATAGGGCGGGTGAGGGCTCTTTCTCCCATCGTGTTGACGAAGAGCCCTCATCCGGCCTTCGGCCACCTTCTCCCATGCTGCGCACGGGCGAAGGGGAACTGAGGTGAGTTCTGAGTCTCGATCGTCGGGAATTACCTTGTATCCCTGCTCTCGCGGGATTTTGCGGATGCTTCGGAAATTTTCCCTGGATAGCCCTGCGCCTGCGGGAGAGGGGGAAAATGGGAGACGGCTCGCCGAGTGGCGATTTCATATGCGATAGCCCTGCCGCCTGCGGGAGAGGGTACACCCGGCTTCACCCTCTCCTTCTGTCCAGCCGGCTCGCCAGCAGCGTGAGGATGATCGCCACCACCGCGAAGACGCAGGCCGCGGGCGTCAGCCACGGCAGGAGCCCGGCGGCGACGATCTTAGCCCCAACGCCGGCGCCGATCGCCTGGCCCAGATACATGGTCGATGTGTTGAGCGCGACGGAGGCCGAAGCGAGCGCCGGCGCATGGGCGATGAGCCGGCTCTGCTGCAGCGAGTTCGACGAGAAGGTGCCGAGCCCCCAGATCGCCATCGCGACGACGGCGCCGGCGAGAAGACCTGGCGTCGCCGAGAAGACGATCATGCCGAGAAGCAATGCCGAGAGCGCGAGGAGGATCATGCGGTCGACGCCGAACCTGCCGACGAAGCGCGCCGCCATGAAATTGCCGAGGACGCCCGAGGCGCCGAAGCCGGCGAGGAGGGCGGCGATGAGGCCGGGCGATGCCGCGAGCAGTTCCTTGAAGGTGAGCGTCAGATAGCTGAACACCGTGAACTGTCCCGAGGCGCTCACCAGCGTCACGAGCAGGATGAGGATCAGGACCGGATCGAAGAACACGCCGCGCCAGGCGGCGAGCGACAGTTTTCCGACACGCAGGCCCGCAGGCAGCGCGCGCAGGACGAGGATGCCCGCCAGCAGAGCGAGCAGCGCCATGAGCGCGAAGGCGAAACGCCAGCCGACGAAGGCGGCGATCAGCGTGCCGGCCGGCATGCCGGCGACGGAGGCGATCGACCAGCCCATGAAGATGAAGGCGACCGACGCCGCCCTCTTCTCCTGCGGCACCATCAGCCCGACGGCGGCCGCCGCCTGCGGCGTGAAGATGCCGGCCGAGATCACGGTGACGGCGCGCAGCGCGACGAGCGTCCAGAAATCGGGCGCGAAGGCCGACAGCGCATGGCCCGCCGCATAGAAGACGAGCGAGCCCATGAGCAGCGTGCGGCGGTCGAAGCCGCTGGTGAAGGTGGCGAAGAAGGGAGCGCCGAGGCCGATGACGATGCCGCTCGCCAGCATCAGGAGGCCGGCCGTCGCCGGGCTCACCGCGAGGCCGGCCGAAAGATCGTTGAGCATGCCGGCCGGCAGGAGTATGCCGGTGCCGATGACGAAATTGCCGATGAACAGCGCCCACAGAGCGAGGCTCGGCCGGGCTGCCGGAAGAGCCGATGGGACCGTTTGCGCTTCAGTCATTCCCGATCATGCCAGAGGTGCCGGAGCGTCGCCTATTGCCTCAGTGATCATGCCAGCCCGGCCGATTTCGCACATGCGAAATGCACTTGCCCAAGCAACAGGCACGATATAGGCTCCCACGCCTTTACCAAATGGGTAGTAGACGGACATGCAGATCAACAAAGTCGGCGTCATTGGCGCCGGTCAGATGGGCAACGGTATCGCCCATGTATGCGCCCTTTCGGGCTTCTCGGTGCTTCTCCACGATGTGAGCAAGGAACGGATGGAGGCGGGCCTCGCCACCATCAACGGCAACCTCTCCCGCCAGGTCAAGTCCGGCAAGATCACCGAAGCCCAGCGCGACGCGGCGCTGAAGAACATCGGCATGGCGCCGTCCTACGAGAATTTCGGTTCCTGCGACCTGGTGATCGAGAGCGCCGTCG
>CAZICN010000403.1:0-3291 GCA_964537655.1 uncultured Aestuariivirga sp.
AGGTCTCGACATGCTCGAGGCCGCGCGTCGCCATCAGCTGCATGCCGACGCAGATGCCGAAGAACGTCTTGCCGCGGCCGGCTTCCTCGGCGAGCGTGTCCCACATGCCGGGCACCGCCTTGAGCCCGTCATGGCAATCGCGAAACGCGCCGACGCCCGGCAGCACGATGCGTCCGGCCCGGCGCACGCGGTCCGGATCGGATGTCACTTCGATCCGTTCATCCGATCCCGAATCGCGCGCCGCCCGCTCAAAGGCCTTGGCGGCCGAGTGCAGATTACCCGAGCCGTAATCGATGATGGCGACGGTCATGACCGGCTGAATCCCGGGAAGATGAAATCGGGCTCCTCGGCCTTCCAGTGGCGCGAGGTGCCGGCCGGCGGTGGTGTTGAGGGCGGGTCCGCTCTTTGGGGGGCGGGCAGGCCGATCTCGGTGAAGAAGCGGTATTCCGCCTCTTCGAGATCACGCGCCTCGACGAGGCCCAGCTCGCGGTAACCCCGCCGCTCATAGGTCCAGCGCAGCAAGTCATTGCCCTGGAAGCCGAGGACGAGGTTGATCGCGAAGCTCGCGATCACCTGCATAGCCTCGCCGAAGCCGAGCGCCGCGGCCGTGGCCCAGATGAGGAACTGGGCGGCCAAAGCGAGGAGAAGCACGATCCACATGCCCTTGAAGGCCAGCCACAGCAGCGGAACGAACAGCGCCCACCAGCTGAAGCCCTCGCGCAGGAAGACGACGTCGTCGGGGCCTCCGGCGTTCCTGCTATGGGCGGTCCACCAGGTCATCAGCCCTTGAGCGTTCCCTTGGTCGAGGGAATGCGGTCCTTCTGGCGCGGATCGATCTCGATCGCCTCGCGCAGGGCCCGCGCCAGCGCCTTGAAGCAGCTCTCGGCGATATGGTGATTGTTGTCGCCATGGAGCGTCTCGACATGCAGGGTGATGCCGGCATTCATGGCGAAGGCCTGGAACCATTCGCGCACCAGTTCGGTGTCGAAATCGCCGATCTTCGGCAGGGAGAAATCGACCTTCCAGACAAGATAAGGCCGGCCGGAGACATCGACGGCGGCGCGGGTCAACGCCTCGTCCATCGGCAAAAGCAGGCTGGCATAGCGCCGGATCCCCTTGCGGTCGCCGAGCGCCTTCGCCACCGCCTGGCCCAGCGCTATGCCTGAGTCCTCGGCCGTATGGTGGAAATCGATGTGGAGGTCGCCTTTGGCCCTGACCTTGATGTCGATGAGCGAATGGCGGGCCAGCTGCTCCAGCATGTGGTCGAGAAAGCCGACGCCGGTCTTGACGTCATAGACGCCCTTGCCGTCGAGATCGACGCTCACGACGATCTCGGTCTCGGTGGTCCTGCGTTCGATGCTGGCCTTGCGCATGGCCGTTAACCCTTTGTTGCGGCGGGGTCTCTTAGCGCGCTTCCCGGCGAAGTGCCACCCTTTAGCGGGCGGCAAGTTAACCCAGGGGACTGTTGCCGGGCTTTTCTTAGCCGCCGCCAGGGCCTACATGACGGGCCAGCCGGGGCCCTCCCGGCGTTCTGGCGACAAAGGAGACCCATGAGCGATCCCCAGCAGTGGCACGGCACGACCATTCTTTCCCTGCGCAAGGGCAACAAAGTCGTGATCGCGGGCGACGGCCAGGTCTCCATCGGCCAGACGGTGATCAAGTCCAATGCCCGCAAGGTGCGCCCGCTCGCCGGCGGGTCGGTCATTTCGGGCTTCGCCGGCGCCACCGCCGATGCCATGACGCTGTTCGAGCGGCTCGAGGCCAAGCTCGAGCAATATCCGCTCCAGCTCACAAGGGCCTGCGTCGAACTCGCCAAGGACTGGCGCACCGACCGCTATCTCAGGCGCCTCGAGGCCATGATGATCGTCGCCGACAGCCGGGTCAGCCTGGTGCTCACCGGCACCGGCGACGTGCTCGAGCCCGAGCGCAGCCTGATCGGCATCGGCTCGGGCGGCAATTATGCGCTGGCCGCGGCGCGCGCCCTGATCGACATGGACATGGACGCAGAAGCGATCGCCCGCAAGGCGATGGCGATCGCCGCCGAGATCTGCGTCTACACCAACAACAATGTGATCGTCGAAAGCCTCGAATGCTGACCCGCGCCGATCTCGATGAAGCCGTGCGAAGCGGCATCATCACCGAGCAACAGGGGCTCGCGCTCCTGGGGCTACCGGCGAAACGCCAGGCGGCGCGGCACAGCCATGCGCTCGGCGACGAACGCTTCGTGTTCATGAAGAACTTCAACGAGTTCTTCATCGCGCTGGGCGTCGTGCTCCTTGGCATCGGTCTATGGGCTGCGGCAAGCACGCTCTCCTTCATCGGCGCGGCCTTTCCCGTGATCTTCATCGCGGTGATGTGGGGGCTCGCCGAATATTTGACCCGCAAGCTGAAGCTCACCTTGCCGAGCATCGTGCTCGCCATCTTCATCGTGTCCGGTCTTGCCTATTACGTGCATGGCGTCCTCAGCATCGGGCAAGAGGAAACTGCCTGGTTTGCAAGCTCTCCCGATATGCGGCTTCCGGGCCTCGCAGCGATTATCGCCGCGCTTCTCTTTTATCTCCGCTTCCGGTTGCCTTTCGCATTGCTGCTGCTGGCCGGCAGTTGCGTGCTGACCTTCCTCGATCTCTGCACCCGATTTTTCGATGAGCCCTCGCAAGCCGTCATCTATGGTCTGTTCCTCATTGCGGGCCTCATCACACTCGCTGCGGCGCAATGGTACGACATGTCGGACCGCGAGCGCCTTACGCGCCGCTCCGATTGCGGTTTCTGGCTCACCCTCATCGCCGCACCGCTCATCGTTCATCCGATCGCCGGGATGATCTCCTCAGGCGCCGAGGCCACGGCGCAGTCCAACATCCTGACCATCGCCGCAGTCGTTCTCTTCGCGCTCATCGCCCTGATCATCGACCGGCGTGCCTTCCTCGTCTCCTCGCTCGCCTATCTGGGCGGCGCCCTCGTCTATGCCTTCACGCAACTGGGCGGCGAGCAGAATGCGCTGTGGATCACGCTTCTGCTGATGGGCGCCTCGGTGATCCTGCTCGGCGTCGGCTGGCACCGGGCGCGGCGCGCCGTGATGCAGTTCGTGCCTTCCTCCCTTGCCCGGCATTTGCCGGTCGTCAGAGCTTAACGAGCAATCCATGACCGACTTCTCTCCCCGCGAAATCGTTTCCGAACTCGACCGCCACATCGTCGGCCAGAAGGACGCCAAGCGCGCCGTCGCCATCGCGCTGCGCAACCGCTGGCGGCGCCAGCAGGTCGACGACAAGCTGCGCGCCGAGATCACGCCGAAGA
>CAZICN010000404.1:0-3282 GCA_964537655.1 uncultured Aestuariivirga sp.
CGTCGGTCTTGCTCTTGAGCGGGACGGTGAAGCCGATGCCGGCCTCGAAGGGATCGGTCTGATCGGAGAACTCATAGTTGAAGAAGATGAGCCCTGCCTCGATGCGCAGCATGTCGAGCGCTTCGAGGCCAAGGGGAGCGAGCCCGTGTTTCTGGCCCGCCTGCCATACGGCGTCGAAGACGACCGCCGCGTCCCTGGGGTGGCAGAAGACCTCATAGCCGAGTTCGCCCGTATAACCGGTGCGCGACACGACGATCGGCACGCCCTCGAAGCCGCCGATGCGCCCCACGGTGAAACGGAACCATTCGAGCTCGCCAATCGTGGTCTGTGCCGGCGCGGTCCACACGATCTCCTTGAGAAGATCGCGCGATTTCGGGCCCTGCACGGCGATATTGTGCAACTGGTCGGTCGACGAGCGCACCCAGGCCTTGAAGCCCATCTTTTCGGCCTGCTGGCGCAGCCAGATGCCGCTGAACTCGTCGCCGCCGATCCAGCGGAAATTGTTCTGGGCGATGCGGAACACCGTGCCGTCGTCGATCATGCCACCATGCTCGTAGCACATCGCGGTATAGACGACCTGGCCCGGTGACAATTTCCGGATGTCGCGCGTCATGCAGTACTGCAAGAGCGCCTCGGCATCGGGACCCGTGACTTCGAATTTACGCAAGGGTGACAGGTCCATCACCGCGACGCGTTCCCGGCACGCCCAGTATTCCTCGACCGGGCCGTCATTGTTGAAACGCTGCGGCAGCCAGAAGCCGCGATATTCGGTGTAGTTGCGGGTGAGCGCCGACAGGCGCTCGTGGAACGCGGTCTCGCGCGTGAGCTGGGGTTCGGCGTCTGGGGTCATGCGATAGGCCACCGCTCTCGAAAATTTTTCTTTGTCGGAATAGGTGCGGACATGGATGTCGGTCGGGTCCCAGCCATTGCCCACATTGATGTCGTCAGGGCAGGCCGAGGACACGCAGACGAGGTCGGTCAAAGCGCGCATCAGCACATAATCGCCGGGCCGCGACCAGGCCTCGTCGAAAGTGATCTGGTTTTGCTCGCAGATCCGGGTGTTGTAGAAGTAGTTGATCGCTTCCCAGCCCTTGCGCGCCGCGACGCCGTAAGGCGCCAGCGCCCGGTTGAAATTCTCGGTGCAGTTCACATGCCCCGGATAGCCGACATCGTCGTAGTAGCGGCTGTTGCAGGCGGTAGCGAAAAAGTCATGGCGGCCCACCGTGTCCTGAACGACTTCCACCAAGGGCTCGAAATCGAAACCGAACATTTTGGAGAGCAGTCCGGGCGTCGGATAGGCGCGCCCGGTGAGGGTGCGCGTGACCGTGCCGTCGAGCGCGTTCTCCAGGCCCTTGTCGAGCTTGCGCTGCGAGAAGCACTGGAAATCCGTCATCTGCCGGCCGGAGACGTCGATGACCTGGATATACTCCCCGGCGCGCACGACATAGGCCTTTGCCGTCTGGGCATCGACGCGGATGTCCTGCAGCGGATCGCTGAGGGGCTCGGGGAGGGCGACAAGGTTTTTGCCGCGCGCCCGGTTCGCCCGCGCCATGCGCACTTCGAGGGGCGTCGCGGTGTCCTGCGCTTCGGCGTCCATCTTGCCGCCGGGCGCCCCGATGACGAGGACGCCGTCGCGCGCCGCGGTGAAGCTCTGCTTCGTGCCGGCGGGCGAGTTGGCGCCGAAGAGCCGGATCGCTTTCGCCTGGCCGAGGTCGATGTGGCGCCGGGCGAGGGTCTTCAGGGTTCGTGCCGCGGATGGAGTGCCGCTGGCAAGCGTCGCCTTGAGGCCGGTCGCCTCGTCGGCTTCAGCGACGCCGAGAAGGGACGGATCGCTCCGCCCGTCAGGCCCGGCGGCGATGATTTCGCAAGGTTGCCCACCTTCGAGATCGATGACCGTCAGCCTGTCGCCGGCCCTGATTTCGAGAGTCAGCGACCCGCCGCCCGCCACGACATGGCGTTCGGTACCCGGGGGCAGGGCCGGCACGCCCGGGCGATAGATCATGCTGGGGCGTGGCGCCATGCCGAGTTGAGCCTGGCTCTGAAAGCTCTTTTCGAACCTGTTCATGGCATAAGAGGCTAACGCGAACGGGATTGGAAAGCAATGGTATGAAATTGGGCGTAATTGGTTTTCCGTTTCTGTAGAAGGATTCTTTCCGATCGCGCGCTATAGGTGCGCAGATCGTTCCTGGAGACGCCGATGAACGTGCCTGTCGACAGCCGCGCCTTCCGTACCGCGCTTGGCGCCTTCGCCACCGGGGTCACCATCGTCACGACCCGCGGTCCCAAGGGCGAGCCGGTAGGCAATACGGTCAATTCCTTCAGTGCCGTCTCGCTCGACCCGCCGCTGGTGCTGTGGAGTTTCGGCAAGCGCGCCTACAGCTTCAAATCCTATCTTTCGGCCGATCATTTCGCGGTGAACATCCTGCGCGAGGGCCAGGAGGACATATCGCGCCGCTTCTCGCGCTCGCTCGACGACAAGTGGACCGGCATCGACTATGAGACCTGGGACACCGGCTGCCCGGTCCTGCCCAATGCGCTCGCCGTCTTCGAATGCAAGATGGCCTATACTTATCAGGGGGGCGACCACGTCATTTTCGTCGGCGAGGTCACCAATTTCGACCATGATCCGACTGGAAAACCCCTGCTTTTCTGGCATGGAGACTATGGATTGGTCGCCAAATAAAGGCCAATTATTACCACTTGAAACCAAAATCATACCATTTTACCATTCCCTGAGCCGCTGACGCGGTCCACCCTCAAGGGTGAATTATGGGGAAACGCTCATGCTGAAAGCCGGACAGAGATCCGGGTTAGCGTGTTCATCAAGGAAGGAAGGCGCGGCAGCGCTTCACCAGCCTCTCTCCCATTGTTTAGGGCGCTTGCCGCCAAAGTCGTTCGATTTTGGCGACGGGCAGGCGCTCCAGCTAAGTCACAGCCGTCCTGATGGGGCGCCCATGGCGCGGGGCGGCAGGTGTCACTTCAACATATGGAGATGTCGCTCATGACGACGAAACAGGGCGCTGGCATGGCCTCCAGCGCGACGGTCTCGCCCGGCCTGGTCACGACCGAAGCCGGCGAATTGCACCGGGCCATCGACTGGCGCGGGGCATTCTGGGTAGCGGCGGGCGTTCCGCCGCTGGTGCTTTTCTCGATCGGCGGCATTGCCACAACGACGGGCAAGCTCGCTTTCCTGGTCTGGATCATTTCCATGATCATGGGCTTCCTGCAGTCCTTCACCTATGCCGAGATCGCCGGCATGTTCGGCAACAAGTCGGGCGGCGC
>CAZICN010000405.1:0-3257 GCA_964537655.1 uncultured Aestuariivirga sp.
GAAGTGATCGGCACCGGCGGCAAGGTGATCCGCGAGATCGTCGAGAAGACCGGCGCCAAGATCGACATCTCCGATGACGGCACCGTCAAGGTCGCTTCCTCGTCGGGTCCCGCCATCGAGGCGGCGATGAAATGGATCAAGTCGATCGTGTCGGAGCCGGAAGTCGGCGAGATCTATGACGGCAAGGTCGTCAAGGTCGTCGATTTCGGCGCCTTCGTGAACTTCTTCGGCGCCAAGGACGGCCTCGTTCACGTGTCGGAACTGGCGCCGCGCCGCGTCGCCAAGGTCTCCGATGTCGTCAATGAGGGCGATGCGGTCAAGGTCAAGCTGCTCGGCTTCGACAATCGCGGCAAGGTGCGCCTGTCGATGAAGCAGGTCGACCAGCAGACGGGCGAGGACCTGTCGAAAAAGCAGGCCGAAGAGCAGCCGGCGGAAGCCAGCGGCGAGTAAGCTTTCTGAGATTGAGAGAAAAGGCGCGGTTTTCCCGCGCCTTTTTGTTGGTGGCTTCGCAAACCATGGCGGAAAGACCGCGGTATTCACCCAATATTAACGACGCGAAGCTGCTTTTTTCGAAGTGGAGGCAATTTTAAGCGCCTTTTGCATTCCGGCTGCAATGATCCCGCCCGCGGAAAAGCCAATGATACAATGATGCCGCCTTGGGTGGACATGCCGGTCGCAGATATGACGATTCCCGTTGCTGATGCTCAACAGAGCGAGTCCTTCGAACAGGAGAGGCTTCGCCGGCTTGGATTGTACAAGATCCAGCGGACGCCGGAGCCGGCGTTTGACGAGATCGTAAGGCTGGCGGCGGACCTGTTCGAGGCGCCAATTGCCTATCTCTGTCTGGCGGAAGACCGGTACCACTGGTTCAAGGCCCGGATTGGCCTGGAGCCGATGGAGATCCCGCGTTCCGCCAGTTTTTGCGACCACACACTGACCTGCCTGGATGTGATGGTCGTTCGAGATGCAAGCAAGGATGCCCGATTTGCCGACAACCCCTTCGTCAGCGGACCTTGCCACGCGAGATTCTATGCCGGTTTCGCGCTTCGCGACGCCGATGGCTTTCCCCTGGGCACGCTTGCCGTTGCGGATGTCGTGCCGCGGCAGATCACGGAACAGCAGAAAGACCTCTTGAGAAGTCTGGCAGGCATCGCTTTGGACAGAATGGAACTCCAGAAGGTCAAGGCCGACCTTCAGGAGACCGTCACGGCGACTGAAGCGGCGCGCCAGCATGCCGTCACGGGTCATGCCGAATTGCGTCAGGTCATCGAGTGTCTGCCGCAGGCCATTGTTCTCCTGGACGAACAGAACAATCTCATTCTGTGGAACAAGAACTATGAGACGATGTTTCCCGAGGCGGCTCCCTATGTCAGGCCGGGGGCCAGCATAGAATCGCTCTTTCGCAACGTATTTGACAAAGTAAGCGGCGTTTCCAGCCGGGATGAGGCCGATGCCGAGTCGTGGGTTCAGGGTCGGATGCACCTCATCAACCATAGTGTCTCCCATATCGAACAGAATGTCGGTGACCTCAGATGGATACGCTACGACCAGCATGTCACCGCCGATGGAAGGAAGGTCTTTGTCAGGACCGATGTCACCGATGACAGGAACGCCGCCGAGTCTTTCCGCCTGCTGTTCGAGAGCAACCCGGTTCCGATGTGGGTCGTCGAACGATCGACCCTGAAATTTCTCGATGTCAACGCCGCGGCGATCGAACACTACGGCTATACGCGCGCGCAGTTCCTGAACATGACCTCGCTGGAAATACGGCCCGCCTATGAACGCCAGCGGGCGCTCGACGACGCCCTGAGCAACTTCACCACGGACAGCGGCGAACGGGATTGGATACACAACAAGGCTGACGGAACGGAAATTCTCGTCGGCAGCTATGCAAGGCCGATCAACTACGGCGGCAAGGACGCGGCGATCGTTTCCGTGGTTGACGTCACGGACCGCCGCAAACATGACGCGCGCCTCAAGTACATGGCGGAACATGATGCGTTGACCGGCCTTCCCAACCGCCGGCTGTTCCTCGAAATGCTCGAGGGGACGCATCTGCAGAGAACACGGACTCCCGGTCTCTGGTCGGTCATCCTGGTGGATATCGACGACTTCAAGAACATCAACGACACGCTCGGGCACCATGTGGGCGACAACCTCATCACCGCGGTGGCCGCCAGGCTGGAAGAATGCATGGGAGATCGGGGGATCGTCGGCCGCCTGGGGGGCGATGAGTTCGCGGTGCTGCTGCCGGCGCTTGCCGATCCGGCGGACGCCCACACGGCCGCGACTGAACTGGTCAGGGCATTCTCCGATCCCCTCAAGGTGCGTGAATACGAGATCCTGGTCGGGGTAAGCGCCGGGGTGAGTGTCGGCCTGGACAAGTCGCTCGATGCGTCCACCATGCTGAAAAACGCCGACCTCGCCCTCTACAAGGCAAAGTCGGATGGCCGGGGCGTGTGCCGCATTTATGAACCGCACATGTCGCTGCAGATGATCGTGCGCCGCGAGATGGAGCGCAACCTGCGCCAGGCCCTGGCCGAGGAACAATTCGAGATTCACTATCAGCCCTTGCTGGAACTGACCGCCTGCAAGGCAATCGGCTTCGAGGCTCTGTTGCGCTGGAAGCATCCGGACGAAGGCATGATACCGCCTTCGACGTTCATCCCGGTTGCGGAATCGAGCGGCTTGATCGTTCCCATCGGTGCCTGGGTGCTGGAACAGTCCTGCCGGCTGGCGACCACGCTTCAGGACCATCTGACGATCGCGGTGAACATTTCTCCGGCCCAGTTCAAGTCGGGCAGGCTTGTCGAGGTCGTCTCCGGCGCGCTCGAGAAATCGGGCCTCGCCGCCCGCCGGCTCGAACTCGAGATCACCGAATCCTGCCTCTTGGAAAAAACCTCCGAAACCTTGCAGACCCTGAAGGACCTGAAGGGACTGGGCGTGTCCATCGCCCTCGATGATTTCGGCACCGGCTATTGCGGACTTGGATATCTGGGCAGCTTTCCGTTCGACAAAATCAAGATCGACCAGTCCTTCGTCAAGGACGTCGAAACGACACGCAAGTCCGCGGAGATATTCCGGGCGGTCATCAATATCGGCCACAGCCTGGGCCTGGTGACGCTCGCCGAGGGCATCGAAACGAAGGAACAGCTCCAGTTCCTGCGCGCCCTTGGGTGCCAGCAGGGGCAGGGTTTCCTGTTCAGTCCGGCAGTGCCGGCGGGTGAAATCGCCGCGGAGCTGAGGCTCGAAGGGAA
>CAZICN010000406.1:0-3229 GCA_964537655.1 uncultured Aestuariivirga sp.
GTCACGGACGGCATCGACAACGGTACGCTCGATTCGAACACCATGTCGACATTGTTGCCCTTGCCGGTGAAATTCCAGATCGCCTTGCCGAAATCGCGCGCGTTCTTCAGCCACTCGTTGTAGTCGGGCGTTCCGACCTTCGGCATCTCGCCCCAGCACTTGAAGTTCTTGCGGTTGATGACGCCCTTGGCGCCGAGCGACATGACGAAATCGGCCTTGTCGTCATCCGAGATGACGCCGATGGCGTTGCCGCCGGCGGTGGCGATCAATTGCACCGCCATCGAGCCGAGGCCGCCCGAGGCGCCCCAGACGAGCACGTTCTGTCCGGGCTTCAGCGTATGCGGCCGGTGGCCGAACAGCATGCGATAGGCGGTGGCGAGCGTCAGCGTGTAGCAGGCCGATTCTTCCCAGGAAAGGTGCTGCGGGCGCGGCAGCAGCTGGCGCGCCTGGACGCGGGCGAACTGCGCGAAGGAACCGTCCGGCGTCTCATAGCCCCAGATGCGCTGCGAGGGCGAGAACATCGGATCGCCGCCATTGCATTCCTCGTCGTCGCCGTCATCCTGGTTGCAGTGGATGACGACCTCATCGCCGACCGCCCAGCGCTTCACCTTGGCGCCGACCGCATAGACGATGCCGGACGCATCCGAGCCCGCGATGTGATAGGGATTCTTGTGGCCGTCGATCGGCGAGATCGGCTTGCCCAGCGCCGCCCACACGCCGTTGTAATTGACGCCGGCCGCCATCACCAGAACCAGCACTTCGTCCTCGCCGATCGTCCAGGTGGGAACGACCTCGACCTGCATGGCGCTGTCGGGCGGGCCATGGCGCTCCTGGCGGATGGTCCAGGCATACATCTTCGCCGGCACATGGCCGAGCGGCGGGATTTCGCCGATCTCGTAGAGATCCTTCACCGGCTGGTTGGCATTGGCGGCGGCTTCGCTCACCGTGGTCTTGGCCTGTGCCTTCATGGTTCCGTTCCTCCCGAATGTGACGAAAAGCTAACGCCTTTTGCGATGCAACAAAAGCGAATTGTGCATTTGCTCAGTGAAAGACTCGGACAGTTTGCCGCAGAATTGGGCAGCCCTGCTTACATTCCGGCGGTCGAGCCGCGCCTGAGAAAACGGGTTTTCCTGGCTGCGATCCGGCCGCACCGCTTTCCGCGTCAGGCTTTTTGCCTTGTTTTCGGGCATGACCGCGATTTCAGGGAGAAGGAATTATTGCGCCGCAACATAACCCATGCTTTCATGGGCCATGCGCGACCGTCCCTGGATCTTCCGTACCTATGCCGGCCATTCGACCGCGGCCGAAAGCAACCGGCTGTTCCGCACCAATCTCGGCAAGGGCCAGACCGGCCTCTCGGTCGCCTTCGATCTGCCGACCCAGACCGGCTATGACAGCGACCATATCCTGGCGAAGGGCGAGGTCGGCAAGGTCGGCGTTCCCATTTCGCATCTGGGCGACATGAAGACCCTGTTCGAGGCCATCCCGCTCGCCTCGATGAACACCTCGATGACGATCAACGCGACGGCGGCCTGGCTGCTGGCGCTCTATGTCGCCGCCGCCGACGAGCAGGGCTCGCCGCGCACGGCGCTCACCGGCACCACGCAGAACGACATCATCAAGGAATATCTCTCGCGCGGCACCTATGTGTTTCCGCCCCAGCCGTCGATGCGGCTCATCACCGACACGATCGCCTTCTCCTCGAGCGAGCTGCCGAAGTGGAATCCGATGAATGTCTGCTCGTATCATCTGCAGGAAGCCGGCGCCACGCCGGTCCAGGAACTCTCCTTCGCGCTCGCCACCGCCGTCGCGGTGCTCGACGGGGTGAAAGCGAGCGGCGCCATCACCGATGACGAGTTTCCGCAAGTGGTCGGGCGCATCTCCTTCTTCGTCAATGCCGGCATCCGCTTCATCACCGAAATCTGCAAGATGCGGGCCTTCACCGAATTGTGGGACGAGATCTGCCGCGAGCGTTATGGCGTCGCGGACGAGAAGCTGCGCCGCTTCCGCTATGGCGTGCAGGTGAACTCGCTCGGCCTCACCGAGCAGCAGCCCGAGAACAACGTCTACCGCATCCTGCTCGAGATGCTGGCGGTGGTGCTGTCGAAGAACGCGCGCGCCCGCGCCGTCCAGCTCCCGGCCTGGAACGAGGCGTTGGGCCTGCCGCGTCCCTGGGACCAGCAATGGTCTTTGCGCATGCAGCAGATCGTCGCCTATGAATCGGATCTTCTCGATTACGGCGATATCTTCGACGGCTCGAAGGAGATCGAGGCCAAGGTCGAGGCGCTGAAGCGGGAGGCCCGCATCGAGCTCGACCGTGTGCTCTCGATGGGCGGCGCCATCGCCGCCATCGAGACCGGCTACATGAAGAAGGCGCTCGTCGAATCGAATGCGGAGCGGCTGCGCGCCATCGAAGCGGGCGAGACGAAAGTGGTCGGCGTCAACGCCTTCACCGCGTCCGAGCCGTCGCCCCTCGCCTCGGAAGAGGGCGACAGCATCCTCACCGTTCCCGAGACGGTGGAATATGAGCAGATCGAGAAGCTGAAGGCCTGGCGCGCCGGCCGTGACGGCAAGGCCGCGGCGGCGGCACTCAAGGACCTCGACTCCGCGGCGCGCGAGAACCGCAATGTCATGGAGCCGTCGATCGCCTGCGCCAGGGCCGGCGTCACCACCGGCGAATGGGGCGAGACCTTGCGCCGCGTCTTCGGCGAATATCGCGCGCCCACCGGCGTCACGCTCCTGATGCGCGGCGCGGCGACGCAATCGATCGCCGATGTGCGCCGGGCGGTGGAAGCGCTTTCCGCCAAGCTGGGCGCGACGCCCAAATTCCTGGTCGGCAAGCCGGGCCTCGACGGCCATTCCAACGGCGCCGAGCAGATCGCGGTGCGCGCCGCCGATTGCGGCTTCGAGGTCTCCTATGACGGCATCAGGCTCACCCCCGAGCAGATCGTCGCCGCCGCCCTCGAGCAGAAGGTGCATGTCGTCGGCCTCTCGATCCTGTCGGGCTCGCATGTGCCCCTGGTGCGCGAGGTGATGAACCGCATGCGCAATTCCGGCTTGGGCCATGTGCCGGTGGTGGCGGGCGGCATCATTCCGCCGGAAGACGTGCTGGTGCTCAAGCAATTGGGCGTCGCCCGGGTCTATACGCCCAAGGATTTCGACCTCAACCGCATCATGACCGATCTCGTGCGCCTCATCGAGGCCCGGGAAAAAGAGCGCGCGGCGTGAG
>CAZICN010000407.1:0-3223 GCA_964537655.1 uncultured Aestuariivirga sp.
CGACCCGGAGGTGCGCGACGAGATCAATCTCGATCTGGGCCATCACAAAGGTGACCAGGCGGCGCAGGTGGATGCGTTTGCCGGCCGCATGGGCGTCGTCTGGCGCGACGAGCTGCAGAAGGCGCTCGACGTCTGGTACTTCGCGGACTGCGAAGTCGTGCACTACGTGGCCACGAGCCGCGGGCGCGCGGTGCGCTGTGTGGAGTTCGAGGCGATCCGCCAGGCGTCGATTCCCGAGGCGCTCGCCGTCATCGCCCGCTACGAAGGCGCCACCGGCTTCGACCCGGCCACGCGGTCGCGGCAGTCACTCGTGGACCTGCTGTTTCCAGGCGCGCTGACCTCGTAAGCCCCCGGCGGGCTACGGCCGCCCGTCGAGCCGCATGCCCTTGCGGCCGCCGCGCACGAGGGCGCTCTTGCCCTCCGCCGCTTCGACCAGCCCGCGCGCCATCACCGCGCACCGCTCGACCAGTGCCGCCGCGCCGTCGTGCAGCGAGGTCGACTGCTGCACGTGCCGTTCGTTGTTCTCCATGTCCTCGGCCGACCAGCCGCGCGAATGCGCGATATAGGGGAATTGCGGGAAGTGAAAGCCGAGTTCCGCGAAGAAGCCCAGCATCTGGCCGGCGACACCCTGCACATTGTCCTGCCCGCCGACGATGATGAAGGATACCACCTTGTTGCGGATCAGCACGCGGTTGTGCGTCGTCACCTGGTTCTGGATGCAGTTGAGACGCTCGGCCATCCTGAAATAGAGCGAGCTCGCCTGCCCCCAACGGATGGGGGTGGCGATGATCACCGCATCGGCCCAATGCACCAGCGCCTCATAGACGGGCGTCAGTTCGTCCTTGGGCCGCATCTGGGTGATCGAGCACGGCCAGGTGCAGGCATGCGCCGACTTCGAGTAATAGCCCTCGCAGGCGCGGAACTTGAGATCGTTGAGCTTGATGAGCTGCGTCTCAGCCCCTTGCGTCGCGGCCGCCCCGAGCGCCGAGGCCAGGAGATGGTCCGAGCCCGAATAGCGCGGCGCTCTCTTGTCCATGGCCGTCGTCGAGATGCCGGCGACGCGGATCGGGCCCGCGGCGCGCGCGATCGGCCGCGCCAGGGGATGCGGCTCATGCGGCGCCTTCTGCCGCTTGCTCGGCCTGAGCTGCAGCAGGACGCGGCCATTCTCGACCTTCACCGGAAAGGACGGCACGCGATCGTCCTCGAAGCCCGGCTCGCCGAGCCCGCTGACCCGGTGGAATTTCCACTGGTGCCACGGGCAGACGATGTAGTCGCCGTCGAGCGCCCCTTCGCCCAGGGGACCACCGACATGATTGCAGGCATTGTGCACGGCCCCGAAGGCGCCATTGACGCAGGAGAGCGCGATCTTGACCGAGCCGGCCTCGATCGGCCTCAGCGCCTGCCCGGCGAGGTCCCTCTCTGCCCCGATGTCGATCCAGTCGTCGCTTGCACCCATGGTTTGCCTCCCTTCCCCTAATGCTGGTCGGCACGTTCCTCGCGCCTGTCCTGCGCCTGCATCCACCAATAGCTCGCCTGGACGCCGATCCTGCCAAACGGCCCGCCCGCCCATTGCGGCGCGAAAGCGGCAAAGCGCCGGTATTCGTCATCGCCATCGGCAATGGCGCGCGCCAGCAGAATACCGGCCATCGCCGTCGTGTTGAGGCCATGCCCGCCGAAGGCAGTAGCGAACCACTGGCCGTCGCGGGCCCGCCCGATCAGCGGCATCTTGTGGAGCGCATAGCCCATGATGCCCGCCCAGGCATGATCGATCGCCGGATTGCCGAGCTGCGGGAAGACCGACAGCATGTCCCGCTTCATCATGTGGGCGAGGCGCAGGGGTTCGCTGACGCGGGTCGTGATGCGCCCGCCCCACAGCAGGCGATTGTCGGGGACCAGCCGGTAATAGTCGCCGGCCCGGCGCATGTCGCCGATCCCCGAGCGCGTGCGGATCGCATCCTGCTCGAGGGGTGCCGTCACCGCGACATAGGTGGCGACCGGCAGGACGGCGCGGCCTGACGGTCCATGGATGCGCCGGTCGAGCGCCGAGACGCAATGGACGACATGCTGGGCATGGATCTCGGCATGGGCGGTGCGCACGATGAAGGACGCCCCGGACTTGCGCACGCCCAGCGCCACGGTGTTCTCATGGATCCTGACACCACCATGCTGGGCGTCGTCGGCGAGCGCGCACGCATAGCGCAAGGGATGGATCAGGAAGCTGCGCGGGTTCTTAAGACTCTGGAAATAGCGCTCGGTCACCAGCACCGCCCGCGTCTGTTCAGTCGAGAGCACCTCGAGCCCCTCGCCGAAATCGCGCAGCATCATCTCCTGGCGCCGGCGGGCGCCCGCCGGATCGTTGATCCTCTGCGCGACGATCAGGCCGTCGCTCATCCTGATCGAGGCATCGAGCCTTGCGACCTCGCGGCGGACATATTCCGTGCCATGCGCCGACAGGCGGTAGAGCGCCTGGGCGTTCCTGAGGCCGACGCGCTGGACGATCTCCTCGACGCCGGCGGCGAAGCCATTGCCGACAAAACCGCCATTGCGGCCCGATGCCCCCCAGGCGAGTTTCTTGGCCTCGAGGAGGACGACGATGCGGCCACGCCGTTGCAGCTCCCGGGCGGTGGTGATGCCGGCAAGCCCGCCGCCGATCACGCAGACATCGGCGGCGATGACGCCGCGCGGCGGAACCGAGGCCTGGCGCGCCGCGGCGGTTGCCTCATACCAGGTCAGCGAAGACTTTGCGCCCATGCGTCCCCCCGAATCTGTGCCCTCGCCCGCCATTCTAGATGATTCTGGCCGGAGTCAGCCCTGTTCCCGGCATATGGCGTGGCCGGTTGCCCTTGGCCCCGTGCATAAGCTATTGAGACCCCGCCCCCCTTTCGAGGACGACCGATGCGCTTCAAGACCAGCAAGGAATTCCGGGACTGGCCGAACAAGGCCGTCACCGTGTTCGGCATGTCGGGCGTCGGCAAGACGACGCTGGCCGATCTCCTGCAGGATCGCGCCTGGTTCCACTACTCGGTCGATTACCGGATCGGCACCCGGTATATGGGCGAGCATATCGTCGACAACTTCAAGCGCGAGGCGATGCGGGTGCCCTTCCTGCGCGACCTCCTGCGCTCGGATTCGATCTATATCTCCTCCAACATCACCTTCCAGAATCTGGAGCCGCTCTCGACCTATCTCGGCAAGCCCGGCAACCCCGAAAAGGGCGGCATCG
>CAZICN010000408.1:0-3217 GCA_964537655.1 uncultured Aestuariivirga sp.
CAAGGATGACATCGATCGCATCCCTGTCCTTTTCGAAGAGGGCAAGCGCTTCCTCGGCGCCGCGCGCCGTGATGACGCGCGCCTCCCAGCCGCCGAGCAGGGCCTGCATGGCCTCGAGGATCTGCGGCTCATTGTCGATGACGAGGATGGTGAGTCCACCGATGCGATTGGGCAGGCGTGAAACGGCCTCCGGTTTCGC
This sequence comes from uncultured Aestuariivirga sp., assembly GCA_964537655.1. GTDB lineage: Bacteria > Pseudomonadota > Alphaproteobacteria > Rhizobiales > Aestuariivirgaceae > Taklimakanibacter. The sequence continues at coordinate 200 of CAZICN010000408.1, forward strand.
CTGGACGAGCTTGTCGCGCGACGCGACCGGCACCGTGATGGCGAAGCAGGAACCGCGCCCCGGCCGCGAGGTGAGACGCAGCGGGTGGTTCATCATCTTGGCGATGCGCTCGACGATCGACAGGCCAAGCCCGAGGCCGGGCTCCGCTCCCCGGTCCTGCCCGAGGCGCTCGAATTCCTGGAAGATGACGGCCTGGTTGCGGGCGGCGATGCCGGGGCCTGAATCATGCACTTCGATGCGCAGGGACCTGCCGCCGCGCCGGCAGCCCATGAGCACATGACCACTCCTCGTATATTTGATCGCATTGGAGACGAGGTTCTGCAGCACGCGGCGCAGGAGCTTGCGGTCGGTCCTGACGGCAAGCGAAGAGCTGACGACGGTGAGCGTCAATCCGCGCTCGGCCGCCGCCGGCGCGAATTCGCGCTTGAGCGCCAGCAGCAGGTCGTCGATCAGGAAGACCGAGACTTCGGGCTTGAGCGCCCCGGCATCGAGCCTGGAGATATCGAGAAGGGCCGAGAGGATGTCCTCCACGGCGCCGAGCGAGGCATCGACATTGCGGACGAGCTCGCCGCCCTGGCCGCGCACCTTGCGTTCGACCAGGCTCGCAGTGAACAGGCGCGCCGCGTTGAGCGGCTGCAGGATATCGTGGCTCGCCGCCGCGATGAACTTCGTCTTGCCGAGATTGGCCGCGTCCGCTTCCGCCTTGGCGCGGCCGAGCTCGCTGTTGAGGCGGGTGAGTTCCGCGGTGCGCTCCGCCACGCGCCGCTCCAGCGTCTCATTGGCGCGCTTGAGTTCTTCCGCCGCCAGCACCGACTGGGTGATGTCGGTGAAGGTCACCACGTAGCCTGCATCTTCCGGCATCCGGCTGGAATGGAGTTCGAGCACCATGTCGCGCTTGCCCAGATGTTCGATGATGGGCTCATGCGTCGAGGTGATCTTGCGGAAGCGGTCGAGGCGCATCTCCGTCAAGCGCTGCGCGTCGGCCTCGCCCGAGCGCAGCATCGTGTCGATGATTTCCTCGAGCGGCGTCCCGATCCGGCTCATATCGGCCGGCAAAGCCAGGAGGCCGCAGAAGCGTTCGTTCCAGCAGATGAGCTTGCCTTCGCTGTCGAACACGGCGATGCCCTGGCCGACATTGTCGATCGCCGATTGCAGGAGGTCGCGGTTGTACTGGATGGCGGCCGAGGCATCGTCAAGGAGCTTCAGGGCGCCGCGCGGACTCTTGGAATGGCGCTCGAGCAGGAGACCCATTACCAGCCGCGATGAAGCAGTGCCGACGGCACTCGCCAGGAGATGTTCGGCGAAGCGCAGCATGCGGATATCGGCCTCGGCCTTGGGATCATGCGGCACCTTGCGCTGGGACGCGGCTTCGGCGAAGGCGCGCGACGTCCGCTCGGCGCCGAGATAGCGCGCCACCGTCGCTTCCACTTCCCCCGCCGTCACCGCGGTGCGCCACAGGCGGAAGCCGGGCGCGGCGCCGAGCGGGATGTCGCGGGTGACGAAGATGGCGGCCTGCATGCGCTCGACCGGCGAGGGCGCGCGCAGGAGCGAGACCGCGATATAGACGGCGGAATTGACGAGAAGGCTCCAGATGACGCCGTGCGTCAGGGGATCGAAAGCGAGGTTGAACAGCATGCGCGGGCGGAACAGGCCGATTCCGAAGGGACCTTCGGTGATGAGGCTGCGGTCGATCCATCCGGCATCGGCGAAGGAGGGCAGGAACAGCGTGTAGGCCCATAGCGCGAAGCCGGCGGTGACCCCGGCCATGGCGCCCCTGGCGGTGCCGCGCTTCCACACCAGCCCGCCGAAGAAGGCCGGCGCGAACTGCGCGACGGCGGCAAAGGAGATGAGTCCGATCTGGGCGAGTGCCGCGGTCGAGCCGATCATGCGGTAGTAGCTGTAGGCGAGGAGCAGGATCACCATGATAGCGATGCGCCGGATGGTGATGAGCACGCTGCCCATGTCGTGGTGGATCTGCGCCCGCTCCATGCGCCGGCGCAGCATGATCGGCATCACCAGATTGTTGCAGACCATGATCGAGAGCGCCACCGCCTCGACGATGACCATGGCGGTCGCCGCCGAGAGCCCGCCGAGGAAGGCGATGAGCGCGAAGGTCTGGCTGCCGGCGAGCACCGGGAGCGCAAGCACGAAAGTGTCGCCGTCGGTGAAGCCCGGCTTGAACATGATGAGGCCGGCGATGGCGATGGGCACGACGAAGATGTTGATGGCGACGAGATAGAGCGGGAACAGCCAGGCGGCTCGCTTGATGTCGCCGGCATTGGCGTTCTCCACCACGGTCACATGGAACTGGCGCGGCAGCAGCATGATGGCGATCATGGCGAGGAGCGTCTGGGTCAGCCACGAGCCGCCGGCGAAGCCCTTGCTGAACAGGTGCGAGATTTCGGGCATCTGCCTGGCCTGTTCCAGGAGCGACCAGGGTCCCCCCATCATGACGAAGGTGATGAAGATGCCTGCCGCGACAAAGGCGATGAGCTTGACCACCGATTCCACCGCGATCGCCATCATCAGGCCGTCCTGATGCTCGGTGGTGTCGATATGGCGGGTGCCGAACAGCATGGCGAAGGCGGCCATGGCGGCGGTGACGAAGAAGGCGATGTCCTCGGTGATCGGCAAGGGAATGGCACTCGCCGTCGACCAGCCGGGCGCCGCCATCATGGTCTCGAGCGCGAAGGACACTGCTTTGAGCTGGATCGAGATGTAGGGGATGATGCCGACCGCGGCGATGAGGGCGACGATGGCTCCCAGCATCTCGTTCTTGCCGTAGCGCGCCGAGATGAAGTCGGCGATCGAGGTGATGTTCTGGCGCTTGGAGATGTCGACAATGGTCTGCAGCAGCTTCCAGCCGACCAGGAAGACCAGTATCGGGCCGATATAGATGGGCAGGAAATCGAGGCCCGAGCGCGAGGCGACACCGACGCTGCCGAAATAGGTCCAGGAGGTGCAGTATACTCCAAGCGACAGGGCATAGAGGAGGGGCCGGGGCGTGCCGGGCGGGCG
>CAZICN010000409.1:0-3170 GCA_964537655.1 uncultured Aestuariivirga sp.
ATCGGCGCCGGTCAATCCCCTGACCCTCAGCGTCCATCTCAATCCCGGCTTCGCGCTGGGCGAGGTGTCGAGCTCGTTCCATGACGTGGTCGCCGAGGCCACGCCGCAAGGCGGCAAACGCCTCACGCTCGCCCGGCCCGAATTCGCCGATCGCGATTTCGAGCTCACCTGGCGAGCTGCCCAGGGTGCGGAACCCGAGATCGGCCTGTTCAGCGAGACCGTGAACGGCCAGGACTATGCACTCGCCTATGTGACACCGCCGGCATTGCCTGCCGGCCAGGCGCGCATGCCGCGCGATGTCGTCTTCGTCATCGACAATTCGGGCTCGATGGGCGGCCCCTCGATGTCGCAGGCGAAGGCCAGCCTCATCTATGCCCTCGACCGGCTCGACCCCAAGGACCGGTTCAATGTCGTGCGCTTCGACGACACGATGGATATCCTGTTCGAGGATACCGTAACGGCGAGCCGCAACAATGTGCAGGCGGCAAAGAGCTTCGTCGGCCGGCTCGAAGCTTCGGGCGGCACCGAGATGATCCCGCCGCTGCGCGCGGCGCTGCGCGATGCGCGGCCCGACGACCAGACCACCTTGCGCCAGGTCGTATTCATCACCGATGGCGCCATTGCCAATGAGCAGGAAATGTTCGACGTGCTGTCGATGATGCGCGGCCGTTCGCGCATCTTCATGGTCGGCATCGGCTCGGCGCCCAACTCCTTCCTGATGACACGGGCGGCCGAACTCGGCCGCGGCGCCTATGCCATGATCGGCGAAGGCGGCCAGGTCGAAGACCGCATGCGCGCGCTCTTCGCCAAGCTCGAGAATCCGGCGGTCACCGGCCTCAAGGCGCAGTTCAGCGCGGCCACAGCCGAAGTGACGCCGGCCATGCTGCCCGATGTCTATCAGGGTGAGCCGGTCATGGTCCTGATGAAGATGCCGGAACGCAAGGGTGACCTGACGCTTTCCGCCAAGGTCGCCGGCCGCGACTGGCGCCTGACCTTGCCGCTCGGCGAGGCGGAGACGGGTGCGGGCATCGCCAAATTGTGGGCACGGCGCAAGATCGATGATGCCGAAGTGGCTCAGACCATGGGCACGATCACGCCGCTCGAGGCCGACAAGCGCGTCCTGGCGCTCGCGCTCGAACATCACCTGGTCAGCCGGGTCTCGAGCCTCGTCGCGGTCGACAAGACGCCGGCGCGCAAGCCGGGTGAAGCCCTCAGCCGCGCCGACATCCCGCTCAACCTCCCGGCGGGCTGGGACTATGACAAGATCTTCGGCAAGGAGCAGCCGGCACCCGCCGTACTCCAGCGCGACGCCAAGCTCGATGTCACGCTGATCGCGATGACCAAGGACCCGGTGAGCGAGCAACCGAACGCGGTGCAGACGGTCGACCTGCCGCCAACGGCAACGCCCTCCGAACTTCTGATGCTGCTGGGCGCACTGCTTTCGCTGCTGGCGGTCGTCTTCGCGATCCTGGCCAGGCGCCGGAGATTCGCATGACGGCCGAGCTCGACACAATGCCGGCCTTCTGGATGCGCCGCTCGCGCCGCGCCCGGAAAGGTATCCGGGAGTTCCTGGAGCGCCGGCCTTTGGTCTCTCCCCCACCGGGGGAGAGACGTTCCGGTCCCGCTGTTCAGATCACGACCACAGAGCCCGATGCCGACAAGCTACGACCCCGCCCCTGGCTTATCGCTCTCGCTGTCGTCTGCGCGCTCGCCGGTATCGCGCTTCTCGGCGAAGGGCTGTGGATCCAGGCCAAGGCCGCGCTCGCACAGGTCCTGCTCGACCGCGCTTTCGCGCAGAGCATCGCCACCGGCCAGCCGGTCAAGCCCTGGGGCTGGGCCGATACATGGCCTATCGCACGCATCAGCGTGCCGCGCCTCAGGGCCTCATCGATCGTTCTCGCCGGCAGCAGCGGGCAGGCGCTGGCCTTTGGCCCGGGCCATCTCGACCGGACGCCCAAGCCGGGAGAGCGCGGTACGGCAGTCTTTGCCGCGCATCGCGACACGCATTTCCGGTTCCTCGGCGATCTCAGGGTGGGCGACGAGATCAGGGTCACCCGGGAGGACGGCATCACCTTCACCTATGAGATGACGGGCTCGCAGATCGTACGCTGGGACCAGTCGAATATCGATGCCGGGGCCTCAGGCTACAATCTGGCGCTCGCCACCTGCTGGCCGCTCGACGGCACGCTGCGCGGTCCCTTGCGCTATGTCGTCCACGCCCGACTCAAGCCGACGGCCATGTTCGGCGACAGCCAGAGGGTGGCACGCGCCCGGCTCTATTGAACCCCGTCTCCATCCGGTGTCGGAACGTTTGTATTGGCGCGGGATTCTCGCGAGAAACCGGTATCCACCTTTTCGCATCCTGCGCTAGACTGCCGCCCATGAAACTCATCGTCTTCCAGCATCTCGCCTGCGAGCATCCGGCAGTCCTGCGCAGCTTCCTCAAGGAAGACGGCATAGCCTGGGACGCGATCGAGCTCGATGAGGGGCAAGCTATACCGCCGCTCGAATCCTACGACATGCTGTGGGTCATGGGCGGGCCGATGGATGTCTGGGACGTTGAGGAACATCCCTGGCTCATTCCCGAGAAGCGCGCCATCCGGCGCTGGGTACGCGAGCTGAAGCGCCCGTTTCTCGGCGTGTGCCTCGGCCATCAGCTCCTGGCCGATGCCCTCAACGGCACATGCGGTCCGCAACGCCCACCGGAAGTTGGCATTCTCGATATCGAACTCACCGAGGCCGGCAAACGCGATCCGGTCTTCTCAGGCCTGCCGCACAAGATGAAAGCCTTGCAATGGCATGGGGTGAAAGTGGCGCAGGCGCCCGAGGATGCTGTCGTGCTGGCGCGCTCGGATGTCTGCGCGGTGCAGGCGATGCGCATCGGCCGGCATGCCTATTCCATGCAGTATCATGTCGAGCTCGAAGCCAACACCATTCCCGACTGGGGCATGGTTCCGGCCTATGAGAAGGCGCTCGCCAAGGTGCGCGGTCCCAATGCGCTGCAAGGTCTCGCCAGGGAGGCCGAACCGCTGATGCCGGGCTTCATCGCCAATGCCCGGACACTCTATCGCAATTTCATGGCCGTCGCGGCGCCGGCTCCCGCGAAATAGGCGAGATCAGCTCAAGCCCAGCAGCTGGAGCAGCCAGAGCAGGCCATAGGCGAGGCCGCC
>CAZICN010000410.1:0-3166 GCA_964537655.1 uncultured Aestuariivirga sp.
CGCCATTGGCGACATCAACACCTACCCCGGCAAGCTCAAGCTGATCCTGTCGGGCTTCCACGAGGCCGCGCTGATGTCTCAGGCGGCGCACAAAATCGTCTATCCGGACAAGAAGTTGCTGTTCCAGTACACGACCTCGAGCTCGAGCCTGCAGAAGAAACTCGGCGTCGCTTAACTCTCTCCACTCGTCCGGCTAATTCCACGCGCCTTGCGCCGGCGCAATAGCGCCAGCTCCTCCTTGCGGTTGGGCCGGCCCAGCATCTTGCGGTAGACATCGCGCTGTTCATGCACCGAGGCGATGGCAAGCCCCATGGCCAGTCCGGCGCCGACCAGAACCGATTCACCCAGCTGCAGCGATGCCTCGATCGTCTCCGGCACCGCTTCCGTCACACCAAGGCTATAGAGCTTGATCGCGTGCCGGTCGTCGCGGGCGCGGGCGATGATCTGGAGGTCGGCACGCTCGGCCCTGGCGGCGATAGTCACATCCTCGACCTTCTTCGGCTGGTCCATGGTCACCGCGATGACCTTGATATGATCGAGATTGCAGGCGCGCAGAAACTCGGGTCGGGCCGCATCACCATAATAGATCGGCTTGCCGGCCTTGCGTTCGGCGGCAACAACGACGGGATCGGTGTCGACGGCGATATAGGCTATATCGTGCTCCTCCAGCATCTTGCCGATGAGGCGGCCGACGCGGCCGAAGCCGGCGATGATGACCTGCGCCTCGCTGTCGGCGGGCGGCGCCTCCATCGGCATCCCGGCCACTGCGGTCAGCATCTTGCGCGACAGAGGGCGGCCCAGATAATCGAGCAACGGTATCGCCGCCATGGTGAGCGAAACGATGATGAGGAGCGCGTCGGCGACGATCGAGGTGACGACGCCGGCGGTGACCGCGGCCGCCATGGCGACGAAGGCGAACTCCCCGCCGGGGCCTAGCAGCAAGGCGGTCTCGATGCGCGCCCCGCGCCCGATGCCGAAGAGACCGGCGATCGGCCAGAAGAGTGTGGCCTTGATGAAGACGAGCGCCGCCGCTGAAAGAATGAAGACCTCTGGATAGGAGACGATCTGGCGCAGGTCGATCCCCATGCCGACCAAGAGGAAGAAGGCGCCGAGCAGCAGGCCCTTGAACGGCTCGATGATGGCCTCGATCTCGCGGCGGAACTCGGTTTCGGCCAGCAGAAGGCCGGCGAGAAACGCGCCGAGCGCCATGGACAATCCGGCGAGGCTTGCGGCATAGCCGGCCCCCACCGCGATCAGCAGCGTTGTCGCCATGAACAGATCGCCGCTGCGCGTCGCCGCTACGAGACGCAGAAGCGGACGCAGCAGGAAGCGGCCGATGACGACGATCGCCGTGACGGCGATGAGCGCCTGGGCGATGGCGGTGAGGATGTCAGCAAAGGAAAGCGTGGCTTCGGTCGTGCTCAGCACATTGATGAGAAGCAGGATCGGGATGACGGCCAGGTCCTGGAACAGGAGGACGGAGAAACTGGCGCGCCCGGTCTGGGTGCCGAGCCGCTTGGCGTCGGATAGGAGTTGCACCACGATGGCTGTCGAGGAGAGCGAGAGGGCTGCGCTGACGATCAGCGCTTCGGGCGGAGCGAGGCCGAGCCACAGGCCGATCAAGGTGAGGGCGATGGTCGTGACCAGCATCTGCAAGCCGCCGAGGCCGAAGACCAGGCGGCGCATGGTGATCAGGCGCTCGAAGGACAATTCGATACCGATGAGGAACAGGAGGAAGACGACACCCAGTTCGGCGAGCTGGGCGAACTGCTCGGTTTCGGTGAACACGACATTGGCGAGCCAGGGATAGGCCTGGGCCAGCGCCCCCAGCATATTGGGGCCGACCAGCGCGCCGACGATCAGGAAGCCCAGGATCGAACTGATGCCGAGCTTGCGGAAGATCGGAATGACCACACCGGCAGTGACGAGGAAGATCAGGGCTTCCTTGTAGGCCGAAGGATCGACGGGTGATGCCATTGGGTTTCCGGGACTTGCTCGTTCATGTCAGTCTGTGCGAAGCCACGGCACCTTGCAAAGAAGATTCGAGGGCGTTTCATGAATTCCCACCACGCCACCCCGGCCGGCAAGACGCGCGCGCGGGCACTCAGGCTGCCGTTTTCCGGCCAGCCCGGTGAGAACAATGCGATCACCGACGTCGCCGGCGTCGAGGTCGGGGTGACGACGCTGATCGCGGGCGAAGGCAAGCTCGTCGTCGGTCAGGGACCGGTGCGTACCGGCGTCACGGCCCTGTTGCCGCGCGGCCGCGGCAAAGCGCAGATCCCGTGCGCCGCGGGCTCCTATGCGCTCAATGGCAATGGCGAGATGACCGGCACGATCTGGATCGAGGAATCGGGCGAGCTGCAGACGCCGGTCACCATCACCAATACGCATTCCTGCGGCGTGGCGCGCGACGCCACCATTCAATGGCTGGTCAAGGCCGGCGGCGGCAATGTTCAGGATTGGGGGCTGCCTGTCGCGGCCGAGACCTATGACGGCGACCTCAACGATATCAACGGTTTCCACGTGAACGCGGAGCATGTGATTCAAGCGCTGGAAAGGGCCAGGGGTGGCCCGGTGGAGCAGGGCAGCGTCGGCGGCGGCACCGGGATGATCTGCTATGACTTCAAGGGCGGCAACGGCACCGCGTCACGGGTGGTGAAGGTCGCCGGGCGCTCCTACACGGTCGGAGCTCTCGTGCAGTCGAATTTCGGGCAACGACCCGAATGCACCATTCTCGGCGTCCCGGTCGGCCGGCATCTCGCGGGTGATGAACTGCGCGGCAAGCCGGCAGGCTCGATCATCGTGGTCATTGCCACTGACGCGCCCCTCGAGGCGCATCAGCTGAAGCGCATCGCGCGGCGCGTTCCCATCGGCCTTGCCCGAACCGGCGGCATCGGCCACAACAGCTCAGGCGACATTTTCCTCGCCTTCTCGAGCGCGAACGAGGAAGCCTTCGCTGCCAGGCGGGGCGAATTGCGCCGCATGGAAGCGATCGCCACCGGCGACATCGACCCGCTCTTCGAAGCCACGATCGAGGCGACGGAAGAAGCGATCATCGACAGCATGATCGCCAATGAGACGATGGTCGGGCGCGACGGCAACCGGTCGATAGCACTGCCGCATGACCGGCTCGTCGACATCATGAAGAAATACGGGCGGATGTAGC
>CAZICN010000411.1:0-3154 GCA_964537655.1 uncultured Aestuariivirga sp.
TCGTCAATGGCGTGAAGCACTTCATCAGCCATGCCGATGTCGCTGATTTCGTCATTCTTTTCGCCGCTTCCGGCGAGGAGGAAACGCCGCGCGGCAAGAAGAAGCTCATCACCGCCTTCCTCGTCGACAAGAGTCATCCGGGCTTCGTGGTGCGCGACGGCTACCGCAATGTCTCGCACCGCGGCTACAAGAACTGCATCCTCGAATTCACCGACTGCCGCCTGCCGAAAGCGGCGGTGCTGGGCGAGGTCCACAAGGGTTTCGAGGTCGCCAATTCATGGCTCGGCGCGACACGGCTCCAGGTCGCCGCCACCTGCATCGGCCGCGCCGAACGGGCCCTCGACCACGCCAAGCAATGGGCGGTCGACCGCGTCCAGTTCGGCCAGCAGATCGGCAAGTTCCAGGGCGTCTCCTTCAAGCTCGCCGACATGGCGCTCGAACTCAAGGCAGCCTGGCTCCTGACCCTCGAAGCGGCCTGGAAATACGACCAGGGCACGGTCGAGGACATGGACATGGCGATGGCCAAACTCAAGGCGACCGAGATGCTGGCCATGGTCGCCGACGAGGCGATCCAGATCCATGGCGGCATGGGCGTCATGGAGGAGTTGCCGCTCGAGCGCATCTGGCGCGATGCCCGCATCGAGCGCATCTGGGAAGGCACGAGCGAAATCCAGCGTCATATCATCTCACGCGCGCTGCTCAGGCCGCTGGGCGGATGAGAAACACATGACCTCACCCCTTACCCGTTTCCTCTCGCCCCGATCCATCGCCTTCATTGGCGGCCATGAATGCGAGGTCGCCATCGAGCGCACCCTTGCCCTGGGATTCGAGGGCAGGATCTGGGCCGTCCACCCGAAGCGCCAGACGCTGGGCGGCATAAGCTGCACCAGGTCCGTCGAAGAGATCGACGGCAGCCCGGATGCCGCCTTCATCGCCGTCCGGCGCGAGCCGACCATCGACATCGTCCGCCATCTCAACAAGATCGGTTGCGGCGGCGCGGTGATCTATGCCTCGGGCTTTTCCGAGGCCGGCGAAGAAGGCAAGGCGCTGCAGCGCCAGCTTCTCGAAGCGGGCCGCGGCATGCCGCTGATGGGTCCCAATTGCTATGGCTTCGTCAATGCCGGGGCCCATGCGGCTCTCTGGCCGGATGAGCAAGGTCTCGAACCCATCGAGCGCGGCGTCGCCATCATCACCCAGTCCGGCAACATCGCCTGCAATTTCACCATGACACGGCGCGCGCTGCCGGTCGCCGCCGTCTTCGCCATCGGCAACCAGGCCGATGTCGATATCGCGCGCATGCTCGAAGCCCTGTCGGAGGACGAGCGCATCACGGCCATCGGCCTCCATATCGAGGGCTTGAAGGATATCCCCGCTTTCGCCAGGGCAGCGGAGACCGCGAGGCTCAACCGCAAGCCCGTCATCGCGCTCAAGACCGGACGCTCCGAACAGGGTGCCAAGGTCGCGATGAGCCATACTTCCTCGCTTGCCGGCGCCGATACGCTCTATGACGCGCTGTTCGAGCGCCATGGCATCGCCCGCATGACCTCGGTGACCGCCTTCGTCGAGACGCTCAAGTTCCTGCATCATGGCGGACCGCTCGAGGACAACCGCCTCGTCTCGATGAGCTGCTCTGGCGGCGAGGCGGCCCTGATCGCCGACATGGCGATGAGCCGGAAGGTGCGCTTCCCCGAATTTGACAGCCGCACCAAGCCCAAGGTCGCGGCGACCCTCAACGAATATGTGTCGATCGACAATCCGCTCGACTACCACACCTTCATCTGGAACCAGGAGGACAAGCTCACCGCCACTTTCTCCGCCGTTCTCTCCGGCGGCTTCGATGTGGCGATGCTCATCCTCGACATCCCGACCAGTCCCCTGATGAAGCCAGATACCTGGCTGGTGACGGCAAAGGCCCTGCGCAACGCGGCCGAGGCGACGAAAGCGCGCGCCGCTGTCGTGGCAAGCCTGCCGGAATGCATGCCGCTCGACCTCGCCGACGACTATGCCGCATCCGGCGTCGCCCCGATGATGGGGCTCGACGACGCGCTCACCGCCTTCGAGGCGGCCGCCTTCATCGGCCGGAACTGGGCAAGGGACGACAAGGCGCCCCTGCTCCCGGCAACTATTTCACACGGCGGCGATCCGGCGACGCTCACCGAGCATGAAGCCAAGCAACTTCTCAGATCGCACGGGCTTTCGGTGCCCGACGGCATCGTCTGCCCGCATGCCGATGCCGTGAGAGCGGCCGAGAAACTGGGTTTCCCGGTGACGCTCAAGGTCTCATCAGCCTCGATCGCGCACAAGACCGAGGCCGGCGGCGTGGCGCTCAATCTCAAGGATGCCGATGAGGTGAAAGCCGCGGCGGAGCGCATGGCGACTCTTGCCGACGACGTCATTGTCGAGCGCATGGTGACGGGCGCCGTCGCCGAGCTCATCATCGGCCTCAAATCCGATCCGCAATTCGGCCTGGCGCTGGTGCTGGGCGCCGGCGGCATATTGACGGAACTGCTCAAAGACTCGGCAACGCTCATTCTGCCGACCTCGCGTCCCGAAATCGAGCGCGCGCTCAAGTCCCTGAAAATATGGAAGCTCATCGAAGGCTTCCGCAACAAGTCCGGCGACCAGGAGGGAGTCGTCAAGGCGATCGAGGCGATTGCGCGCTTTGCCGAAACGCGCCGCGGCCTTATAGAGGAGCTCGATGTCAATCCCCTGCTCGTCCTGCCGCCCGGTCAAGGTGCGGTGGCGGTCGATGCCCTCATCAGAATACGTAAAGGCTAGCTTATGACCTCACCCCTCATTGTCGAACGCCGCGGCAAGGTCCTCGAAGTCACCATCAACCGCCCCAAGGCCAATGCCATCGATGCGCCGACAAGCCGCATCATGGGCGAGACCTTCGCCAGGTTTCGCGACGATCCGGAATTGCGCGTCGCCATATTGACGGGTGCGGGTGAAAAGTTCTTCTGCCCCGGCTGGGATCTGAAGGCCGCCGCCGAAGGCGAGGCGCCCGATTCCGACTATGGCGTCGGCGGCTTCGGTGGCCTGCAGGAACTGCCCGGCCTCAACAAGCCGGTGATCGCCGCGGTGAACGGCATCGCCTTCGGCGGCGGCTTCGAAATCATGATCTCGGCCGACATCATCATCGCCGCGGACCACG
>CAZICN010000412.1:0-3142 GCA_964537655.1 uncultured Aestuariivirga sp.
AGCAGGATCACCTCATCGCCCATGAACGTCGTGCGGCGCCATTCGCGAAAGCCGATCCGCGTGGCGATACGCAGCGATGGCGCATTGCCGGGATCGATGATGCACACGCTGCGTGTGTGTCCCTGGCCGTCGAACCACCGGGCCGCTGCCGAGACCGCCTCCGTCGCATAGCCCTGGCCGTGGACCTCGGGCGCCAGCACCCAGCCCATTTCCGCCATCCCGACCAGCGAAGGCTCGATGGCGCGGTGAAAATCGGCGAAGCCGACATCGCCGACAAAACGACCCGTCGATTTCTCCTCGACCGCCCAATAGCCATAACCCAGGATCGGCCACAGGCCGCGATAGCGCAGAAGCCTCGTCCAGCATTCATCGGGCCGCATCGGCTTGCCGCCGATATAATGGATGACCGCCTTCTCCGCCCACATCTCCATGAGGGTCGGAAAATCATCGCTCGTATGCGCCCGCAGCCGAAGCCGCGGCGTATCGAGAACGGGGACATCCATGGATCACCTCACGCGCCTGGACCACGATGGGTTTGGATCCAAACTCATCAACGTGATCGATTCTTGTATGTTAGAGCATCGGTCCGGAAAGTGTGCGCGGTTTCCGGGCGAACCGATGCGTAAAATCAAAAAGATAGAGAGCCGGTATCCACTTTCGCATCCCGCGCCTATCGGCTGCGTCCGTCGAATTTCTTGATTTTGATCTGGTCGGGCTCGAAGCCGTCGACGCAGCGCATGTTGATCGAGGCCATCGTCACGCCATTGGGCGCTTTCGCCTCGCCGAACGGGCCGCAGCCGCATTGCGCGCAGAAATGATGGCGGATGCGATGGGTGTTGAACGTGTAGGTCCCGAGATCCTTTTCCGCCGTCTTGAGCGTGAACTTATCGCGCGGCACGAAGGCGAGGAGATGGCCGCGCTTGGAGCACAGGGAGCAGTTGCATTCGATGGCTTCGGCGACCGGCGCGTCGGTGTCGAACTCGAAGGCGATCCTGCCGCAATGGCATCCGCCGCTGTAATGCATGGCCTTCTCCTCTTTGGCTCAGGCTACCTTGCTATAGCGCGGGATGCAAAAAGGTGGATACCGGTTTTTCGCGAAAATCCCGCGCTAACACATAAGAATCGGCCACGTTGATGATTTTGGATCGTAACGATCCAAAAATCATCGTGACCTGGCCACCTCCGCGGCGGGCAAGCCGTCGGGCGCCGCCTCGTTGAAGCAGCCGAGCTGGCTCTTGAACGCATCGATGAGCCATGAAGCCGCCGGCCCCGGCTGGCGGTCGGCGCGATGCATGGCATAGAACGGCCCGCGCACCTGGCCGAAGGGCTCGAGATCGAGCTCGACGAGCCGGCCGCTGGCCAGATCCTCGGCGATCATCCAGCGCGGCAAGCCGCCCCATCCCAGGCCCTCGCGGATCATCACATGCTTCGTGTGCATGTCGGTGAGCCGCCAGCTGCGATACGCGAAGACGCTGAAGTCGCGTCCGCGGGTGCGCTGCGACTGATCGATGACGACGAGCTGGATGTGCTCGCGCAGATCCTCGAGGGGCACCGGCCCCTTCATGCGGGCAAGCGGATGGCTCGGCGCCGCGACGGGCGTCATGGTCACGATGCCGATTTCGATGAGGCGCACATCCGCCTCGCTCACGATGCCGCCGATGCCGATATCGGCCTCGGCTTTCACCACCTGGTCGACGATCAGCCCCAGCGAGCCGACATTGAGGCGCAGCGCCACGGTCGGAAACTGCGCCGCGAAGGCCTTGAGCGTCCCGATCAGCACCGGCGACGGCAGCACGGAATCGATCGATAGCGCGATCTCGCTTTCGAGGCCGCGGGCATGGCCTTCGACGCGCGCCCGGATGCGCTGCAGCACGCCCGTCATGCGCCGCGCCTCTTCCAGGATCGCCTTGCCGATCTCGGTGAGCTGCGGCTCGCGCGTGCCCTCGCGCTCGAACAGCTTCACCGCGAGCTGCGCTTCGAGATTGGCGATCGCATAGCTGATGACCGACTGCGCCCGGTTCAGCTTGCGCCCGGCGGCCGAGAAGCTGCCGGCCTCCGCCACCGCCTGGAGGATGCGGAGCTGGTCGATCGTGGGATTGGGCAACATCGATATATCAACTTATCAGATGGATTTGATCGATATTATACCAGTTTTTTCAATGAGTCGAGAGGCACATATTCGTGGGCGTCAGTTCACTTCTTCAACGCGAAAGACCAGACCCATGTCCATCCTTCTCGTGACCTCGAGCCCCCGCGGTTCGGCCTCGCATTCGACCCGCATCGCCACCGACCTCGCCCACAGGCTGCAGGCGGCGGACCCCTCCGCCTCGCTGGTGGTGCGCGACCTCGCCGCCCATCCCTTGCCGCATATCGATTCCGACTATGCCGCCGGCATCTATACGCCGCCCGAAAAGCGCAATGCCCGCCAGGCCGAGCGGGTGAGCGCCTCCGACACCGCGGTGGATGAGCTCTTCGCCGCCGACACCATCATTCTCGCCACCGGCTTCATCAATTTCAGCATCTCCTCGACGCTGAAATCCTGGATCGACCATGTCGCCCGCGCCGGCCGCACCTTCTCCTATGGCAAGGATGGCCCCAGGGGCCTCCTCACCGACAAGAAAGTCTACATCGTGCTCGCCTCGGGCGGCGTCTATTCGGAAGGCCCGGCGGTGCAGTTCGACCATGCGATCCCCTATCTGCGCACCGCTCTCGGCTTCATCGGCCTGACCGATGTCGAGATCATCCGCGTCGAGGGTGTCGGCATGGGCCCGGAGGCCACTGACAGCGCGTTGAAGAAGGCGACGGCCCGGGTCACTCAACTGGCCTTGGCATCGAGGCATGCTGACCTCGGCGCCGCCGTCGCCGCCTGACCCCTCGGCATGTTTCGATACCGCGCCGCTCCGGCCTCACCGCCGGAGCGGCGTTTTTGCGCGGTGGTCAAACGAAACGCCAGGGCTCAGCTGTCGAATACGAACAATGCCAGCAGGCGAATCCATCTCCAGTTTCCTCCTTCTCCCGTGCGAAGCATGGGAGAAGGTGCCCGAAGGGCGGATGAGGGCTCTTTCGCAGAAAGAAAAGCCCTTGCCGGCTAGTGTCCCGAATCCGAAGTTCGCATCATATCGCCGTGCCTTCCGAGCGAACT
>CAZICN010000413.1:0-3132 GCA_964537655.1 uncultured Aestuariivirga sp.
GCAAACACCCTCACCCGCCCTATCGGGCACCCTCTCCCGCAAGCGGGAGAGGGGGGAAATGGGGGAAGGCGCAGCCATCCATCGACGAATTTCATATCCGATTGCCTTCCCCCTTGTGGGCAGGGCTATCGCATTTGAAGTATTGCGAGGTTCACTGGTTACTTCCCCTTCTCCCGCCTGCGGGAGAAGGTGGCGCGAAGCGCCGGATGAGGGTGTCCTTCGCGAAGAGAGCAAATGCCTTAAAGAGTGTCCGATATCTGCGCAAACTATGCCGTGCATGAGAGAGGAAGAAGAATGTCTAAGCGTTTAAGCGGGCGCACCGCGCTCGTCATCGGGGCGGCGCGCGGCATCGGCGCCGGCATCGTCGAGCGCTTCATCGCCGAAGGGGCGCAGGTCGTCCTCGCCGACAACGAGGCCGAGGCCGGCCAGGCCACGGCGAAGCGCCTCGGCGCACGTTTCGTCGCCACGAATATCGCGCGCGCCGAAGACAGCGCGCGGGCCGTCGCCGAGGCCGTCGATCATTTCGGCGGCCTCGACATCCTGGTGCAGAATGCCGGCATCTATCCCTGGACGCTGATCGAGAACATCACACCCGAGGAATGGGACAACGTGCTCACGGTCAATCTGAAGGGCACCTTCCTCGCGGCCCGCGCCGCCCTGCCGGTGATGCGCGAGCGCGGCTACGGCCGGATGGTCTTCACCTCATCGATCACGGGTCCGCGCGTGACGAGCCCGGGCCATGGCCACTATTCGGCGAGCAAGGCCGGCATCAACGGCTTCATCAAGGCCGCGGCGCTGGAATTCGCGGGCTTCGGCATCACCGTCAATGGCGTGGAGCCCGGCAATATCCTCACCGAGGCCATCGTCGAGCACCGCTCGCAGGCCTTCATCCGCAACATGGAAGAGGCGATCCCGCTCGGACGGCTCGGAACGCCGCGCGACATCGCCAATGCGGCGCTGTTCCTCGCCTCCGATGAGGCCTCCTACATCACCGGCACGACCATCATCGTCGATGGCGGCCAGACCTTGCCCGAGGGCAAGGACTTCCGTATCCATCCGGAGTAGTCATTTGTCGTTTCGCCCACACATCACGAGCCCCACCCGGCTCGCATCGCTCGCCACCCTCCCCGCGCAAACGCGCGAGGAGGGAGAAATGCCGCAAGTCCGCTTTTCTCCCTCCCCGCTTATTTGCGGGGAGGGTGGCGCGAAGCGCCGGGTGGGGTGTCGCAGACCAAGGACAGAGCCATGCCAGATCGTCTGAGCGGGCGCGTCGCGCTCGTCACAGGCGCGGCGCGCGGCATCGGCCTCGCCGCGGCGCGGAAACTCGCGCAGGCGGGCGCCAAGGTCCTCCTCTCCGACATCGATGCGGATGTGCTGAGCGAGGCTGTGGCGGCGCTAACCGCGGAAGGCCTCACCGTCGCGGCGACGATTTGCGACGTCGCCGATCAGGCCAGCATCGCAGCGATGGTGGACAAGGCCGCCAAGGACTGGGGCCGCATCGACATCGTCGTCAACAATGCCGCCATCTCGGACGACACGCCGGTCGAGGAGCTGAGCGACGCGCGCTGGCGCCAGGTGCTCGCCATCAATCTCGACAGCGTGCTCAATGTCACCAAGGCGGCGCTGCCGCATCTGAAGCAGAGCCCGTCCGGCAGCATCGTCAATATCGCCTCGGTGCAGGGCATCAGGGGCCAGCCGCATGCCATGGCCTATGCCACCGCCAAGGGCGGCGTGATCAACCTGACGCGCTGCATGGCGGTCGATTTCGGGCCCTTCGGCATCAGGGCCAATGCGGTGGCGCCCGGCTATATCGACACACGCATGGCCGAGCAGAAGCTCGGCACCCCGCATGAGCACCAGACCGACTGGTTCCAGGACATCTATTTCAAATATGGCCGCATGCCGCTCAGGCGTGCGGGAAAGGTGGAAGACGTCGCCGGGCCCATCCTCTTCCTCGCCGGCGACGACAGCCTCTATGTGACCGGCGCGGTGCTCGTCGTCGATGGCGGCTTCACGGCGACATATTGACTTGAGCCGGCACCACGAATGTGGCCCAATGGCCGTTTCCCGCCGCACCCGAAAGACAGCCTCATGCATATCCTGATCATTGGCGCCGCCGGCATGGTCGGCCGCAAGCTCACCGGCCGGCTCACCCGCGACGGGCGCATCGGCGATGCCGCGGTCGATGCGCTGAGCCTCGTCGACGTCATCGCGCCCGAGAGGCCTGAGGGCTTCGCCGGCAAGGTCGAGACCCGCGCCGCCGACCTCGCCGAGCCCGGCATGGCCCAGCGCATCATTGCCGGCCGGCCCGATATCATTGTGCATCTCGCGGCCATCGTCTCGGGCGAGGCGGAAGCCGATTTCGACCGCGGCTACCGGATCAATCTCGATGCGACGCGGGCGCTGTTCGAGGCGGTGCGGCTGGAGGGCCTGAAATCGCCCTATGCGCCGCGGCTCGTCTTCACCTCCTCGATCGCGGTGTTCGGGGCGCCTTTCCCCGACAGGATCGGCGATGAGTTCTTCACCACGCCGCTCACCTCCTATGGCACGCAGAAGGCGATCGGCGAGCTGCTGCTGTCCGACTATTCGCGGCGCGGCTTCTTCGACGGCATCGGCATCAGGCTGCCGACGATCTGCATCAGGCCCGGCAAGCCGAACAAGGCGGCCTCGGGCTTCTTCTCCAACATCCTGCGCGAGCCGCTCGCCGGGCTGGAAGCGGTTCTTCCCGTCGATGACGGCGTGCGCCACTGGCATGCTTCGCCCCGGGCCGCCGTCGCGTTCCTCATCCATGCGATGACCATGGACCTCGCCGCGCTCGGCAACCGGCGCAATCTCACGCTGCCGGGGCTTTCGGCGACAGTGGCCGAGCAGATCGAGGCGCTGCGCCGCGTCGCGGGCGACAAGGCGGTGCGCCTCATCCGCCGCGAGCCCGATCCGGTGATCGGCAGGATCGTCGCCGGATGGCCGCGGAATTTCGACGCCAGGCGCGCGACGTCTCTCGGCTTCAGGGCGGAGACGAGCTTCGACGAGATCATCCGCATCCATATCGACGACGAGCTCGGCGGCAAGAACGGCCTCTAATTCTTCATCCCGGCGCAAGTGACGGATATCCCCTCATCCGTCATCCCGGCG
>CAZICN010000414.1:0-3124 GCA_964537655.1 uncultured Aestuariivirga sp.
CCCGCCCCCCCCCCCCCCCCCGGGGGGGCCCGGCCCCCCCCCCCGCCGGGGGGGGGGGGCCCCCCGCCCCCCCCCCCCCCGCGCCGCCGACCGCGACAGCGCCCGGGGCGTCATGCCGAGTTCGGCCAGGAGCGGCAGCGCCTTGCGCAGGCGCACCCGCTCGAAGCGCTCATCCTGGTTGCTCGGATCCTCGATCCAGGGATGCCGGGCGGCGGTGAGCGTCGCCCGAAGCTCGGCCCGGCCTGTCTCGAGGAGCGGCCGTTCCAGCAACGGAGTCCCCTTCACATCCTCGCGCATGCCCGAGAGGCCCCTGATGCCGCTTCCCCGCGCCAGCCGCATCAGCAGGGTCTCCGCCTGGTCTTCGCGCGTATGAGCGGTGACCAGGAGCGTCGCGCCATGGGCAAGACACCAGTCGCGCATCAGGGCATAACGCATATCGCGCGCGCCGGCCTGCAGGCCGCTGGCGGGCTTCGGCCCGGCCCAGGTGAGGATATGGCAATCGAGGCCAAGCGCCCTCGCCCATTGGGCGACGCCAGCGCATTCGCCGGCCGCTTCGGCCCTCAGGCCATGATCGACCGTCAGCACACTGAGCTTAGGCGGATGCGAGAGGGACTTCGCCCAGCGCGCGGCGAGCCACATCAGCCCGGTCGAATCGCTGCCGCCCGAGACGGCGAGCGCCACATGGGCGTGAAATGTCAGGGTCTCGAAAAGGTCTTTCGAAGCTTCGAGGTCGATCGGCCGCGCTGCCTCAGCAGCCGGCACGCTTGATCTCCGATTGCGCCCGCTTCTTCGCTTCGGCCGCCTTCGGGAATTGCGAACCGACCTGCATATAGGCGGCACAGGCCTGTTCCTTCTGGCCGAGCCGGTTGAGCGACAGGCCGAGCTTCAGGAGGCTGTCGGCCGCCTTGCGGCTCTTCGGGAAATCGCGATAGCCCGACAGGAAGGCTTGCGCCGCCTGCTTGTAGTCGCCCTGGACATAATAGGTCTCGCCCAGCCAATACTGGGCGTTGCCGGCGAGGCTGTGGTCGCGATGCTGCTTGAGGAAGCCGCGGAAGCCCACTTCGGCATCGCCGAACTGGCGCCGGAGCAGGCTCTCATAGGAACGTTCATAGACGACTTCCGGATCGGCCGAGGCGGCATTGCCGAGCGCCACCGTCTCGATCTTTTCGGGCACGAGATCACTGCCGCCGTCGCCACTGTCGGGCGGAACCATAATCTGGCCGCCGCCGTCATTCTGGCCGGGCGCCACCAGAACCTGGCCGCTCGCATCATTCTGGCCAGGCGCCACCAGGACCTGGCCCTGGAATTCGCCATCGCCCTGCTGATAGCCGTTATTCTGCTGATAGGCGGTGCCGGGCAGCGTGCCGAGGATCTTGGGGCCCGGCGCCTTCTGCACCTGGCCTGCCGGCACCTCGTCCTCGCCGATCGTGCGCAGAGGCTGCTGGGTATACTCCGTGTCGCCTTCGATCTGCTCGATGCCCTGGCTTTCGGCCGAATTGTCCTGAGCGAGCTGGCGCTTGCGCGGCGGGACCGGTTCGCCCAGATCGCCCGATTTGCCCTGCCCCTGCAGGCGCCTGACCTCGTAGGTCAGCTGCTCCACCTGCCCCATCAACTGTTGCATCTGCTCTTCCATGCGGCTGACGCGGTCGGCGAGCTCGCCATCCGACTGGGCCAGGGAAAGGGGTGCGCCTCCGACGGCCAGAGCCATCAGGAGGGCCGCAGGAAGCGTGAACTTGAGTACTGTCTTCATCACTAAACCGCTGCTGTACCGGGCCGTCCCCAGCACCCCATCATTGGGCTTGATCTTCAAAGGCGGTAAAAATGAGGCTTGGCAAGGGGGCCGGAGAAACATCTGGGACCTGTTGCCGCCATGCCACATGTCCCGGCCCGTAACCCTAGCCGGAGACCGCCCCCCCGGTAATCACCGTGACCGCGCGGCGGTTCTGGGAATAGCATTGTTCCGCATCGCACAATGCCACTGGGCGCTCCTTGCCATAGGCGATGGAGGAGATCCGGTTGCCCTGGACCCCCTGGGCGATGAGGAATTCGCGCGTCGCGGTGGCCCGCCGGGCGGAGAGCGAAATATTGTATTCACGCGTGCCGCGCTCGTCGGCATGGCCTTCGACCTGCACGGTGACATTGGGATACTGCCTGAGCCAGGCGGCCTGGCGGCGCAGCGTTTCCTGGGCTTCCGGCGTGAGCGTCGAGGTGTCGACGATGAAGTAGATCCGGTCGCCGACATTGATGGCGAAGTCCTTCTCGGAGCCGGGAACCGCCGTGCCGGCGCCATCGCCTTCCAGATCCGGCTGATTCTTCTTCGAGCACGCGGCCAGAGCCAGAAAACAGCAACAAATCAATGCGATCTTGAGATCCGCCAACCGACGCAACATGATGTCCCACTCCTATGTCCCGCCCTGTGCATTGCGGCCGCCTGAGCAGAGCCGCTCACCCACCACAGGACCAAATTGCTACCGCACTGTGCTCAAACAGGGTTAAAATTCCCTTCCTGACGATGTCAGGGAGCACGGATTGAGTGGCTTATGACCGTAACAGCGCGGCGATTCTGTGACCAATATTGCCGCAGGCTGAAAAACGTCTAGGAAATAAGAGAAAAAAGGCGGGCATGGGACCATGCTCGCCTCGATTCATCGGCCTGAAAAGACTAGCTCGTCTTGGCGCCCGAGGTGATGACCGTGACGGTGCGGCGGTTCTGCGACCAGCACTGTTCGGCATCGCACAAGGCCGCCGGCCGTTCCTTGCCATAGGCAATGGAGGAGATGCGGCTCGCCTCGATGCCCTGAGAGATGAGGAATTCGCGCGTCGTCGTGGCGCGGCGCGCCGACAGCGAGATGTTGTATTCGCGCGTGCCGCGTTCATCGGCATGGCCCTCGACTTGGACCATCACGTCGGAATACTGCCTGAGCCACGCCGCCTGGCGGCGGAGCGTCTCCTTGCCTTCCGGCGTCAGCGTCGACTGGTCGACGAGATAGAAGACGGTATCGCCGACTTCGGTCTTGAACTGGCCTTCCGTGCCCGGAAGGGCACTCTGGCCGAGGCCATTATTGGCCTCCAGATTGGGCGTGTTCTTCTTGGACCAGGCCGCCCGGGCCAGAAAACAGAAACA
>CAZICN010000415.1:0-3119 GCA_964537655.1 uncultured Aestuariivirga sp.
TGGCCGGCGTCGTCGGCCGCGCCAAGATCATGGACGCGCCGGACCCGGGCGGCCTCGGCGGCACCTATGCCGGCAACCCGGTGGCCTGTGCGGCCGCCCTCGGCGTCTTCGATGCCTTCGAGCAGGACAAGCTGCTGGAGAAGGCCGAGAAGCAGGGCAAGCTGATGGTCGAGCGCCTGAAGGCGATCAAGGCCAAGAATCA
This sequence comes from uncultured Aestuariivirga sp., assembly GCA_964537655.1. Classification (GTDB taxonomy): domain Bacteria; phylum Pseudomonadota; class Alphaproteobacteria; order Rhizobiales; family Aestuariivirgaceae; genus Taklimakanibacter. The sequence continues at coordinate 203 of CAZICN010000415.1, forward strand.
AGGCATGCCGATGGGCGACATCCGGGCGCTGGGCGCCATGGTCGCCTTCGAGCTCGTCACCGAGCGCGGCGGCAACAAGCCGGACGCCGCGGGCGCCAAGGCGCTGGTGGCCAAGTGCCTCGAGCGCGGCCTCATGATCCTGAGTTGCGGCGTCTATGGCGACACGATCCGCCTGCTGACTCCGCTCACAGCCTCGGAAGCCATTCTCAAGGAAGGCCTCGACATCCTCGAATCCGCCATCCTTGGAAATTAAGACCTGATCCCGAACGCGCGAGGAAGATGACGATCACGCGATCGTCATCTCCCATAGGATGGCGACGGAGTTAGCCTTCCCTGTCCGTCTTAGGGCATATTGGCTTTCGGGAGACCCTCATGCATCGCCGCCTGTTCCTGTCCGCGCTTGCCTCGGGCCTGACGGCGGCTGCCTTTCCAGGCCTCGCCCGGGCGGCGAAACAGGACCGCCGCGGCTACCAGGGCGCCGAGGTCGTTTATTTCGAAAGTTATGAGCAGCCGGGCACGATCATCGTCGATACCGGCCAGCGCGCCCTCTTCTATATCCTGAGCGAGAGCGAGGCGATCCGCTATGGCGTCGCCGTCGGCAAGGACGGGTTTTCCTGGGCCGGCATCGCCAAGATCGGCCGCAAGACCGAATGGCCGCGCTGGACGCCGCCGGCTTCGATGATCAGGCGCAAGCCCGAACTCGCCAAATTCGCCAATGGCATGCCGGGCGGCCCGGACAATCCCCTGGGTGCGCGCGCTCTCTATCTCTTTGCCGGCGGCCGCGACACGCTGTTCCGCATCCATGGCACCAACGAGCCGCAATCGATCGGCACCGCCGCGTCCTCGGGCTGCATCCGTATGCTGAACGAGGAAGTCACCGAGCTTTATGACCGTGTCGATATCGGCACAAAGGTGATCGTGCTTTAGCGCGCTTTGGCGGGATCTGCTCTAGCTCGATTGCAGCGGGCGAAGGCCGCCATGATCGGCATCATGGGTCCGACCTGCGGCGCTCCGCCCCAGGGCGTTTGCGGCAGAAGGCGCCCACATTAAACACGCCATGCCCAGAACGGATTGGACACCTCAGCCTGCCCCGGACCTGCCGGACGGCCTCGTCCTGTTCGACGGCTTTTGTCATGTCTGTTCGGGCGGCGTGCATTTCCTCCTCACCCGCGACCGCACCGGCATCTTCGCCTATGTGCCCTGCCAGTCGCCCTGGGGGAATGAGCTGATGGCGCGCTTCGGCATCGATCGCGATTTCGCCGAGAGCTTCGCCGTCGTCGACAAAGGCAGGATCCTGTTCAAGTCGGATGCCGCCATTGCCGCGCTGCGCCGTTTGCCTTTCTGGCGCTGGACCGGCGTGGCATGGCTTGTGCCGCGCCTCATCCGTGATCCGCTCTATGATCTCCTGGCGCGCAACCGCTACAAATGGTTCGGCAAGCGCGACCACTGCCTGGTGCTGCCGCCGGGCGTCACGAGGCGGTTCTACACCGAGGCCCCTGCCAGGACGTGACGTTATGCCTTCCGGCCCCAGGCCTGGAAGATACGCGGCATCGAGACGATCGTGTCGCTGCGCGCAACGAAGTCCTTCATCTCCTGGCTGATCCAGGCGATCTCTTCACCGCTGGCGAGACCTTCCGCCTCGAGCCCGTCGGCGATGGCCGCGAAAGTGAGCATCGCGACCTCCTTGGCGCCGCCTTGCCGCGAGAAGGGCTGGACCACTGTCGTCGCGACGTCCTCGAATCCCGCCTCTTCCAGGACGAAGCCGAGGCGCCGCCCGATCACGGGATCGCCGCCGCGCCGGCGTGAGAGCTCCATATAGAGTTCAGAGGCGGTATCGATGGCGGCGCAATCGGGATGGGAGAAGCGTCCGGCGATATCGATGTCTTCGACGAGGATCATGCCGCCGGGCTTCAGCGCGCGCATCGCCTGGGCGAGCACGACCCGCGGATCCCTGACATGGGTCAGGATGAAGCGCGCATAAACGGCGTCGGCTTCCCGGCACGGCCATTCCTTCGTGATATCGCCGGCCGCGAAACGGGCCTGGCCCAGCCCCTGCGCCAGGGCTTCGGCGCGCGCCAAAGCGAGCTTCTCTTCGTCGAGATCGATGCCGGTGACGAGGCCCTCGGGCCCCACCTGTCGCGCCAGCGCGAAGGTCACATCGCCGCCGCCGCAGCCGGCATCGATGACGGTCGTCCCGGCGAGGTCGCCGGCACGCCTGACGAGATCCTCGGTCGTGGGAGCGAGGACGCGCGCCAGCACCGAGAGCCGGGCGCGCCCGGTCTCGCCGCCTTTGATCGGATAGGACTTCAAGGCTTCCGTGGCCATGCCGATTTCCCCTGCGAACCCAGTTACGCTGCATTCGTCTTCCGGCGTCTATTCCGTCTGCTTCTGGTAGTCCTTCACATCGGCGAAGGCGATCTTGGGCCAGCGTTCCTGCTCATACTGCAAGAGGAACGCGCTGCCCGCCAGGAACACCGGCGCCTTGTCGAGATCATGCGCCATGCCGGAGCGGTTCGCCTCGATGAACCGCTCGAGCTCGATTTCATCATCGGATGATATCCACCGGCATACCGAGAAGCGCGGCGTCTCATAGGCGATCGGCAGGCCATACTCGCCCTGCAGGCGCTCGGCCAGCACGTCGAGTTGCAGTGCCCCGACGACGCCCACCATCGCATTCGATCCGTCATAGGGCAGGAAGAGCTGCACCACGCCCTCTTCCGCCATCTGCTGCAGGGCTTCCCGCAGTTTTTTCGCCTTCATCGCGTCCTGCAATTTGATGCGGCGCAGGATTTCCGGCGCGAAGCTCGGCACGCCGCGGAAGACGAGGTCCTCGCCTTCGCTGAGCGTGTCGCCGATGCGCAAGGTGCCGTGATTGGGAATGCCGACGACATCGCCGGCATAGGCCTCGTCCGCCAGC
>CAZICN010000416.1:0-245 GCA_964537655.1 uncultured Aestuariivirga sp.
GATACTGTCCTCATCGCATACGAGTGTTCCAGGCCCCGAGCCGTCCGGTCGGTTCTGATTGGCGGCATCGGGCGGCTCGAAACTCGAGCGCACCTGCAAGGGTACCTTGTAAACCATGGCCAACTCAACTGAACGTGTCTGCAGCACCTTGGCCCCGAGCGAGGCCATTTCGAGCATCTCCTCATAGGAGACGCGGTCGAGCTTGCGCGCCCTGGAAACCAGGCGCGGATCGGTCGTATAGACGC
>CAZICN010000416.1:255-3094 GCA_964537655.1 uncultured Aestuariivirga sp.
ATCAGTGTAGATGTCGCAACGCGCCTCGAGCGCCGCCGCCAGCGCCACCGCCGAGGTGTCGGAGCCGCCGCGGCCCAGGGTGGTGATTCGCTTGTCGGGGCCGATGCCCTGGAAGCCGGCCATCACCGCGACCTGGCCCTGCTCCATCCGCTTGCGCAGTTCCGCGGCGTCGATCGAGACGATGCGCGCCGCGCCATGCACGCCGTCGGTCTTCACCGAGACCTGCCATCCCTGCCAGGATCTCGCCGGTATGCCCATGTCCTGCAGCACGATGGAAAGGAGGCCTGCGGTGACCTGTTCGCCCGAAGCGACGATCGCGTCATATTCGCGGGCGTCATGAACGGTGGCCGCTTCCCGGCACCAGCCGACCAGCCGGTCGGTCGTGCCCGCCATCGCCGAGACGACGACGGCAACCTCATGCCCCGCCTTGACCTCGCGCTCCACATGGCGCGCCACATTGCGGATGCGCTCGACATCCGCGACCGACGTCCCCCCGAATTTCATCACCAAGCGGCCCATGGCCCAAAACCTCTTTCATCACGCGCACGGGGGCCCGAACGGTCCCGGCACGCCTTGTCCTCGAACCTCGACGTGAACGATGGGATGCGGCGCGGCGTACTCTTAGAGGACAGCCCCTCTCTATGCAATAATGGGAAACGACATTTGGAAGCCGGTTGGAGCCCTGATGACACCTGCCCTTGACGCCAAGAGCCTCGACCCGGCCGAGGTCGAAAAGTTCTCGAAACTCGCCGCAGAATGGTGGAATCCGAAAGGTAAATTTGCCGTCCTGCATATCTTCAATCCGGTCCGGCTCGCTTACATCAAGGAGCAGGTGACGGCGCGCTTCGCCCGCGACCCCTTTGCCCGCCGGCCCTTCGAGGGTCTGAGATTCCTCGATATCGGCTGTGGTGGCGGGCTCCTGACCGAGCCCATGGCGAGGCTCGGCGCCGCGATCACCGGGGTGGACCCTTCCGAGAAGAACATCGCCACCGCGCGGGTCCATGCCGACGAGCAGGATCTCGCCATCGACTATCGCGCCACGACCGCCGAGGATCTGGCCCAGGCCGGCGAAAGTTTCGATGTGATCCTCAACATGGAGGTGATCGAGCATGTCGCCGATCCCAAAGCCTTCGTCGAGACCTGTGCCCGTCTTCTCAAGCCCAATGGACTGATCTTCATTGCAACGCTGAACCGCACCCTCAAGTCCTTCGGCCTGGCGATCGTCGGCGCCGAATATGTGCTGGGCTGGCTGCCCAGGGGCACGCATCAGTGGGAAAAATTCATCACGCCCGGGGAACTCGAAGGCTGGCTCGCGGCGAACGGCCTGAAACGGCTGGACAGCACCGGCGTCACCTACAATCCGTTTTCGGGCGAGTGGCGCCGCGCCCGCGACATGGACGTGAACTACATGCTCGTCGCGCAGAAGCCGGGCAGCTAGCGCGGGATGCGAAAAAGTGGATACCGGTTTTTCGCGAGAATCCCGCGCTAACATATAAGGATCGATCACGTTTATGAGTTTGGATCGTAACGATCCAAACTCATCGTGATCAGGCCTGAGGCTCAATTCGCGGAAGCGGCATTCTTGAGAGGAAAGTAATTGCCCTTGCGCCAGACATACCAAATCAGCTGCGGGTCCGTGAGATCGCCATGCTCATCGAAGCGGACCCGGCCGATCGATGTAGCCGCATCGATTTTCATCAGCGCTGAGACGACTTTGTCGAATTCGGTGGATCCGGCCGATTTGGCCGCGTCGGCCCAGAGCTTCACCGCCTCGTAGCTCCGCAGCGTATAGCTCTGAGGCTCTGTCTTCCTTGCTCTGAGCTTCTCGATGATTTCTGCGGCGGCGGGATCTTTGCGGGGATCGGCGGTAAAGCTCATGAGTGTCCCCTCGCCTGCCCGGCGCGCCACGCGCCAGAAATCCGCGGTCATCAACGCATCGGGTCCGATAAGCAGTGCGCTCACGCCTTGCTTGCGCATCTCGCGGACAAGCCTTGCGATCTCCGGATGATAGCCGCCGGCATAGACGACATCGATCTTCGCCGCCTTCAGCTTCGCGACCAAAGCGGAGAAATCCTCCTGGCCGCCCGCATAGGTCCCGCTCACAACCGGCGCCTGCCCCGCGGCCTCGAGCGCTTTGCGGACAGCCCACGCCATCGATGATCCGTAATTGCTGTCATCGCCGATGACGGCGGCCTTCCTGCCCGCAAATCTCGCGGCGATATAGGCGCCGGCGAACTCCGCCTGTTTGCGGTCGGAAGGAACCAGACGGAACAGGCCGGGTCCAGGACGTTGCTCCGTGAGCACAGGGTTGGTCGCCGCGGGCTCGATCTGGATGATCTTCTCGCGCGCATAAACCCGTGACGCCTCGATCGAGGTGCCGCCGCAGAAATGCCCCACCACCAGCACGACATTCATCGCCGCCATCTTGTCGGCCGCCGCGGCGCCTCGGGTGGCATCGCACCGGTCGTCGCCAGTGACGAGCATGACCTTGTCGCCATTGATACCACCGGCGGCATTGATCTCGTCGACGGCCATCCGCGCACCCTGCTGCATTTGCGCACCAAATGCAGCGTAGCGGCCGCTCATGGGACCGGCGACGCCGATCTGCAATTCGGCGGCGGCGACGGTCGAAACCAACGCAACGACCAGGAGCGCACTACCGGCCAGGATCGAGATTTTCCTCATGAGCGAAGAGCCTAGTGCCCCGAATCCGAAGTTCGCAGTATCTCGCAGCACCTTCCGAGCGAACTTCGGATTCGAAAGGGCACTAGAATATTTATGATTCTAGTACCCCCTTTTCTTGGAAGGTGAGTCGTGATTCAAGACTGGGATGATACCC
>CAZICN010000417.1:0-3090 GCA_964537655.1 uncultured Aestuariivirga sp.
GGAAGGCGCTGGAGAGCGTATTGGGTCAGGGCGCCTGATCTGTCCAGTGTGACCGATTTGCTATGCCGCCGGACAAATCATGATGGCAAGCAGGCATCCAAATTGACGAAACGTAATACTGACGCCATACTGCAATGAAGTCTTGGAGCGTTTCGCGCGAACCTCAAGCGGGGAGCCATGCGCAAATCGACGATGGCTTTGACTCTGGGATCGGCACTCATTCTGAGTTTGCCGGCTTTCGCTGCCGCCATTGCCGAAGAACAGTCCTTTGACTGGAACGGTGTCTATGCCGGCATGTTCGCTGGCGTCGGATCCACGTCGTCGGACTGGAATGGATTTGACGATGATGACATCGGGCAGTTTACCACGAATATCGACGCGTCACTGAAAGACACAGTGTTCGTGCTCGGCGCCCTCGCCGGCATCAACTTCCAGCGCGAGAACATGGTATTCGGCGTCGAAGCGGATATTACCTGGTTCGATTCCGGGGAACACGAACATCTGGATGGCGCCGAAGGCCTCGATCTGATCTCCGAGATAGATCTCCTGGGTTCGCTACGCGCCAGGCTCGGCTGGGCCGCCGACCGGACGTTGATCTACGTCACCGGCGGTCTCGCCTTTTCCGATGCCGAGCATACCTGGGACGACGGCTCTGGTATTGTCGGCGGCGGCCTCTTTGACCAACCACCGGAATCCGTCGATCTCGATTTCGGCTGGGTTGTCGGACTCGGCATCGAGCATGCCTGGACGGACAACTGGCTCGTGCGAGTCGAAGGGTTCTACTACGATCTGGGCTCGAAGGACGGTGAGGTTTCAAACGAAGAGGAGACCGACACCTTCGAAGTAGATCAGGAAATCTGGGTCGGTAGAATTGGTGTGAGCTACAAATTCAATTGAGCTCCCGGTCGCTTCGTGCTGTGTGTCGGCCATGACGCATTGGCAAAGGTATCATTCCACCTGGTCGAAGCTCGAGGCGCCGCTCAGGCCCAATGCCGAGGCTCTCAGTAAGCTTCGTGAACTGACTGGACCCGTTTCCGGTCCCGTGCTGCTCCTCGGTGTCACGCCTGAGCTGGCCCGCTCATACGATCATGTCACGGCGGTCGACAAGAACAAAGCCATGATCGACAATGTCTGGCCGGGCAATTCGGATACGAAGCAGGCGCTTCACGCAAATTGGCTCGATCTCGGCGGACCTAAGGATCACTTTGCCGCCGCCGTCGGAGACGGCAGTCTGAACATGGTGGACACGCTGCGCGAGATCGGGCTCCTGCTGTCTCGTGTCGTCGAACTGCTGGCGCCGGATGGCCGTTTTGCCTGCCGCCTCTATGAACGCCCTGAACGGCCGTTCACGGAAGAACAACTGCTCGATGTCGCCTCGTGTCGCGCAACCCTCAATTTTCACGCCTTCAAGTGGCAATTGGCGATGCACCTTGCCGAAAATGTCGGCGCAGCAATCCCGGTCGTGCTCATCCGCGAGCGTTTCAATCAGCTCTTCCCCGACCGCGACAGGCTCGCCCGCGATACGGGCTGGCCGCGAGACCTGATCGACATGATCGACGTCTATAAGGGGTCGCCCACTATTTATCTGTTTCCCAGTCGCCGGGAGTTCCGGGAAGCCCTGCCTCAGGGAATCGCATATGTCCGCTTCGAGTCTTCGGGCAGCTATGATCTCGCCGAATGCTGCCCTATGCTGGCCTTCGCGAAGAACCAGGGCGCCAGAAGCTGAAGATCGTTCCGCAGAAATCCGATGTCGAAGGGGTCCTGTGGCCCCCCATTTCGAGCGAGGAGAACGCCATGCTGGCGGCGCTTCTCGCCCAGCTCGAGGCGACGCAGTGGCTCGCCCCGGCAGCGGTTGCGGAAAACCAGGCGCGCCAGCTCAGCGCCGTGGCCGAACATCACAAGCGGCATACGCCGTCCTTCGCGGCGCGACTCAAGACCTCTGGTGTAAGCACTCTCAACAGCCTCGACCGCCTGCGCCATCTTGCGCCCCTGTCGCGGCGCGATGCACAAGCCCTGGGCGACCGTTTCTTCGCCGCGCAGGTGCCGACCCGCCATCTTCCCCTCGGCAATGCTAAAACGTCGGGGGCGACAGGCGAGCCGGTGACGGTGAGGAAGACCGCCATCAACCGTCTGGTCTGGTCGGCCTATACGATCCGCGACCATCTGTGGCACGGGCGCCTGTTCAGCAACCGCATGAGCTCGATCAGGGCCAATGTCAGCAAATATGTCGATGCGAAGGACTGGGGTCCGCCGGTGCGCAACCTGTTCCGCACCGGTGAGGCACAGGGCATCCCGATCACCACCGATATAAGGGAACAGCTGCGCCTCTTGCGAAAATTCCGTCCCGAGATCCTGATTGTCTATCCCAGCAATCTCGCGGCCTTCATCACGATCTGGGAGAAGGAAGGTTTTGATCTCGAGTCCCTGCGCCATGTCAAGACGATCGGCGAGACGGTCCATGCCGAACTGCGCGCGCGGTTGAAGGAGATCTCGGGGCTTGCCATCGAAGACAACTACTCTTCGCAGGAAGCGGGACCGATCGCCATCCAGTGTCCGGCGAGCGGCCTCTACCACATCATGGCGGAGGCGCTGATCGTCGAAGTGCTCGACGCCCACGGCAAGCCCTGCCGGGAAGGCGAGATCGGGCGGGTGGTGGTGAGCGACCTGCTCAATCTGGCGACGCCCCTGATCCGGTACGACATCGGCGACTATGCCGAGGCCGGTCCTTCTTGCACATGCGGCCGCGGCCTGCCGACCTTGAAGCGCATACTCGGGCGCGAGCGCAATCTGGTGCATCTGCCCGACGGGTCACGCAACTGGCCGCTGGTCGGCTTCCACGCATTCGATACGGTGGCGCCGGTGCGGCAGTATCAGCTGATCCAGACCGCCATCGATGAGATCGAGTTCAAGGTCGTGACGGATCGGGAGATCACCAGTGATCAGGAGCGGGGGCTAATCGAGATCGTCCGGCAGGCCTTGAACTATCCCTTCCGGATCACGGTCGTTCAGTCCCGCGAACGCCTGCCCCTGGGCGTCAATGGGAAGTTCGAGGAATTCGTGTGCCGGCTTGGATAGCGCTCAGGCGCCGAG
>CAZICN010000418.1:0-3089 GCA_964537655.1 uncultured Aestuariivirga sp.
CTATAGGCCGCGGGTGAAGCCCGACCAGAACGCGGTGCGCGCCGCTATCGATCTGATCGCCGGCGCCAAGCGGCCGATCTTCTATACCGGCGGCGGCGTCATCAATTCGGGTCCGGCGGCCTCCAAGCTGCTGCGCGAGTTCGTCAAGATGACCGGCTTCCCGGTGACCTCGACCTTGATGGGGCTCGGCGCCTTCCCGGCGTCCGACAAGCACTGGGTCGGCATGCTCGGCATGCACGGCACCTACGAAGCCAACATGGCGATGCATGGCTGCGACGTGATGATCAATATCGGCGCGCGCTTCGACGACCGCATCACCGGCCGTGTCGATGCGTTCTCGCCCAACTCGCGCAAGATCCATGTCGACATCGATCCCTCGTCGGTCAACAAGAATGTCCGCGTCGACCTGCCGGTCATCGGCGATTGCGCCCATGTGCTGGAAGACTTCATCAGGGTGTGGAAGGCCAGGCAGAACCAGATCGACAAGCCGGCGCTGGCCCAATGGTGGAAGCAGATCGATCAGTGGCGCTCGCGCGACAGCCTGAAATACAAGGCGCGCAAGGACGTCATCATGCCGCAATATGCGATCGAGCGGCTCTATGCGCTGACCCGCAGCAAAGATGTCTATATCACCACCGAAGTCGGCCAGCATCAGATGTGGGCGGCGCAGTTCTTCAAGTTCGAGGAGCCGAACCGCTGGATGACATCGGGCGGCCTCGGCACGATGGGCTACGGGCTGCCCGCCACGATCGGCGTGCAGATGGCGCATCCGAAGAGCCTGGTCATCGACATCGCCGGCGACGCCTCGGTGCTGATGACCATGCAGGAAATCTCGACCGCGGTGCAGTACCGGCTGCCGGTCAAGATCTTTATCCTCAACAACCAGTATATGGGCATGGTCAGGCAGTGGCAGCAGCTGCTGCACGGCAACCGCCTGTCGGAGAGCTATTCGGAAGCGCTGCCGGATTTCGTCAAGCTGGCGGAAGCCTATGGCGCGGTCGGCATGAGGGCCGAAAAGCCGGCAGAGCTCGACGATGCGATCAAGGCGATGATCGATGTCGACCGTCCGGTGATCTTCGACTGCCGCGTGGCGAGCCTCGCCAACTGCTTCCCGATGATTCCTTCCGGCAAGCCGCATAACGAGATGCTGCTCGGCGAAGACGTGCCAGACACGGAGATCGAGAAGGCGATTGGCGCCGAAGGAAAAGTTATGGTCTGAGGAGAAAACACATGAACATGCAATCACAGCCGGCCTCAGCTTATTTCCTCGACGACCGCAAGCGCGCGGTCGAGACGCATACGCTGTGCGTCGTGGTCGACAACGAGCCGGGCGTCCTCGCCCGCGTCATCGGCCTGTTCTCGGGGCGCGGCTACAATATCGACTCGCTCACCGTCTCGGAGACCGAGCATGAGGCGCATGTCTCGCGCATCACCATTGTGACGTCCGGCACCAGCAACGTGATCGAACAGATCAAGGCGCAGCTCGAGCGCATGGTGCCGGTGCATTCGGTGGCCGATCTCACCGTCCAGGGCAATGCGATCGAGCGCGAGCTGGCGCTCATCAAGGTGGCGGGCAAGGGCGAGAAGCGCATGGAAGCCCTTCGGCTCGCCGATGCCTTCCGCGCCCATGTCATCGACGCGACGACCGAGAGCTTCGTGTTCGAGCTGACCGGCAAGACCAGCAAGGTCGATCAGTTCATCTCGCTGATGCAGCCTCTGGGCCTGGTCGAAGTCTCGCGCACCGGCATCGCGGCCATCTCGCGCGGGCCGGAGGCGATGCGGATCTGAGACGGGCCGGTTAAAAAGTGGTCTGAAAAAATCGTCTGAAAGAGGACGTTTTGGGCTGTCCACTCGGCTGATAGCCTTGGCCATCTTCGACCAGCCGAGGTGTGCCTTGTCTACCCAGCTCTCCGTCAACGTGAATGCGGTCGCCTTCCTGCGCAACCGGCGCAACCTGCCATGGCCCAGCGTCGAGGGCCTCGGGCGGATCGCGCTGCAGGCAGGCGCCGCCGGCCTCACCGTGCATCCAAGGCCCGACGAGCGCCATATCCGCCGCAGCGATGTCGGAACCTTGCGCGACATGATCGCCAAGGACTTTCCCGGCCGCGAATACAATATCGAGGGCTATCCCGACCCCCAGTTCATCAAGCTGGTGAAGGAAGCGAGGCCCGACCAGGTGACGCTGGTGCCCGACGACATCGGGCAGGCGACCTCCGATCACGGCTGGGACATCGCCGCGCATAAGAGTTTCCTCACCGATGTCATCGGCACGCTGAAGGCCGAGCGCATGCGGGTGTCGCTGTTCGTCGATCCCGATCCAGAGCTTGCGCATCTCGCCCGGGAAGTCGGCACCGACCGCGTCGAGATCTATACCGGGCCTTATGGCGGCGCCTTCGAGCCTCAGGCGATGGAGCGCGAATTCCGCAAGGTGGTGGCGACCGGCAGGGCGGCGGAGAAGGCCGGCATCGGCCTCAATGCCGGCCATGACCTGACGCGCGAGAACCTGCCGCGATTGGTGGCGGCCCTGCCCAATCTGCGCGAGGTCTCCATCGGCCATGCGATCACGGCCGATGCGCTGCTCTTCGGCATGGCGGAAACGGTCAGGCTGTTCCGCCTTGCCTGTGGCGACCTGCGGAGCGAAGCTGCTTAATCAAGACCAACTCATCGCGCGAGAGATATCAGATGACGGCAAGCCTCATCACGCTGGCGACGATCGGCCTCGTCCAGCTTCTCGCGGTGATCAGTCCGGGGCCGAGCTTCCTCATCACGGCACAGACGGCGGTGGCGCGCTCGCGCCTCGACGGCGTCAAGATCGCCTTCGGCCTCGGCGCCGGCACCATCGTGTGGGCGAGCGCCGCGCTTCTCGGCCTCAATGCGCTGTTCCGGCTGCATCACTGGCTGTTCGTCGGCATGAAGATCGCGGGCGCCCTGTTCCTTCTGTGGATCGCCATCCAGATCTTCCGCCATGCGGACGCGCCAATCGATATGAGCGGAGGCGATGGCGCGGAGGCCAGGCGCAATCCGTTCCTGCGCGGCTTCATCACCCAGATTTCCAATCCCAAGGTCGCCGTGTTCTTCGGCTCGATCTT
>CAZICN010000419.1:0-3086 GCA_964537655.1 uncultured Aestuariivirga sp.
GCAGCGATTTGTCGGCGCGCGGGAAATAGGGCCGGTTGCCCCAGTTCTGGCCGGCGCGGAAGAAGAACACCTGGATGCAGGTCTGCCCGCCCTCTTGCGCGAGGCCGAAGACATCGGCCTCTTCGACGCCTTGCGGATTGATGCCCTGTTCCGAGGTGACGAAGCTCATCGCCTGGATGCGGTCGCGGTAGCGTGCGGCGCTTTCGAAATCGAGCTTCTCCGAGGCCTCTTCCATCAGCCGCGCGAGATCGGCCTTGACGGTCTTGCTCTTGCCATGGAGGAAGGCTTCCGCCTCCTTGACCAGCTCATTGTAGCTCTGCGCATCGATCACGCCGGTGCAGGGCGCCGAGCAGCGCTTGATCTGGTAGAGCAGGCACGGCCTGGTGCGGTTCTCATAGACGCTGTCGGCGCAGGAGCGCAGGAGGAAGGCCTTCTGCAGCGCATTGATGGTGCGGTTGACGGCGCCCGCCGAGGCGAAGGGACCGAAATAGCTGCCCTTGTGCGAGCGCGCCCCGCGATGCTTGACGATCTGGGCGATCTCGTGATCCTTGCGGATCAGGATATAGGGAAACGACTTGTCGTCGCGCAGCGAGACGTTGAAGCGCGGCCTCAGCTTCTTGATCAGGTTGGCCTCGAGCAGAAGCGCTTCGGCCTCCGTCTCGGTGGTCACGAATTCCATGTTGGCGGTGAGCGAGATCATCGCCGCGATGCGGTTGGTGTGGCCGCCGAGCCTGACATAGCTCGCCACCCGGTTCTTCAGGCTGCGCGCCTTGCCGACATAGAGGACGTCGCCCTTGACGTCGAACATCCGGTAGACGCCGGGCCGGTTGGGCAGCGTCTTCAGATGGCCGCGGATCACATGCGGGCCGGGGCCTTCGCCCGTGCCTTCCGCGGTGTCCTGCGCGATGATGTCTTCCGGCTCGTCCATGGGCCCCAATATCGTGATTCCAGCCCGATAGCGCAAATAGCATGGGAGCCGCCCGAAAGTGGCAGGAGGTCAGCCCCGCGATTCCCATGCCTGTCGCACAGTGACTCAAGGCTGTCTGAGGGAGAATTGATCAAATTGCCTCGCCCTCTAAGTTTTTCCCTCGCCCGTCGCGAAGCGATGGGAGAGGGTGCCCGAAGGGCGGGTGAGGGCTCTTTGTCAGACGCCTGAAGGGTCGATAGATTTCGTTATGCCTATTACCGACCAGAAGCGTCTTGCTCAGGCGCGTCGGCTGCGCCGATCCCAAACGCCGGCCGAAGCGCGATTGTGGTCAGGGCTACACGGACGGCGTCTCCAGAACTATAAGTTCAACCGTCAATATCCGATCGGACCATTTACAGTCGATTTTCTTTGCCGCGATGCTCGCCTGATTGTCGAAGTCGATGGCGCGACTCATTCGGAGGATCACGAAGTCACTTATGACGAAGGCCGGACCTCCTATTTCAAATCGCAGGGTTATAGAGTTATCCGCATCTTGAACGATGACATCTATCGTCATTTCGACGACGTGATGGATATGATCCTGTTGGCCCTGGAAGGAAGGCTTCCAGAGTAAGAGCCCTCACCCGGCCTTCGGCCACCCTCTCCCATCGCTTCGCGACGGGGCGAGGGGGAAAACTGGTTTATGGGCCTGTACACACTCAATCAGGCCGCCTGCCCGGCCCTGACCTCATAGACATGGTCGACGAGACCCCAGTCCCTGGCCTCATCCGCCGTCATGAAGAAGTCCCGGTCGAGGGTCCTTTCGACGTCTTCGGCGCTGCGTCCGCAGTGCCTGGCATAGAGCCCGATCATCCGGCGCTTCATCTTCAGGATGTCCTGCGCGTGGCGCTCGATATCGGAGGCCTGGCCCTGGAACCCGCCCGAGGGCTGGTGCAGCAGGATGCGGGCATTGGGAAGCGAGATGCGCCGCCCCGGTGCGCCCGCCATCAGCAGGAAGGACGCCATCGAGGCGGCAAAGCCCATGCACACCGTCGAGACGGGGCATTTGATGTATTGCATCGTGTCGTAGATGGCGAAGCCGCTGGTCACCACCCCGCCCGGCGAGTTGATGTACATGGCGATTTCCTTGCCCGGCGCCTCGGCTTCGAGGAACAGCAGCTGCGCGCAGACGAGCGCCGACATGTTGTCGTCGATCTGGCCGTTGAGGAAGACGATGCGCTCGCGCAGGAGACGCGAGAAGATGTCGAAGGAGCGCTCGCCGCGGCTCGACTGCTCGACGACGACGGGTACGTAGTTCATGCGGCCAACCTCATCACGGTCTCGCCATTGTCGTTGGCGGCGCCCGCCATCGTGGCGAAGCCTTCATGCACGATGCGCAGATGCGTGCCGCCTTCCTCCGTCTCGCTCAATTCGAAGGTGACGACGCTGTCGAGCCCGCGGCCTTGGCCATCGCGTTCATCGGTCCGGCTGCGCCAGGAGCAGCGCAACAGCCTTTCGGGTTCGGCTTCCACCACCCGGCACTCGACGTCAAGCGGCACCAGCCACTGGCCGGCGAGCCCGGGCTCGGTCAATGCCCGCCAGACTTTCCCCGGTTCCTCGTCGAGATCACACTCCGTGACGATCGCATCATCCGTTCTGGTTTCGCTGCTCATGGATCCATTCCCTTGAGAACATCCTTCAGTTTCACGATCCGCTCGGGCCAGAAGGCGCGGTAACGCTCGACCCAGGTGATGAGCGGCGCAATGCCCTTCGGATCGGCGCGGTAATAGGCAAAGCGGCCTTCGCGTCTCTCGCGCACCAGACCCGCTTCCTTGAGGGCGGCCAGATGTTGCGAAATGGCGGGCTGCGAGACCGCGAAATGGCCCTTGAGCTCGCTGACGCTCATTTCGCGCGCCGCCACGCGCTCGAAGACGGCGCGGCGCGTCGGATCGGCCAAGGCCCGAAAAATCCCGGTTTCAATCATGGCAATCATATAAGTACATACTTATGCGAAAAGCAAGCCCATCACAATCACGAGAACCCTTCCGGTTCGGCGTTGCCGCATCAGCTTCAGCCATTACAGTCAGCGGGACGGCTCCTCAGATCACGATGAGATTGGATCGCTACGATCCAAACTCATAAACGTGATCGATTCTTATATGTTAGCGCGGGATTCTCG
>CAZICN010000420.1:0-3075 GCA_964537655.1 uncultured Aestuariivirga sp.
CTTATATGTCAGCGCGGGATTCTCGCGAAAAACCGGTATCCACTTTTTCGCATCCCGCGCTACCCCAGCGCCAGGTCGGTGAGCATCTTCACATTGAGGGCGATGATGATCGCGGCGATGACGGCCGACGCGATAGTGAGCCATGAGGGCGACACCAGCGCCCCCATCTTGGCGCGGTCCCTCGTAAACATCACCAGAGGCACGATGGCGAAGGGAAGCTGGAGGGCGAGGATCACCTGGCTCAGGATCAGCAGCGCCCCCGTGCCGCTCTCGCCATAGGCAATGGTGACGGTGGCCGCCGGCACGATGGCGAACAGGCGGGTGACGAGCCGCCGCAGCCACGCCGGCAGCCTGATGCGCAGGAAACCCTCCATCACGATCTGGCCGGCGAGTGTCGCGGTCACCGTCGAATTGAGGCCGCAGCACAACAGCGCGATGGCGAAAAGCTTCGGCGCCAGCATCGAGCCGAGCAGCGGCGCCAGCATCGAATGCGCATCGCCGAGCTCGGCGACCGAGGCATTGCCCGTGCGGTTGAAGGTCGCCGCCGCCAGGATGAGGATCGAGGCATTGACGAGCAGCGCGAACATCAAAGCGACGGTCGAGTCGATGGTGGCGAAGGTCAGCGCCTCGCGCTTCTCCTTGTCCGAGCGGCCATAGGCCCGCGTCTGCACCACGCCCGAATGGAGATAGAGATTATGCGGCATCACGGTGGCGCCGATGATGCCGAGCGCCAGATAGAGCATCTGCGGGTTGGTGACGATCTCGGTCGTCGGCGCGAATCCCCTGATGACCGCTCCCCATTCGGGATCGGCCATGGCGATCTGCACGCCGAAGCAGACGGCGATGACGCCGAGCAGGCAGATGATGAAGGCCTCGATCCAGCGGAAGCCGAGCTTCTGCAGATAGAGGATGAGGAACACATCGAGGGCGGTGATGAGGACGCCGATCTCGAGCGGGATGCCGAACAGCAAATTGAGGCCGATGGCGGTGCCCACCACCTCGGCGATGTCGGTGGCGATGATGGCGGTCTCGGCGAAGAGCCACAGAACCCAGGCGACCTGCTTGGGATAGGCGTCGCGGCAGGCCTGCGCCAGGTCGCGCCCGGTGGCGATGGCGAGCCTCGCGCACAGCGACTGCAGGATGATCGCCATGATGTTCGACATCAGCGCGATGACGAGCAGCGTGTAGCCGAACTGCGCGCCGCCGGCGATCGAGGTGGCCCAGTTGCCGGGGTCCATGTAGCCCACGGAAACGAGATAACCCGGCCCGACAAAAGCCAGCGCCCGGCGCCACATCGAAGCGCCGGCCTTGACCGGAATGGACCGGTGGACGTCGCTGAGGGACGCCTCGCCGCGGTCGCGGCGCCATCCCATCATGCGGTCGAATGCGCGCGCGGCCTGATCATCCATGGCCGGGATATAGCATAGGCTATACTCAATACAACAGTCTAATTCCGGAAAAGGAAGATATTGATCGGCCGGCGCATCGGGGGGATAGTCAAATCACCGACGCAACGGTTTGAGGTCAGCCATGAGCGAGACCGATCCCCTGGATTTCCCCGGCGAGCCCGCCGCGGCCGAGAACCGCAAGCCCAAGCCGGGCGCCTCGTCCTCTGGCGGCGCGGGCCGGTTCGAAGGCTCGGAAGCGCGCATCGCCAGCATCGAGGCCCATGTCGATCACATGCGCGACGATATCGGCGACATGCGGCTCGATCTCAGGGATGTCACCAAGACGGTGAGTTCGGTCGGCGCCGAGATGCGCGAGGTCGAAAGCGAGCTCGCCCGCCTGCCCGGCCGCGGCTGGATCACCTTCATGTTCATCCTGGCGGCCGCCGCGATCTGCGCCGTCATCATCTATCTCGAGCAGATCCGCCAGTATCTGGGCCTTCTCCTGCCCATGACCACGCCCTGAGGCATCGCCTCTCGTATACGCTGTTCATCGCCGGCTTTGGCCGGAAACCGGACGGCTTTTCATGATCGTGCTCTATTGTCCCGATTGCGGAATTACTTGGGCAATTCACCATAAAAGAGCGATTCAACTTAGGTATTGACGATCCGAATACTTCAGAGATTTGCGGCATATCGAAACCTCCAAGAAAAGAACTTGGGTTCTGAACGGGAGTGTTTCATCGATGCGAATATCGCGAAAGTATTTCAGCAAGACGCTGGGCGCTGTGTCCTTCACCGCGTTCCTCGCGCTCTCCTCCACCCTCACCCTTGAGGCCGGCTCGCTCGGCGATACGGTCGGCGGTGCCGTCGGCGCCGTGGGCGGTGCGGTCGGTGGTGCCGTCGGCGCGGTGGGCGGGGCGGTCGGCGGGGCTGTGGGGAGCGTCGGTGGCGCGCTCGGCGGATCGAGCAGCAGCTCGAGTTCGAGCGCCGATGCGGTCGACACGGTCGATCCGACCAAGAAGGGCCTGAAGGTCAAGGCCAAGATCAAGCTCAAGCTCGGCCAGCACAAGACGGTCAAGGCCAACTTCGCCTTTGGCGGCCTCACCACGCCGAGCCTCGTCAACGCCAAGGCCAAGGTCCAGGTCGGCGATCTCGTCAAGGCGAAGGCCGGCGCCAAGGTTCTGGCGAGCGACGGCACGCTGGTCGGGGCCAAGGCCAAGCTCGCGGTCGGCGGACCTTCGGGCCTCAAGGCCGGCGTCGGCGCCAAGGTCGCCAGCACCGGCGTCGATGCCGGGCTCGGCCTCTCGATCGGCGGCGGCAGAAACGGCAGGCAGGGCAGCGCCGTGACGCCGAAGGAGCGCAAGGCGGTCGCCAGCCAGATATCCACCCTCTCGGAGCGCGAGCGTGTGGCGCTCCGGAAGAAATGCGGCGCGGTGCTCGCCTCGCCCCAGGGCTACAGCCGCGATGCGGTGATCCTCTGCCGCGTCCTCGCCGAACTTTCAGTGTCGTCGCTGAACTGAAACAGCAGCTTTCTTCTCCCTCCTAATAATTTCCCCTTCTCCCGTGCGCAGCATGGGAGAAGGTGGCCGAAGGCCGGATGAGGGCTCTTCGTTCCGGTAAAAAGGCTCGCGGGTGAGCCGTCGCCAATTTTCCCCCTCTCCCGCCTGCGGGAGAGGGTGCCCGACAG
>CAZICN010000421.1:0-3066 GCA_964537655.1 uncultured Aestuariivirga sp.
GGCGAGGACATCAGCTGGTCGGCGGCGAGGATGTTCATGTAGCCGCGGCCGTCGCGCGTCGTGCGCATCATGTCCTTGAGGTCGAGCGCCGGCTCGCCGAAGAACTTGTCGCCGCCCTGCTCCTCGATCACCACCAGGCGACGCTGGATCGAGCCAATGGTCATGGCATTGAGGTTGCCGTAGTCGGTGCGCAGTTCCTTGCCGCGATCGGCGAGATCGGAGAGCAACGAACGGAGATCCTTGAGATCGAGCAAAGCAAGGCTTTCCTCGTCGGCGATCTTGAAGGCGATGTTGAGGGCGCCCTCCTGGGCATCGGTGAGACCCATGAGCCGCGACAGCAGCAGCGGGCCCATTTCCGAGATGGTGGTGCGGATCGGATGACCCTGCTCGCCGAACAGGTCCCAGAAGATCGTCGGCGTGGCCTCGAAGCCATAGTCGTCGAAACCGACCTTCTTGGCCCGCTCGAGGAGGAAATCCTGGGGCGTGCCTTCCTGCGAGATACCGGAGAGATCGCCCTTCACATCGGCGGCGAATACCGGAACACCCGCCTTGCAGAAACCTTCCGCCATGATCTGCAAGGTCACGGTCTTGCCGGTGCCGGTGGCGCCGGTCACAAGGCCGTGCCGATTGGCCATGGGCAGGAAAAGGTCTTCACGCTCGTCCGCCTTGCCCAGAAATATCGTATTATCAGCCATAGTCGGTCGGTCCCCATTTGATGCGTCTCGATTTGCACATGCCCACGAAAGGTCTGCGACCTTCCAAGGATCATGCGCCTTGCAGTCACGCCAATCTGCTATAAAACGCTGGCGAGTTCAAACTTGCCGGAGTCCCCATGCAGGAGCTGATTGCCCGAATTGTGACGAAAACCGGACTGTCGCCCGAACGTGCCGAGAAGGCGCTGGGCATCATGCTCTCCCTGGTGAAGACGCAGGGCAACCAGCAGAAAGTCGGCGAGCTGTTCGCCAAGCTGCCCGGTGCAGAGGAGCTGGCGCTCCGGCATGGCGGCGACGGTTCGCGCGGCGGCGGGCTCCTTGGAATGCTGGGCGGTGGGCTGATGGGCGGGCCGCTCGCCGCGATCAGCAAGTTGCAAGCGGCCGGACTCAACATGGAGCAGATCAAGCAGCTCGGCAGCGAAACCCTCTCCTATGCCAAAGAAACCGCGGGCGAGAACCTCGTAAAACAGGTGGCAGGCTCCATTCCGGGGTTGGGCAGTTATGTCTGACGCTGGGGCACCAGCCGAGTTCCCTCTGGCTTCCGAGTTTCCGCCGGCCAGCGAGGACACATGGCGTAAGCGCGTAGAAGCCGTGCTGAAGGGTGCTGATTTCGAGAAGCGGCTCTTCTCCCGGACATCCGACGGCATCGCCATCGCTCCGCTCTATTCGCCAGGGGCGGTCGTGGAAGTCAGGCGGCCGGCGCAAACACCGTGGACGGTGATGCAGCGCGCCGATCATCCCGATCCGGCCAAAGCTAACGCGCAGGCGCACGATGATCTCAATCATGGCGCGACCGGGCTGCAGCTCGTTTTTGCCGGCGCGCCCTCGGCGCACGGCTTCGGTCTCGCGGCGCCCGATCGCAAGACGTTCGCGCGCCTCATGACCGGCATCCGGATCGATGCTATCGAGACGCGCGTCGATGCGGGTTCCCATGGACCGGAGACCGCCACGGCGCTGGCGGACTGGATCGCGACACAGCCGGTCGATCCCGAGCGACTGCGCCTCAGCTTCGGTCTCGATCCTATCGGCGCCGGCGCCGTTCTCGGCAAGATCGAGCCCACATTCGCGGCCGATCTGCAGTCGACCGTCTCGACCTTGCAGGCGCGGCATTTCACCGGTCCGTTCACGCAGGCCTCGGGCACGATCTGGCATGATGCCGGCGCGAGCGAGGCCCAGGAACTTGCCTTCCTGCTGGCGACCGGCGTCGCCTATTTGCGTGCCCTCGACAAGCTCGCCGACGATCATCTGAAGCGCGCGGTGGCGCTGGTGCTCTCCGCCGATCAGGACATGTTCATCAGCCTGGCGAAATTCCGCGCCGCGCGGCTTCTGTGGTCACGCGTCCTTTCGGCATCCGGGCTGGCGAGCGATGCTATCTCGCTGCAGGGCGAAACATCCTGGCGGATGATGACGGCGGAGGATCCGCATACGAACATCCTGAGAAGCACGGCGGGCGTCTTCGCAGCCGCACTCGGCGGCGCCGATCAGGTCACCGTGCTCCCCTTCTCGCTGGCGCAAGGCATGCCCGATGAGTTCGCCCGCCGCATTGCCCGCAACACACAGACGATCCTGCAGGAGGAATCAGAGCTCTGGCGGGTCAGCGATCCGGCCTCGGGCTCAGGCTGTGTCGAACACCTGACCCAGGCGCTCTGCCAGGAGGCCTGGGCGTTGTTCCAGGATATCGAGAAGCAGGGCGGCATCGCCGCCGCCATTGCCAGCGGCCGCATTGCCGCCCTCATCGCCGAGAAACGTCAGGCGCGGCTCGCCGGCATCGAGAGCAAAACGCAAACCGTCATCGGCGTGACCCAGTACAAGCCGCCGCGCGAGACCGCGCCTTCCACCGAGGATGTGCCACGCAAGGACTCTGTCGCCGCAGGCCTGCCCGCCCATCGCCTGGCGGAGGCTTTCGAAGCCGCAGGGGCGCGCTCATGAGCCGCATTCCCGATTTCAGCAAGGTCACCTTTGCCGCCACCTCCTCGGCCACCGCGTCGGCGCTGTGGCAGACGCCGGAAGGCATCGCGGTGAAGTCGGCCTACACACCAGCCGATACGAGAGACCTCGACTTCCTGACGACATGGCCCGGCATCGCGCCCTATCTGCGCGGTCCCTATCCCACCATGTATGTCACGCAACCCTGGACGATCCGGCAATATGCCGGCTTCTCCACGGCGGAAGATTCGAATGCCTTCTATCGCCGCAACCTGGCCGCCGGGCAAATGGGCCTGTCGATCGCCTTCGATCTCGCCACCCATCGCGGCTATGATTCAGACCATCCGCGCGTCGCCGGAGATGTCGGCATGGCGGGAGTCGCCATCGACTCCATTCTCGACATGCGGACCCTGTTCGATGGCATCCC
>CAZICN010000422.1:0-3049 GCA_964537655.1 uncultured Aestuariivirga sp.
TCAGCCCGTCGACCGCTTCGATCCTGATGTCGCCGCCGCGGCCGCCATCGCCGCCGTCGGGACCACCCATCTCGATGAACTTCTCACGGCGAAAGGAGACGCTGCCGGCGCCGCCGTCGCCGGAGCGGATATAGATCTTCGCCTGATCCAGGAATTTCATAATATTTGCCTAATTTTGTAAGCTTGATTTGTGGCGAATGCCCTTACGTAACTTGCCCGTAAATTGCACAGAATCGACCTCATTCTGGTCACAACCCTCGGGCTTTTAACTACGGTCATCGCTGGGTGCGACAGGGACAACAGTACACCAGCTAGGGGATATCGAAAAACGAGAGGGATACCTGAATGAGGTCTGTATACGCGTTGATTCCGGCCGCTCTGCTGGCCGGCACCATCCTCGGTGCGCCGGCTGAAGCCAAAGTGGAGGACCCTTCGGCGCATGCCCAGCGCGTCAGCGCGCAGAAGAAGCACTTCAGGACGGCCGCGATCAAGAAGCCCGGCAAGGTCGCCAAGGCGGCCGGCCTCAAGACCAAGACCCGCAAGCTGGCGAAAGCCAAGAGCCGCAAGGTGGCGGCGGGCAAGATCAGCAAGGTTGCGGCTTTCAGCTCGACAAAGGCGACCAAGACGCTGCGCGGCAATCCGCGCCAGGTGGTGATGAAGCTCGCCGGCGCCAAGGCCCGCATGACCGGCACCAAGATGAACATGTCTGACCAGGCGCTTGCCATCAGCGGCGCCAGTGACATGCGGGTCGCCTCGATCATCCGCGAGATGGCGCCCGCCTATGGCGTGCCGACCTGGTTCGCGCTGCGCATCGCCAATGTCGAATCCGGCTACAACCCCTATGCGCGCGGGCGTGCCGGCGAGATCGGCGTCTACCAGCTCAAATGCCAGACGGCGCGTGGCATGGGATTCGAGGGGAATTGCTCCAATCTCACCGATGCGCGCACCAATGTGCGCTGGGGCCTCAAGCATCTCTCGCTCGCCATCCAGTCGTCGGGCGGCAATCTGCGCCTCGCGGCCTCCAAGCATAATGGCGGCCTCGCCCGCAAGTCGCTGGTGCACAGCTACATCGCCAAGGTGTTCTGATCGACCGGATGCGTGCGCGATGGAAGAGCTCATGCGTTGAGCTCTTTCCAGCGCTCGCGGCTGAGGCTGAAGCGGTGGCCCGGCACCTTGGCCCTCAGAACGAGCGAGTCGATCTCGTATCTGCCGGCATGCGCGAAGCCCGCCTTCTCGAGAACCCGGCGTGACCCCAGATTCTGCAGCCGGCAGCCTGAAACCAGGCGCCGGTGGCCGGCAATGGTGAAGGCCTGGGCTATGACGGCCCGGACCGCCTCGCTCATATAGCCCTTGCCCCAATAGGGCTCGCCCAGCCAGTAGCCGAGCTCGGGCTCGTCCGTCTCGCGGCGCTCGCAGCTGCACACGCCGATAAAGGTCTGCGCCTCGTTCTTCAGGCAGATGCCGAACACCGTCTCGTCGTCGGGCCGCTCGCCGGCCCAGGCCGTGAAGTCCTGCGCATCCTTGAGCCTGTAGGGGTAGGGCAGGCGCGCCAGCATCACGGCAACCTTGTAATTGTCGGCGAGCGTTGCGATCGCTTCTGAATCGCTCGCCCGGACGGGGCGCAAGATGAGGCGGTCGGTGGTGATGATGTCCTTGGTCATGGATGTGTTCCAAACAAAACGGGGAGATGGTTTGCCCATCTCCCCGTCTGTCGAAACTTCCTCATTCGCACCGGATGGATGAGCCCGGTGGAACGATAGGGTCCACCGTTATTCTGCGGCCTTCGGCGGGTTCACCGACACGATCTGCTTGTTGCCCTTGCTGGCGCGGAACGAAACCGTGCCCGCGACTGTGGCGAAGATCGTGTGGTCGCGGCCGATGCCGACGCCCGTGCCCGGGTGCCATTTCGTGCCGCGCTGGCGGATGATGATGTTGCCCGGGATGACGGCTTCGCCGCCGAAATGCTTGACGCCGAGACGGCGGCCTGCCGTGTCGCGCCCGTTGCGGGATGAACCGCCTGCTTTTTTGTGAGCCATGGGTGGTTGTCCTTACCTTATTCCTTGCTCTTCTTCGGAGCCTTGGCCTTCTCGGCCTTGGCTTCCTTGTCGACCTTGGCGCGCGGCGGCTTGCCGGCGGCCAGTTCCTTGGCCTGCTCGATCCATTCCTCGCGGGCGATGCGGCCCGCCATCTTGATCTCGGCCTCGATCTTCTCGATCTCGTCGCCGGTCAGATTGGCGATCTGGGCATAGGTCGTATAGCCCATCTCGGTCAGGGTGCCGAGGATCTTGGGGCCGACGCCGCCAATGAGCGACAGGTCGTCCACCTTCTTGTCGCCGACGGGGGCCGCGAGAGGAGCAGCTTCCGCCTTCTTCTCGGCCTTGGCGGGCTTCGCGGCGGCCTTCTTCGCCGGCTTGGCGCCGCCGGTCAGGATCTCGGTGATGCGCACCGAGGTCAGGTCCTGGCGATGGCCGTTCTTGCGACGGAAATGCTTGCGGCGATGCTTCTTGAAAATGATGATCTTGGGGCCGCGGACCTGGCCGATGATCTCGGCCGCCACGGTGGCGCCGGCCACGAAGGGAGCGCCCACATCGACGTTGCCGTCGGAAGCGACCATCAGCACATCGGTGAATTCCACGATGTCGCCGGCCTCTCCGGGGAGCTTTTCGATCTCGAGCTTGTCGTCGGCCGCAACGCGATACTGCTTGCCGCCGGTCTTGATGACTGCGTACATATTCTATCCTTTTCCCGCGCCCATCGGCGCCGCCCGGGGGCGGACTTCGGTCAAACGTGTTGAGCCTGAGGCAGCGACATTAATTGCCGGGGCAGGGGCCCCCGCAAGTCGGCGCGGTTCTAGCCACGGGAGCATATAATGTCAAGAAATCACTCTCCCGGGGTTGCCGGGAGGGGCTTCATTCGCTATCTAGCCCCCGCCGCCCAAAAGCGCGCCTCATTTGTCTGCGGAGAGGTGGCTGAGCGGTTGAAAGCACCGCACTCGAAATGCGGCATACGGGCAACTGTATCGGGGGTTCGAATCCCTCCCTCTCCGCCA
>CAZICN010000423.1:0-3034 GCA_964537655.1 uncultured Aestuariivirga sp.
TGGGCTTTGACCTCATTTTGGTCGATGTCATACTTCGCCTTGCGGACTTTCTCGGCGTAGTGGCGGTAGTCCCAAGGCTCGATTTTAAAGCCGCCCCCCTCCGCGTCCACGACGCGCTGCATGTCCGCTATCTCCTCCCGCGCGCGGGCCACGGCGATCCTCTGCTTCTCGCCTTCCGATACTTGTCCCGGCATGCGGTCGAGCACGTCGGTCAGGTGCAGGATCTCCGCCACGCGGCCGACCCGGCGGTCGCGCTCCGCCTGGGAGATCTTCTCGTAGTGGAGCGGCATGGCGATGTTGTCGCCGACATTCAGCGCCGGATAGAGCGCATAGAACTGGAACACCATGGCGATGTCGCGTTTCTCCGGCGCGAGTTCGTTCATGCGCCTGCCGGCGATGATGATGTCGCCCGCGGTCACCCTTTCGAGGCCGGCGATCATGCGCAGTGTCGTGGTCTTGCCGCAGCCCGACGGACCGAGCAGGCACACCACTTCCCCTGCCTTGACCGACAGGTCGGCATCCTTGACGGCGACGAAATCGCCGAACCTCTTGGTGATCTTCCGGGCTTCGATCGTCGACATCAGGGCCTATCTTTTCACTGTTCCGAAGGTGACGCCGCGCAGCAGATGGTTCTGCAGGAAGAAGGTCACCAGGAAGACGGGGATGAGGAAGAGCGTCTCGATGGCGGCAAGCAGCCCCCACAGCACGCCGATGCCACCGCCGGCGACCGCCTGGTTCATGGCGACCGGCACGGTGCGCGTATCGACGCCGGTGAGCAGCAGCGCGAACAGGAACTCGTTCCAGGTGAGGATGAGGCCGAAGACGAAGGTGGCGGCGAGGCCCGCCAGAACCTGCGGCAGGCAGATCTTGAAGAACACCTTCGCATCGCTCGATCCGTCGATGCGCGCCGCGTCCTCGACATCCGGCGACAGCTCGTCGAAGAAGCTCTTCATCATCCAGATGGTGAACGGCAGGTTGAAGGCGGTGTAAAGGAAGATGATGCCGAGATAGGAGCCGGCGAGGCCGACGACCCGGAACATCAGGATGACCGGGATGATCACCACGATCGCCGGCAGCATGCGGGTGGTCAGGATGATGAACAGATAGGTATCGTTGCCCTTCAGCGGATAACGCGAGAAGCCATAAGCAGCGAGCGTGCCGATCACCAGCGCCAGCAGCACCGACGTGCTGGCGATGAAGATCGAGTTGAAGAAGAAGCGGTCGAAGCCGGTGCTCTCGACAGCACCGCCCGCGACATAGGCGCGGGAGAACACCGAGGTGAAGTTCTCGAGCGTCGGCGTGAATACGAACTGCTCCGGGATCAGGCCGAAGAAGCTGGTCGGGAAGAACTTGGGCGGCACCGCCAGGGCTTCGGTCTGCAGCTTGAACGAGGTGATGATGATGAGAAGGACGGGCAGGAAGTAGATCAGGCTGATGATGGCGGCGACGAGCGTATGCCCCCAGCCGGCCTCGCCCACGCCCGAGGCCTTGCGGAAGCCCAATCTTTCCCAGAACGAGGTTGTATCGGCCATTGCTCAGGTCCCCTGGCTGCGCCGGTTGGCGACATAGAGATAAAGATTGGTGAGCACGATCACCACGAAGAGCAGGAGATAGGAGAGGGCGGCACCCTCGCTCGTCTTGTTCTGCTCGTTGGCGATGCGGATGACGTGGTAGGAGATCGTCATCGTGTCGTTGCCGCCCTTGGTCAGGAGGATGACCGGATCGGCGAGCTTGAAGGCCTCGATGGTGCGGAACAACAGCGCCAGCATCAGAAGCCCGCGTATATAGGGGAAGGTGATGGTCCAGAACCGCCGCCAGCCCGACACCCGGTCGATCGCCGCCGCCTCATAGAGATATTTGGGCACCGAAACGAGGCCGGCGAGGACCAGCAGCATGACGAAGGGCGACCACATCCAGGCATCGGCGAAGACGATGCCGGCGACGGCGCCGGTCTTGGTCGACATCAGGATGAACTGCTCGCCGCCCCAGGCCTTGATCGCCTGGCTCAGGAGGCCGAAAGTCGGGTCATAGTAATAGGAGAAGAACACGCCCACCGCGACGACCGACAGCATCATCGGCGTGAGCACCAGGATGAGCAGATAACGCCGGAGCGGGAACTGCTTGGCGAACAGCACGGCGAGCAGGAAGCCGACGATCATCTGCGCCGAGACGGTGAGCACCACGAACATCGCGGTATTGGTGAGATTGGCCCACAGTTCCGGCGCCTTGAGGTCATTGGTCAGGAGCTGCTCGTAGTTACGCAAGCCCACGAAGCGGATATTCTGCTGATTGCTCTGATAGGCGAAAAAGGAGAGGCCCAACGACCACAGCAGCGGGAAGATGTTCATCACGAACAGGACGGCGATCGCCGGCGACACCAGGAGGCCGCCATAATAGCGGCGTCGATAGGCATTGACGACGAATGCGGCCGCCACCATGGCGACCATGGCGCCCGTCACCCAGAAGGCAATGCTCGCCGGCAGCGCGATGATCGCCAGCGCCGAGACAGCGAGGCCGGCGGCGATCGCCAGCTTCCAGTTGTCGGGAGCGATGGTCGTGAATTGGGGCGTCGGCCGTTCGATGGCAACAGTCGTCATTGAGAATTATGCCCGATAATGCCTGACAGTCTTGGATCGGATCGCCGTCTCCCGCCATCGTTCCCCTTCTCCCGCTTGCGGGAGAAGGTGGCCGAAGGCCGGATGAGGGTGAACTCTGGCGAAAGCGACGGATGACTAAACGATGAGTGGAGTCGTCGAGTGGACACCCTCACCCGCCCAGTCGGGCACCCACTCCCCCCGGCGGGAGATGGAGAAAATAGGGGAGAGTTCGCCCTGAGCCGACTTGCTCGCATCATGCTTTGCAATTCCTGAGACAAAGAGGACGCCCGCAGGTCCCTGCGCGCGTCCCCTCGAAAGTTCGTTACTGGATCAGACCGGCTTCGCTCAGCAGGTTCTGCTGGAACTTCGCGACGTTATCGAGCGTCGTCTTGGCGTCCTGCTTGCCGGTGATGGCGAGATCGAACTGATCCTGCTGC
>CAZICN010000424.1:0-3030 GCA_964537655.1 uncultured Aestuariivirga sp.
CCCTGCTCTCGCGGGATTTTGCGAACGCCTCGGAAATTTCCCCGGACAGCCCTGCCTGCTGGAGAAGGGGAAAGCAAATCGGAAGATCCTGTTCTTATTGAACGTCGCGAACAAGAGGACGATCACCCCTACTCCGCGTCGGGCTGGCGCAGCGGATGGGCGGCGAGGAACGCCGGATGCTGCTTGCACCGGGCATCGATGGCCTCGATCTTCTTCAGATGCGAGATGTCGATCTTGTAGCGGCGCGCGTTGAACACCTGCGGGATGAGACAGATATCGGCGATGCCGGGCTCGGAGCCGAAGCAGAAATCACCCCCCTCGATCATCGCCTCGACCGCATCGAGGCCGCCGGCGAGGATCCAGTGGCGGCACCATTGGTCCACGTCCTCCTGGGTGCGGCCGAGCGGACCCTTGAGATAATTGAGCACGCGCAGATTGTTGAGCGGATGGATGTCGCAGGCGATGGCCAGCGCCACGGCGCGCGCATGCGCGGCCATGACCGGATCGGCCGGAATCAGGCGGGGCTTCGGGAAGACGCTCTCCAGATAGTCGATGATCGCCAGCGACTGGGTGAGCATGGTGCCGTCGTCGAGCTCGAGTGCCGGCACCAGGCCTTGCGGATTGCGGGCGAGATAGGCCGGCAGGCGATGCTGGCCGCCGTCCCTGAGAAGATGCACGCTTGCCGGCTCGACTTTCACGCCCTTGAGGTTGAGCGCGATGCGCACCCGGTAGGCGGCGGACGAGCGGAAATAGCCATAGAGCCTCATCCGATATCCTCCGCCGTGAGGCCGAGCGCCGCTTCGAGCGCCGTGATCGCCTTTTCGAGGCGCCGGCCCTCGCCTTCGCCCAGCTCGCCCAGGAGCCTCGCCTCATAGGCGAGCACCACCGGCTCGAGCTTGCGGAAGAGCCCGCGGCCCGCCGCCGTCAGCCGCAACCGGTATTCGCGCCTGTCGTTCGGCGACTGCACGCTCTCGATCAGGCCGCGGCCCTCCAGCGCCTCGACGGCGCGGCTGATCGTCGATTTGTGGGTGCGGGTCGAGGCGACGATCGCCTTGGCCGTCCAGCCCTCGCCCGCCGACAGGGTGGCGAGCACCCGCCATTGCGGAATGTCGATTTGGAAGCGCTCGGCATAGAGCCTCGACAACTGCTCGGAAATCTCCGCCGCCAGGCGGTTCAGCCGGAAGGGCAGGAAACGGGTGAGTTCGAATTCGGCCATGCCGCATCTTGACAAAAACTGGTTTCAGTTGCAACTATTAACTGGTTGCACGCAAAACCAATGGAGGCGGCGATGCAGAGCGCGATCCTCGCAGGCTACATGCCGGGCTTCGGCAACGACTTCGAGACCGAGGCGCTGCCCGGCGCCCTGCCGCACGGCCAGAACTCGCCGCAGCGCTGCGCCTATGGGCTCTATGCCGAGCAGTTGTCGGGCTCGCCCTTCACGGCACCGCGCGGCATCAACGAGCGCTCGTGGCTCTACCGCATCAGGCCATCGGTCCGGCATACCGGCCGCTTCACCCGCACCAGCCTGCCCTTCTGGAAGACCGCGCCTTGCCTCGATGACCATGATCTCGCCATCGGCCAATTGCGCTGGGGCCCGCCGCCGATGCCGAACGACGGCACGACCTTCATATCCGGCGTCCGCACCATGACGACGGCGGGTGATGTCAACACGCAGACCGGCATGGCGGCTGCGGTCTATCTCGTCAACCAGTCGATGACCGACGAATATTTCTTCAATGCCGACGGCGAGCTGCTGGTGGTGCCGCAATCGGGCGGGCTTCGCTTCTGCACCGAGCTCGGCCGCATCGAGGTCGCGCCCGGCGAGATCTGCGTCATCCCGCGCGGCACCAAGTTCCGCGCCGAGCTCGTCGACGGTCCGGCGCGCGGCTATCTCTGCGAGAATTACGGCGCCAAGCTCACGCTCCCCGACCGCGGCCCGATCGGCGCCAACTGCCTCGCCAATCCGCGCGACTTCAAGACACCGGTCGCCGCCTTCGAGGACCGCGAGACGCGTTCGACCCTCACCGTCAAATGGTGCGGAAAGTTCTACAAGACCGAGACCGGCCATTCGCCGCTCGACGTCGTCGCCTGGCACGGCAATTACGCGCCCTACAAATACGACCTCCGGACCTTCTCGCCAGTCGGCGCCATCCTGTTCGACCATCCCGATCCCTCGATCTTCACGGTGATGACCGCACCCTCGGGCGAGGACGGCACCGCCAATGTCGATTTCGTCATCTTCCCGGAGCGCTGGTCGGTCGCCGAACATTCCTTCCGGCCGCCCTGGTTCCACATGAACATCATGTCGGAATTCATGGGGCTGATCTACGGGCAGTATGACGCCAAGCCCGACGGCTTCGTGCCGGGCGGCGTCAGCCTGCATAACTGCATGCTGCCGCACGGGCCGGATGCAACGGCCTTCGAGAAGGCGAGCACCGTCGAGCTCAAGCCGCACAAGCTCACCAACACGCTGGCCTTCATGTTCGAGACGCGCTACCCGCAGCATCTCACCTCCTATGCCGCGAGCGTCGAGACCCTGCAGACCGATTATATCGACTGCTGGTCGGGCCTCGACCGGAAGTTCACGGGCGCGCCGTGAGGCTGGCGACCCTCAAGGATGGCACGCGTGACGGAAGGCTGGTCGTGGTCTCGCGCGACCTCACCCGCGCGACGCAGGCTTTCAATATCGCCTCCACCTTGCAAGACGCCCTTGACGACTGGGCACGCATCGCGCCCCGGCTCGCGGATCTGGCGGAAGCGCTCGAACATGGCGCGGTGCCGTCGCTGCGCTTCCATGAGAATGATTGCTCATCGCCTTTGCCGCGCGCCTATCAATGGGCGGATGGCTCGGCCTATGTCAACCATGTCGAACTGGTGCGCAAGGCGCGCGGCGCCGAAATGCCCGAGAGCTTCTGGAGCGATCCCCTGATGTATCAGGGCGGCTCGGATTCGTTTCTCGGCCCGCGCGATCCGATCCGCATGACGGACGAAGCCTGGGGCATCGACATGGAGGCTGAGGTCGCGGTGGTG
>CAZICN010000425.1:0-3020 GCA_964537655.1 uncultured Aestuariivirga sp.
GTGGCCCGCGTCACGGTCGGCTGCTGGCTCGCCCGGCGGGTGCATTTCGAGAAGCGTTAGCCTTCCGCCTTGCGCTGCTCGTATTCCCGCTTGTGGCGTCGATAGGAGCGCATGCCGAAGGGCAGAAGCACGATATAGAGCAGCGACATCGCCGTCAGCATCTCCCAGGTGAAGGCGATCAGGCTGACGCTGACCAGCGCCGCCACGCCGAGCAGCGGCAGGACGAGGTCGCGGCTGATGCGCGAGCCGAGCGTCTTGGCCGAATAGGTCGGCACCCGGCTCACCATCAGGAGCGCCACGGCGGCGGTATAGGGCAGCACCAGCCAGGCGACGTCATGTCCGTTGGGGATGAGGCCGAGGAAGCCCAGATACATCGGCGCCATCGCGAGCCCGGCCCCTGCCGGCGCCGGCGCGCCGGTGAAGAAGTTCATCATCCAGGCCGGCTTGTCGGGATCATCGATCGCGACATTGAAACGCGCCAGCCTGAGGGCGCAGCAGATGGCGAGGCACAGCGCCACCAGCCAGCCGAGGCTCTTCAGCGAATTGAGCGACCACAGATAGATGAGGATGGCGGGCGCCACGCCGAAATTGACGAAGTCGGCGAGCGAATCGAGCTCGGCGCCGAAGCGCGAGGTGCCTTTGAGGAAGCGGGCGAGCCGCCCGTCGATCGCATCGAGCACGATGGCGAGAATGACGGCGCCGACCGCGAGCTCGTAGCGCCCTTCCATGCCGAGGCGGATGGCGGTGACGCCGCTGCACAGAGCGAGCAGCGTGATGAGGTTCGGCACCAGGATGCGGATCGGCACCTGCTTGAAGCGGCGCAGCCGCTGCTCGCGGTGGCTCTCGTCGATGTTCTCGTCTTCGAGGCCCGGAAAAGTCGCCATGGATCAACTCCTCAATTGCGCCGCCCGGCGCGCTCGGTCTCGGTGGAAGAAAAATCGGCGAATACGGTCTCGCCCGCCACGGCGCGCTGGCCGACGACGACGTGCGAACTCACGCCTTGCGGCAGATAGACATCGACCCGGCTGCCGAACCGAATGAGTCCGAAGCGCTCGCCGGCCTTGAGCATGTCGCCGTCATTGACGAACTTCACGATCCGGCGCGCCACCAGGCCGGCGATCTGCACGACGCCCAGCTTGCGGCCATCGTCGAGTTCGAGCGTCAGCGCCTGGCGCTCATTGTCGAGACTCGCCTTGTCGAGATCGGCGCTCAGGAATTTTCCCGGCACATAGGCGATGTGGGAGATGCGCGCATCGACCGGCGAGCGGTTGATATGCACGTCGAAGACATTCATGAACACCGAGATGCGGGTCACCGGCTCGCGCGGCAAATCGAGCTCGGGCGGCGGCACCACGCTTTCGACGGCGCTGATGCGGCCGTCGGCGGGCGAGATGACGAGCCCGGGACGCAAGGGCGTCACCCGCTCGGGGTCGCGGAAGAAGTAGGCGCACCACAAGGTCACCACCAGCGCCAGGAGCGCTAGGAAATCGAGGTCGAACCAATAGAGGACGAGGGTGACCGCCGCCGCGATGGCGACGAACCGCCAGCCTTCCCGATGGACGGGCACGAGGGTCGAGGTGATGGTGTTGACGAGTGACATGATCGAACGAAACCAGTTTATCCCAGGATTGTCGGCAAATACAGAAGTGGTCAGTTGACGGCGCCGGTCACGACACCGGGCTTCGCGTCGGCTTCATCATCCGGCGCGACGCCTTCCTCATGCTCGATATCGGCCAGGATGCGGCGCGCCTCTTCGGCCTCGCGCTGACGGTTCCACATCTGCGCATAGAGGCCACGCTTCTTGAGCAATCGGGCATGGGTGCCGCGTTCGGCGATAGCACCCTGGTCGAGGACGATGATCTCGTCGGCCTCGACGACCGTCGTCAGGCGGTGGGCGATGACCAGCGTCGTGCGGTTGCGCGACACCTGGCGCAGCGCCGTCTGGATCTCGCGCTCGGTCATCGAATCGAGCGCCGACGTGGCTTCGTCGAGAATGAGGATGGGTGGCGACTTGAGGATGGTGCGGGCAATCGACACACGCTGCTTCTCACCGCCCGACAGCTTCAGGCCGCGTTCGCCGACCAGGCTCTCATAGGCCTTCGGCAGCGTCATGACGAAGGCGTGAACCTGCGCCAGGCGCGCTGCGTCCTCCACTTCCTGATCGCTCGCCTCGGGGCGACCATAGCGGATGTTGTAACGCACCGTGTCGTTGAACAGCACCGTGTCCTGCGGCACCATGCCGATGGCGGCCCGCAAGGTCTTCTGGGTCACCTGGGCGATGTCCTGCCCGTCGATCAGGATGCGGCCGGAGCCTGCCTCGTAGAAACGGAACAGGAGCCGCGAGATGGTGGATTTTCCAGCGCCCGACGGCCCGACGATCGCCGTCGTGTGGCCGCTCGGCACGTGGAAGGAAAGATCGCGCAGGATCGGCCGGTCCTTGTCATAGGCGAAACTGACATGGTCGAAGACGATCTCGCCCTTGCCGGGACGCAAGGGCACGGCGCCGGGGCGGTCCTTGATATCGGCCTCGACCTCGAGAAGCGAGAACATCTCCTCGACATCGATCAGCCCCTGCTTGATCTCGCGATAGACCGAACCGATGAAATTGAGCGGCATGTAGAGCTGGATCATCAGGGCGTTGATCATGACGAAATCGCCCAGCGTCATCGCTCCGGCATGGACCGCATAGCCGCTCATCAGCATGGCGATGGTGAGGCCCACGGCGAAGATCAGCGCCTGGCCGGCATTGAGGATGGCGAGCGAGATCCAGGTCTTGATCGAGGCCTTCTCGTAGCGCGCCATCGACAGGTCGTAGCGGCGCGCCTCATGCTCCTCGTTGCCGAAATACTTCACCGTCTCGTAGTTGAGCAGGCTGTCGATCGCCTTGGCGTTGGCCTCGCTCTCGGCCTCGAGCATGCGGCGGCGATAGGTCAGCCGCCATTGCGTGATCGCCAGCGTCCAGATCGTGTAGCCGAGGATCGTCGCCGCCGTGACCGCGGCGAAGCGCCAGTCGTAGAGCC
>CAZICN010000426.1:0-2992 GCA_964537655.1 uncultured Aestuariivirga sp.
GAAGGATCGGTCTGCGCCGCAGTTGCGCTGAGCTAGCGGTTTGAGCGCAAGTCATGCTTCAGAAGCAAAACGCCCGCAGGTCTGAGCCGCGGGCGCATTCTTTCTGATTCTGATATTATCCAAATCTCACGTCTTAGCCCACAAGGTCAAGCGCCATTTCCGAAAACCCATCAGTGCGCAATTTTACGACGTCAAGGCCGGCGGTCGTAATCTCGTCATGGTGAACGGCCCCTAGGATGGATCTTGCAACGGATCCATCCTGACACATCCCATGAAATTTCGCCGTTTTTTCTTAGTAGCACTTTCAACGTTGCCTATGCCACTGCACCTCTACAGCCTTTGCAACCTCATCAACCAGCTCATCAGGCCCAGAGACCGAAAGGCCAACAAAAGTCTCTGATACGATATCCAAAACTGCGTCCCTGAGTTCAACAGAAAGCGAATTCAACTCTTGTGATCCCGAAAGCGACCAATCTGATGACAAAGACTTTGCACCAAGAGATTTCAGTTTCTCGATGAGATGAACCTTGAGTTCATCGTCAAATTCATCGCCTAAAACAATAGTCTTGCCCAATCCCTCCCCCCTAGAAATTCAAATCTTTCCTACCAGTGCGCGTTGGGATTTCGGCGGATTTCGGTACTGTGGACTTGCCGCATTGTTGTGGCAGCACTTGCAGCTGTCTCGACAATGAGCGTCACCCGAACAGCAACACCCACCTCCTGTAGTATTCCAGGATGTCTCACCTTCCCGGGGCCTCACCCTCCGTTGCAAAAACGAAGCGAGTGTCGGGAGCTTACCGAAAGAACGCGCGGAAAGCCAGGGAGGCTCCCCT
Organism: uncultured Aestuariivirga sp.; assembly: GCA_964537655.1. Taxonomy (GTDB): domain Bacteria; phylum Pseudomonadota; class Alphaproteobacteria; order Rhizobiales; family Aestuariivirgaceae; genus Taklimakanibacter. The sequence goes on from CAZICN010000426.1 coordinate 834, forward strand.
CCCCCTCACATCGCCATGCGCAGCAGCACGACGCTCGCCATGCCGACGAGAACGGTGACGATCATAGGCAGGCGCAGCATGGCGGAGGCCGCAGTGATCGCCGCGGCAATGGTTTCGGCGACACCGGTGGCGATGATGGTCGGCGCGATGACCGCCATCAGGATGGCGGGCGGCAGCGCGTCGAAGGCCGCCTTGGTGCGCCCCTTCACCGTCACATGGCGCATGAGGAAGAGGCCCGCGAGGCGCGTCGCATAGGTGGCGAGCGCCATGCCGATGATGGCAACGAGCGTCGAAAGATGCAGCGTCATGAGGCGGCCCTCGCTTCCTCTTCCTCGGCATGGAGCAGAACCGCCACGGCGACGCCGGCAAGCCCGCCCAGCACGATGTACCAGGCGCCCGGAACGGTGAGCTTGGCAAGGGCGGCGGCGACGGCACTCGCCGCCAGCACCGCGCCGGTCTTCGGCCCCTTCCAGAATCCCGCCAGGATGCCGATGAACAGGGCCGAGAAGGCAAAGTCGAATCCGTAAGCCCCCGGATCCTCGAGCCACGCGCCCGCCAGCGCGCCGGCGACGCTCGACACCGTCCAGGTTAGCACCATGGGCAGGCCGAGCCCCAGATAATAGGCCATGGTCAAGGGCTGGGTGAGGGCCCGGCGTTCCGAGAAGGCCCAGTTCTCGTCCGCCATCATATAGAGCAAGGCCGCCTGCCAGCCGGGCGGGATCAGCCCCATATGCCGCGACAGCGAGGCGCCCATCAGCACATGCCGGATATTGACGATGAACACGGTCATGGTGAGGAAGGCCCAGGGGGCGGGGTCGCGCCACAATTCGATGGCGACGAACTGCGCGGCGCCGGCGAAGACGCTGACGCTCATCAGCCCGGTCTCGAGCGGCGACAGGCCCTTGCTCGCGGCGAGCGTCCCCCACAGGAGGCCGATGACGCTGGCGGCGGCGATCACCGGCAGGATGTCGATCACCCCTTGCCTGAACTCGACGGCGGTCTTTGACATGTAACGCTCCAGAAAGATCGGCGATCTAGCAACACCGGCCGCAGCGGTCTTGAAGGAATTTGCGCTTCCGCGACCGGCGCGAGGCTCAGTTGAGGAGGGCGCGATACTGTCCGGGCGTGACACCGAGCCTCGCCTTGAAGGCGCGCGTCATATGCGCCTGGTCGGCGAAGCCGCATTGCAGCGCGATATGGCTGGGGCTCTCCCCTGCCCTCAGCAATTCGCGCGCATGATGGACGCGCCGGTCGACCAGCCAGGCATGCGGCGTGAGGCCGGTCGCCTTGCGGAACACGCGGATGAGATGCCAGGCGCTCAGGCCCACCTGCCGGGCGAGCGCCTGGAAATCGGTGGCCTCCGCCATATGGGCGATGAGATAATCCTTGGTGCGGGCGATGGCGTCCGGCTCCTGCCCGGCGGCGATGATCGCCGGCAGGCCGCCGGCATGCCGCTCGATGGCCGTCAGGTAGAATTCGAGAAGCTTCTCGTCGGCGAACAGCGCCTCCTTGTTGCCTTCGAGGGCGCGGTGCGCCGCGCAGAAGATATCGGCGAGCTGCGGATCGTGAACGGCGGGGTACTTGAAATGCGGCGTGCCGACGGAGCGTCCGGTTTCATGGCGCAGCAGCGCCATCAGGAAGGCGGGGCTCGGATAGGTCATGCGGTAGGAATAGCCGGCCATGTCCGGCGAGCCGTCATGCACCTCATCGGGATTGATGAAGCAGATCGTTCCCGCCTCGCAGCGCACCCGGGCGCCCTTGTGCATGTAGCTGTGCACACCCTCGAGCGTGACGCCCACCACATAGGTCTCATGCGTGTGCGGCGGAAAGACATGTTTGCGGAAGGTGGCGGTGAAGCAGTCGAGATCGCCATGCCGCGACACGCGCCAGAAATAGGTCTCGTCCTCGGGGGACAGAGGCTCTGGGCCGAGCGAGTCACGGGGCGATATCTGAAGCATGGCCCAAATATAGCATTCCGCCCCACGCACGCTTGAACAAAATTGCTCCGGGGCAATTCAGCCGCAAGTCCTCGCCCGCTCTCTTCGCTTGAAAAGATTGATGGATTCAGCACTGTCGAGGCCAGGATGAATTGAGGTCGCGCCACAGGTGCGAAATCTCCCTCCTTGCGCGCCAGCGCGGGGAGGGTGGACGCCCGCAGG
>CAZICN010000427.1:0-2981 GCA_964537655.1 uncultured Aestuariivirga sp.
CCGCCTCGATGGCGCTCGCCATGACGCTCACCGTCGCCGTGGCGGAGAGAAGAGGAAGCTGACATACCCTCTCCCCGCTGCGCGGGGCGAGGGGTGTGCTACGTCACCTTCACCGGCTTGCCGGTCTTCCAGCTTTCCGTCGCGGCCTCGGCGAGCTTCTGCGCCTGGAGTCCGTCATGGCCGGAGGCCGACGGCGGGACACCCTTTTCCACCGCGTCGAGGAAAGCCAGCACTTCGAGGCGATAGGCTTCCGAATAACGCTCGATGAAGGAGAACGGGATGAGGTCGCTGGTGAAGCCCTCGCCATTGGCGCATTCGACCGTCGTCAGATGGATATTGCCGGCGCGCAGCATCGCCTTGCTGCCATGCACCTCGATGCGCTGGTCATGACCGTAAGTCGCGCGCCTCGAATTGGTGATGATCACCATGGCGCCGCGCTTCGTCTGCATATGCACCGCCGCCGTGTCGATGTCGCCGGCCTTGCCGATGGCGGGATCGACCAGGTTGCCGCCGAACGCATGCACCATGTCGATCTCCTCAGCCCCCAAGAGGAAGCGCGACATGTCGAAATCATGGATCATCATGTCGCGATAGAGGCCGCCCGAGCGCTCGATATAGGAAACGGGCGGTGGGGCCGGATCGCGGCAGGTGATGGTGACGATCTCGACATCGCCCGCCTCGCCCTTGCGCAGGCGCTTTTCCAAGCTCGAGAAATTCGGGTCGTAGCGGCGGTGGAAGCCGATCATCAGCAGCACCTTGGCCTTCTCGACCACGGCGAGGCATTTCTCGATGCGCTCCACCGACAGCGACACCGGCTTCTCGCACAGGATCATCTTGCCGGCCTGCGCCGCCTTCTCGATCAGGTCGGCATGGGTGTCGGTCGGGGTGGCGATCAGGATCGCATCCGTGTCGCCGGCCTTGATCACCTCGTCCACCGAGGCGACCCTGGCGCCGACCGATTGCGCCAGCGCATGCGCCGCCTTGGCGTCGGCATCGGCGACGCAGGCGACCCTGGCGCGCCCGGACCCTGCCAGAGTGGCCCCGTGGACCTTGCCGATGCGCCCGGCGCCCAGAACCCCGAACCTGATCATGTGACCTCCCAAAACGGAACAAATATTCTGAATTGACGATTGAATAGAATTATTGTTTCATGTCGTCAAGCTTAGACAATAAAGAGGACTGTGGGAGGCCCATGGCGGAACTTGACGTCATTACCATTGGCCGGTCTTCCGTCGATCTTTACGGCCAGCAGATCGGATCGAGGCTCGAAGACATCGCTTCCTTCGCCAAGTCGGTGGGCGGTTGCCCGTCCAACATCGCCATCGGCACCGCCAGGCTGGGTCTCCGATCCGGCCTCATCACCAGGGTCGGCGATGAGCAGATGGGCCGCTTCATCAAGGAGCAGATGGCCCGCGAGGGCGTGTCGCTCACGGGCATCGTCACCGACAGGGAGCGGCTGACCTCGCTCGTCCTCCTGTCGGTCGAGAACGACAAGACCTTTCCGCTCATCTTCTATCGCGAGAACTGTGCCGACAGCGCGCTCTCGGAAGCCGACATCGATCCGGGCTTCATCCGCTCGAGCGCCGCGATCCTCGTCACCGGAACGCATTTTGCGCGGCCCCATAATCACGCCGCCCAGAAGAAGGCGATGGCACTGGCCAAGGCGAATGACGGGCGCGTCATCCTCGACATCGACTACAGGCCCAATCTCTGGGGCCTGGCCGGCCATGCGGCGGGTGAGGAGCGCTATATCAGATCGGATACGGTATCCGTGCAACTTCAGACCATTCTTGCCGATTGCGACCTGATCGTCGGCACCGAGGAGGAAGTGCATATCGCCGGTGGCGAAGAGGACACGCTCTTGGCCTTGCGCAAGATCCGCTCCCTGTCCCGGGCGACGATCGTGCTGAAGCGCGGGCCGATGGGCTGCGTGGTCTTTCCGGAGGCCATTCCGGCCAGCATCGAGGACGGCATCGTCGGCAAGGGCTTCCCGATCGAGGTCTATAATGTGCTGGGCGCGGGCGACTCATTCATGTCGGGCTTCCTGCGCGGCTGGCTCAGGGGCGAGGACCATGCCACCTCGGCCACCTGGGCCAATGCCTGCGGCGCCTTCGCCGTGTCGCGCCTTCTCTGCTCGCCCGAGATCCCGACCTGGGAAGAGCTGCAGTTCTTCCTCGAGCACGGCAGCAGGCACAAGGCGCTGCGCCGCGACGAGGCAATCAACCACATTCACTGGGCGACGACGCGGCGGCCGCAGCCGGAAGGCCTGCTGGCGCTGGCGATCGATCACAGGAAACAGCTCGAGGAAGTGGCCGACAGGCTCGGCGCGCCGCGCGAGCGCATCACCGGGTTCAAGCGGCTGGCCGTCCAGGCGACGGCCAATGTCGCCCAGGGCCGGCCGGGTTTCGGCATGCTGCTCGACGACACCTATGGCCGCGAGGCGATGTTCGATGCGGCAAAACATGATTTCTGGATCGGCCGCCCGCTCGAGGAGCCGGGCTCGCGGCCGCTGCGCTTCGAATTCACCCAGGATGTCGGCGCCCGTCTCGTCGAATGGCCGCTCGGCCACACGATCAAATGCCTCGCTTTCTATCATCCCGATGACGACCGGGCGCTCAAGGACGAGCAGGCCGGCAAGCTGCGCACCCTGTTCGAGGCGGCGCGCCGGGTGGGCCGCGAATTGCTGGTCGAGATCATCGCGGGCAAACATGGCGCGCTGAAAGACGACACGGTCGCCCGCGCGCTCGAGCAGCTTTATGCGCTGGGCATCAAGCCCGACTGGGGGACGCTCGAGCCGCAGGCGACGCAAGCGGCATGGCGGAACATCGGCGCTGTCATCGCCGGCAACGATCCCCATTGCCGGGGCATCGTGCTTCTCGGCCTCGAGGCGCCGGAAGCCGAGCTCGCCACGGCCTTCGGCGTCGCCGCCGGCCAGAAATGGGTGAAGGGGTTTGCCATCGGCCGCACGATCTTCAATGATG
>CAZICN010000428.1:0-2960 GCA_964537655.1 uncultured Aestuariivirga sp.
GCCATCGGCATGGCGCTCGTCGATATAGCCGCGGAACAGGGAGTATTGCTCGCTCGTCGCCTTGGCCGGCCTCACCGTGCCCTTGAGGTCGGCGTTTGCCTTGACGATCTTGCGGAAGGACAGCGACGGCTTGAACTCCTTGACGCAAACCCGCACCGACACGCAGGCCGAGCAGCCATCGCAGGCGGGCCGGTAGGCGATGTTCTGGCTGCGCCGGAACCCGGCTTGCGAAAGCTGCGTATTGAGCTGGCGTGCTTCGGTGCCGATCAGATGCGTGAAGACCTTGCGCTCGATGCGGCCGGGCAAATAGGGGCATGATGCGGGCGCCGTAATGAAGAACTGCGGAAAATTGCGCCGCTCGATCGTCACCGGGAATGTCCTGCATCGTTGATCATGAGCCTATTCTGCCAACGCGTGTGGCAGATGCAAGGCTTGACATGTTACAGCCGTCGGAGGGTGCCGCGATGGCGGGGCAGGTGCGAAACAAGGCAGGCGCATTACGGAATCCCCGCGCCTTGCGGGCCGCGAAACTCCTATCCGCCTCACTGCCTGACCGGGAAGCAAGACCGGGAGACCATGCCTGTTGTCCCTCCCGCCCGAAGCGGGAGGGGCCTTTCGATGCTCAGGCCTGCTTCGACTTGATGAGGCGATAGGCGTAGATGAGGATGCAGGCGCCGACGACCGCGACGATCAGCTGGCCGAAGAAGCCGCCGAGGCCGACGCCCAAGAGACCGAGCAGGAAGTTACCGACGATGGCGCCGACGATGCCCAGCACGATGTTCATGATGAGGCCCGTGTCGAACTTCATCAGCTTTTCGGCGATCCATCCGGCGATGGCCCCGATGACGATCGACATGATCCAGCCAAATCCTTCCATGGTATTTCCCCTTCAATTCAGTTCTGAATCAGCAAGCTGCTAACGGCGGAAGTCTGCCCGTCCTTGCCGATCCGCACAAGCCTCAAACAGCGGGCCCTCGGGTCATGTCCGGCGCCCGGTTTCGCGTCCGCCGGGCGCATCGAGCACCCGGGTGGAGAAGCCCTCCGCCTCGATCCGCGTCACGATCTCATCGGCATGCGGCCCGTCGCGCGTCTCGATCATGATTTCGAGTTCCGCCCCCTTGGCCGGGACATCGAGGAACATCCGCCGGTGCGACACTTCAAGGATATTGGCGCCCAGTTGCCCGAGCAGCGTGGCGATGCGCCCGAGCACGCCTGGCCTGTCGTCGATCTGAATCCGCAGGTTCACGATCCTGTGTTCGCGCTCGAGCTCGCGCAGGATGACGGAAGCGAGGATGCGCGGGTCGATATTGCCCCCGCACAGCACGAGGCCCACCTTGCGGCCGCGGAAATGGGCGGGATCGGCGAGGACGGCGGCCAGGCCCGCGGCTCCCGCCCCCTCGGCCAGGGTCTTCTGGTGCGTCAGATAGGCCATCACCGCGCGCTCGATGTCGCTCTCGCCGACCAGGCGCACGTCATCGACATACTGCCTGCAGATGGCGATGGTGCGCTCGGTCACGTTCTTGACCGCGATGCCTTCGGCGAGGGTGGAACCACCGCATTTGGCGGGCTGACCGCGCAGCGCATGATACATCGAGGGATAGAGCTTCACCTCGACGCCGATCACTTCGATTGCGGGTTTGAGATGCTTCGCCGCGATCGCCATGCCGGCGATGATCCCGCCGCCGCCGATCGGCACCACGAGCATGTCGAGGCTAGGCTCATCCTCGAGCATTTCGATGCCGATCGTGCCTTGTCCGGCGATGACCTTGTCGTCGTCGTAAGGGTGGATGAGCAGGAAGCCCTTGTCCCTGACCAGCGCTTCGGCGGTCACCTGGCTCTCGGCGAGTGTTTCACCCGACAGGATGACGGTCGCGCCATGCGCCTTTGTGCGCTCGACCTTGGTCGAGGGCGTCGTCTCCGGCATCACGATGGTGGCCGGAATGCCGAGCCGCTTGGCGTGATAGGCGACCGACTGCGCATGGTTGCCGGCCGACATGGCGATCACGCCGCGGGTCCGTTCCGCCGCGGAGAGGCTCGACATCTTGTTGTAGGCGCCGCGGTCCTTGAACGAACTGGTGACTTGCAGGTTCTCGAACTTGACGAAGATGTCGGCGCTGGTGATGTCGGAGAGCTTGGCCGCCCGGATGAGCGGCGTGCGCACCACATTGCCCTTGAGCGTGGCGCGCGCCGTCTCGATGTCCTTGAACGTCACCGCCATCGCGGGTCTCCCCCTGCACGTGAATTGTCGGAGCAAATCCTTTGCCAGGATTTGCTCTGGCCGCCGGTTTCTAATATCTATCGGCTCCTTCCACCATCTCTATCCGCCGTTCCGGCGTCAACCCGCGACATGGAGTGAACAATGAGCCAATCAGCAGCCTGGATCGGCTTGGGCGTCATGGGCTATCCGATGGCCGGCCATCTCAAGAGCAAAGGCGGCGTTCCGGTGACCGTCTACAATCGCTCGCCTGAGAAGGCGGCCAAATGGGCGAATGCGTTCAAGGACAAGACCGCGCCGACGCCCGCCGAAGCAGCAAAGGGTGCTGATTTCGTCTTCGCCTGCGTCGGCAATGACGACGACCTGCGTCAGGTCACCTTGGGCAAGGATGGCGCCTTCCAGTCGATGAAGAAAGGCGCTGTCTTCGTCGATCATACGACGGCCTCCGCCGATGTGGCGCGCGAGCTGCACCAGGCGGCGAAGGCGAAAGGGCTGGGTTTTGTCGATGCGCCGGTCTCGGGCGGCCAGGCCGGCGCCGAGAATGGCGTGCTCACTGTCATGTGCGGCGGCGAGGAGCCTGATTTCGCGAAGGCGGCCCCCCTCATTGCACATTATTCCCGCATGTGCCGGCTTCTCGGCGCCCCAGGCTCGGGCCAGCTCGCCAAGATGGTCAACCAGATCTGCATAGCGGGTCTCGTCCAGGGGCTGTCGGAGGCGGTCAATTTCGGCATGTAGGCCGGCCTCG
>CAZICN010000429.1:0-2960 GCA_964537655.1 uncultured Aestuariivirga sp.
GCCAGCTCGAGCAGGAACTCGGCGTGCCGATCGTCGAGCGCGGCCAGCGCTTCCATGGCCTGACACCCGAGGGCGAGCGGGTGCTCAAATGGGCGCATACCATTCTCGACAACTGGCAGGCGATGCAGCAGGAGCTCGCCTCGATCAAGGGCCGCAAGGAGCAGTTGACCGGCCGGCTGGTGATCGGCGCGGTGCCGTCGGCCCTGCCGATGGCGCCCCTCCTCACCCAGACCATGCAGGCCCAGCATCCGGGCGTCGATTTCACCGTCTATTCGCATTCGACCGCCGAGATCCTGCGCGGCCTGAACGACTTCTCCCTCGATGTCGGCATCGCCTATCGCGGGGATATCGACACAGCGCTCGCTGTGATGCGCTCGACCGGCGAGGACCTGCGGGGCGACGCGGCGTTTGCCGATCGCATCCTCGGTCCTGTCGGCATCGCCTATCTCGACAACGAGCCGATCGACGGGCTTCTCGCCTCGCCGCTCTATCGCGAGCGCTACTGCCTGTTCGTCGCCTCGGCCCATCCTCTGGCGAAGCGCGAGACCGTGTCCTGGTTCGAGGCGGCGCAGGAGCCGCTGTGCCTGCTCACCCCCAATATGCAGAACCGGCGCATCATCGACCGCGCCTTCCGTTCCGCCAACTGCCAGCCGCAGCCCCGGCTCGAGACCAATTCGGTCATCAACCTGTGGTCCAATGTGCGCTTCACCGGCCTCGCCAGCATCATGCCGGAATATTTCCTCGATGCGCTGGGGCCCATGGCCGGCGTTTCCGCCATTCCCCTGGCCGAGCCGCATGTCGAGCATGCCGTCGGGCTTCTGGTCGTCGATCGCGAGCCGCTGGCACCGATCATTGCTGCGCTGCAGCAAGTCGCCCTCGGCTTCGATCCCGCCGCTTTGCGCAATCCTCCTGGCCTTCATCGGGCGTAACGATCATTTCATCGGAACAACCGATTTGCCCCAAGCTGGCCGTTTGGGCATGAAATGACTATATTACCTAATGCGCTGAACGCGCAGTTCCTGCCCTCGTCCGGCAAAGCGCTACAGGAACTGCGCGTTGAAAAAGCGCATTAGAATCTTGAGTTTGCTCGTGTCCTTTCGGTTCGCAAGTTCGCTCGCTGCGCCGGCCAGTTTGGCGAACTTGCGAACCGAGACACGAGATACCCGGCGCCGGTCATCCGGCCAGGAAGGTTTGGCGCGAATGTTGACGAAGCCCGAAGCATCGCCGGACGGGGAGCGCGCCCGTGAGGTCTGCAGCCGCCACGGCAACCGCCCCGACGAACTGATCGAGATCCTGCATGAGGTGCAGGAAGAAATCGGCTGCGTGCCGGAAGCCGTCCTCCCGGTCATCGCCAATATCCTCAATCTCTCGCGCGCCGAAGTTCATGGCGTCGTCACCTTCTATCATGATTTCCGCAGCGTTCCGGCGGGGCGCCATGTGGTGAAAATCTGCCGAGCCGAGAGCTGCCAGTCGATGCAGGGCGAGGCTCTGTGCAATCACGCCAAGGCCAGCCTCAGGACCGGCTTCGGCGAGACCAGTGCTGACGGCAGCGTCACGCTCGAGGCCGTCTATTGTCTCGGCAACTGCGCGCTGTCGCCGGCGATGATGGTCGATGGCAATCTGCATGGCCGCGTCGATGCCACGCGCTTCGACGAGATCATGGCCGAGACCCTGTCCGAGGCGGCGCAATGACGAAGGTCTTCATCCCGAATGACGCCGCGGCCCTCTCGATGGGCGCCGACAAGGTTGCCCTGGCGATCAAGGCCGAAGCAGACAGGCGCAAGCTCACGATCGAAATCATCCGCAATGGCTCGCGCGGGCTTCTCTATCTCGAGCCCCTGGTCGAGGTCGAAACCGCCAAGGGCCGCGTCGCCTATGGTCCGGTGACGGCGAAGGATGTCGCCGCCCTCTTCGATGCCGGTTTCCTGAATGGCGGCAAGCATCGCCTCGGCCACGGCCTCACCGAGGAAATCGACTATCTCAGGAAGCAGGAGCGCCTCACCTTCGCGCGCTGCGGCGTGATCGACCCCTTGTCCATCGACGACTATGTCGCGCATGGCGGCTTCGCCGGCCTCAAGGCGGCGCTTGCGAAATCCGGCATCGATATCGTCACGGACGTCACCGAGTCGGGCCTGCGCGGCAGGGGCGGTGCGGGCTTCCCGACCGGCATCAAATGGAAGACGGTGCACGACGCCAGCGCCGACCAGAAATATGTCTGCTGCAATGCCGATGAAGGCGACAGCGGCACGTTCGCCGACCGCATGCTGATGGAAGGCGATCCCTTCACGCTGATCGAAGGCATGACCATTGCCGGCATCGCCACGGGAGCGACGCGGGGCCTCGTCTACATCCGCTCCGAATATCCCCATGCCATTGCCAAGATGAAGCAGGCGATCGTGAACGCGGTCGCGGCGCGTTTCCTCGGCGACAACATCCAGGGCTCGGGCAAGAGCTTCTCACTGGCCGTGCGCACCGGTGCCGGCGCCTATATCTGCGGCGAAGAGACCTCCATGCTCGAAAGCCTCGAGGGCAAGCGCGGCATGGTTCGCCCGAAGCCGCCGATCCCGGCCCTCGAAGGCCTGTTCGGAAAGCCCACCGTCATCAACAATGTGCTGAGCTTCGCCGCGGTGCCGGATATCCTGGCGAAGGGTGCGGCGTTCTACAAGAATTACGGCATGGGCCGCTCGCGCGGCACGCTGCCGTTCCAGCTCGCCGGCAATATCAAGCAGGGCGGCCTCGTCGAGAAGGCCTTCGGCATCACCTTGCGCGAGCTTGTCGAAGGCTTCGGCGGCGGCACGCATTCGGGGCGGCCGGCGCGCGCCATTCAAGTGGGCGGGCCGCTCGGCTCCTATGTGCCGGCGTCGCAATTCGACATGCCGATGGATTACGAGACCTTCGCCGCCAATGGCGCGATGGTCGGTCACGGCGCCTATGCGCTTACGCAGGACGTTGCGCGCGAG
>CAZICN010000430.1:0-2946 GCA_964537655.1 uncultured Aestuariivirga sp.
GGACCCGAGCTCGATGACGACGACGAGCGGAAGGAGCAGCATCGGAACGCCCGATGGCACGAACAGCTTGAGATAGCCGAAGCCGTTGCGGATGAAGCCGATGATCGTGGCGCCGATGAAGACGACGAGCGCCAGCGCCAGCGTGATGATGATGTGGCTCGTCACCGTGAAGGAATAGGGAATGAGGCCGAGGACGTTGCAGAACAGGATGAAGGTGAAGAGGGTGAGCACGAAGGGGAAATAGGTGCGGGCATTCTCATGCAGCACTTCCTTCGTCATGTTCTCGATGAATTCGTAGATGCTTTCGGCGACCGACTGCAGCCTGGTCGGGATGAGGTGCTTGGGCGCCAGCAGGAAGAGGAGGGCGGCGCAGACCACCGCGATGATGGCCCACAGGCCGGAATTGGTGAGCGAGAAGGGGCCGAGGTCGATGATGGTGTTGATCTGGAACTGATGGATCGGATCAATGATCTTCTCAGGCGCAGCGCCGGCTGCCGCTTCAGTAGTGGTCGTTGACACGTTCAATCCTCGTCGTCGTCTTTGACCGACGGCGCCACCGGGCCCTTGCCGCCCAGCACCTCCTCGGCCTGTTTGCTCTTTGAGAGCCGCATCACATTGACGACCCCCGCAGCGATCCCGAACGGCATGAAGGCCAGCATGACCCACGGCGCCGTGCCGAAATACTTGTCCGCCATCCAGCCGAGGCCCATGCTGACCGCGAGACCGACGAAAAGCTCGGTCACCGCCCGCATCGCGAGACCCGCGGCCGATCCCTCGGTCGTATCGGGTCCCTCTGTCCTTTTGCGCTGGCTCAGACTGGTGTCCAGCCGCTTCTCCAGATCCTTGAGCCGGTCATCGGATGTCTTCATGATCCCGCTCGAAAAAATGGCTGATGCGACGTAAACGCCCCTCAAAATCGCGCGCACCATAGAGTTTGGGCAAAAACGTGTCAAGCAACGCCTGTGCGATTCAAGTCTTTGATTTACCTTGGTTTTAAAGGCGCCTGTAGCGATGCGGCGATTCGCGCGGCGGATTGCGTCAAGCGCTGGTGGAAATGAGATTCGCCGGCCCCGTGATGTGGCTGGTCCCGCAGTCGAAAAATAGGCTGACGCGGTTCGGCCTAGTGCGTAACGATGGCGTTTGCCGCGTCGCTCGATCCCTGAGTCGGCCGGATGCAATGAGGATCTGCGATGGCTGAAACAATTGCAGTGAAGAAGGACTGGTGGTCGGCGGTCACGGCCTATCTGACCCCTCGTATGCTCATCATCCTGGCAATGGGCTTCGCCTCGGGGCTGCCGCTGCTGCTGACGCTCTCGACGCTCTCCTACTGGCTGTCCAAGCTCGGCGTCGACAAAACCACCATCGGCCTCTTCGCCGTCGTCGGTACGCCCTACGCCTTCAAGTTCCTATGGTCGCCGATCATGGACCAAGTGCCGCTGCCGGTCCTGACGCGGCTTTTGGGACGGCGGCGCAGCTGGCTGCTCCTGACGCAATTGCTGCTTGCGGCTGCGATCTTTGCCATGGGCCAGGTCGACCCGAGGGTCGATCCGTGGCTGACGGCGCTCATCGCCGTCATCGTCGCCTTCCTGTCCGCCAGCCAGGACATCGTCATCGATGCCTATCGCATCGAGTTCCTGCCCCAGGACGAGCAGGGCCATGGCGCCGCTGCCACCCAGATCGGCTACCGCTTCGGTCTGCTGCTGGCTGGCGCCGGTGCGGTCGGCTTGTCGGATTTCTACTCCTGGCCGGTGGTGTTCACGGTGCTAGCCGCCGCGATGCTCGCCTCAGCCGTGCTCACCTTGTTCGTGCCGGAGCCCAAGGTCGCCATTGCGCCAGGCAAGCGCGACTACGTCCAATGGGTCAAGGAATCGATCGTCAACCCTTTTGCCGATTTCATTGGCCGGCGCGGTTGGGTCGTGATCCTGCTGTTCGTCCTGTTCTATAAATTCGGCGACGCGCTGGGCGGCACGATGGCCAATCCCTTCTATGTGGAGATGGGCTACACCGGCATCGAGATCGCCAGCGTCAGCAAGGTCTGGGGCATATGGATGACGATCGTCGGCGCGGTCATCGGCGGCATCGCCGTGGCGCGCTGGGGCGTGTTCAGGGCGCTGCTGATCGGTGGCATCCTGCAGGCCGTCACCAATCTCGCCTTCGCCTATGTGGCGGTGCGCGGCACCGAATACGGCCTGTGCGCCAGGGAGGCGTTGGCCGCCGATCCGAACGCGCTTGTCGGCACGGTGTGCGCCGCCTTTCCACATGACCTGCCGGCGCTGGCCATCGCCATCACCGCCGACAATATCGCGGGCGGTGCGGCCGGGGCGGCGCTGGTCGCCTATCTGTCAGGCCTGTGCAATGTCGCCTTCACCGCCACGCAGTACGCCCTGCTGACGTCCTTCATGGCGCAGGGCCGCACCTGGCTGTCCTCGGGCAGCGGCTGGCTCGCGGACAACACCGACTGGTTCACCTTCTGGAGCATGACCGCCTTCCTCGCCATCCCGGGTCTCCTGTTGCTGCTGTGGATCATGCGGCTCTATCCGTTGGGCGCGGCGATCCAAAGCCGTAGAGCTTGACCAGATTTCCTCCCCAGAAGGGAAATCTGGTGAATTCTGAGGATCGGAACTGAGAAGAGATCAGCCGGCTTCCGCTACCAGCTGCTCGGCGGTCTCGAGATCGACCGAAACCAGCTGCGACACGCCGCGCTCCATCATGGTGACGCCGAACAGCCGGTGCATGCGCGCCATGGTGAGCGGATGGTGGGTGATGATGAGGAAACGCGTCTCGGTCCGCTCCAGCATCGCTTCCAGGAGGTTGCAGAAGCGCTCGACATTGTGGTCGTCGAGCGGCGCGTCGACTTCGTCGAGCACGCAGATCGGCGACGGGTTGGTGAGGAACACCGCGAAGATGAGGGAGAGGGCAGTGAGCGTCTGCTCGCCACCCGAGAGT